>LCPA01000012.1:26953-42252 GCA_001003385.1 Microgenomates group bacterium GW2011_GWF2_47_9 | reverse complement strand
GGGTCGGTCCAGACGATATTTTCTTGGTAGTAGGCGGGGTCGGTCGCCCAAAAAAAGCTCGCGGTAATTGGGCCGTGAAATTTGCGATCAACGATAAACTGATAATCTTTTTTTGTTTCCAAGTACTCATATATTTCCCTGACGTCGTAGGAGAAGAGGAGCGGCAATTTCTGGGTGTATAGGTGATAAGTCAGGAGGTACTTGGTAATCTGAAACGAGGCTAAAGCAAAGAAAAATATCGAGATAGTGATCCTGACCGCCCGTTTTTGCTGTAGGACAAACGACAGAAAAAGATAGGCGCCACAACTCATACTAAGATAAATAAGATACATGAGGACCGGATGGCGGTAGATTTCGATATTCCCGGTCGAGGCGACGATCCCACTTGAGGCAATGATGCCAAATAGGATGAGTAAGCGCTCAAAGTCTCCAAGAGGCTTAAGCTTGGCAAAGCCAAATAGCCAAATAAGACCGAGAAAATAAAAAGGTAAAAGAAAGCTTTGGAAGACGCCGTAGCCTTTGGGAATTACGTATTCATTTTGATTTTCGAGGAATAGGATTTCCGGGGAAAGTGGACGCAGAAACGAACTGGCTGACATGCTAGTGTGTAAAACAACTTTATTCCAAAAGGGATAGCAAAGTTTGGCAAGCGTGGGACTTTTGAAGTTGAGGAGGCAGTTAGCCCGCATGTCATTAATTTTCATTTCATAGCTCGTTTTTTGAAGAGTGAGCTCTTCGCCCAATCTTTTGAGACTCCCTCCTGGCGTCCCAAAGATAACGAGGGGGGAGAAAATAAGGAGATAAATCGCGAGGGGCAAGAGTCGTCTGACGGGGCGAGAATCCTTACGGCCAAAATAATAGTGAAGAGCAAGGGCGAGCACTAAGAGAATGAGTCCGATATAGCGGTACGGATTGTAAAGATATCCAGACAAGGCAAAAAATATAGCAGAGAGCGTGAATCGTTTGTTAAAGACCAGAAGGAGCGCAAGAGCGATAAAGAAAAGTCCGGTATTGGATTCGTAAAATAGACGACTCATGCCAAAGCTAAGGGGAGAGAAGGCGTAGGCGGCAGTAAGGGCAAGACTAAGAGGGCGGTTACTAAAGAATTTTTGAAGGGTAAGAAAGAGAATGAACAAGGTCAAAAGGCCGAAAACCGCAGAAGGGAGGCGAACCGTCATTTCGCTTAGCCCGAATAATTTGACCCCCGGCACCATGAGATAAGTTAGGTTCATTTTGTACTCGCCGGTCGACTTGAAATATAGCGGCAAGTGCCTGCCCCAGATGTCCCTCCCCGTCTTAAGAATTGAGTAGGCATCATAGCCATAATAGGATTCGTCTTTGGTTAGCCCTTGTGGGACAGAGCCCAAACGATAAAACCGGAAAAAGACGACCAAGAGAGTTGTGAGTACGAGAACCAAGCCAAAAACAAGATTTATTCTCTCCCTTTTTTGCACCTATTTATTATGCCACAAACTGGCCGGAGGCGAAAACAGAAAATAGATAGATAAGGAGAAGACCAAAAGGGATAAGGACAAGGCGTGGGCGTGAGCCTGCAACCAAGAAAGGAACAAGGACCAAGGCGTAGCGGGGCATGGAAGAAAGACTCCCGGTTAGGTTCGGAAGGAGGATTGATCCGGCTAGAAAATTTTAAAAGCAGATAGATAGCGACGAGAGTTGTCATAAGTTCTAGCCAGACCCTTTGATATAGCAAAGTAGTACTATCAACGGTAAAGATCATCTTGAGATATCGATAGATTACTTGAGGTAATAGAATAATCTCGCTCCCCGACCGTCCGGCCCCAAACATGGGCTGAACATGAAAAAACATAAAGGGATCTTGAAAGCGAACGAGGAGAAACCACATATAGCCAATGAGCCCTCCGCAAGAAAGAAGAAGTAGTAAAAGTAAGCTCGGGCGCTTAAAAGCTTTTGGGCCGTAGCTCCTAAAAAATTCTACCGCGAGGCTTAGCGCGAGCAAGATCCCAACGAGCCGGGTTCCCGAGGCAATACCCGAAAGAAGAGCGGCCACCCCCCATTTTTTGGCTTTAAGAAAAACAAAGAACCAAATGACGAGGGCAAGAAAGAGTGATTCTGTGTAGACGGAAACCAAGAAAAAACTGGTTGGGAATAATAGTAGGGTCAGGAAAGTCGGCCAAAAACGTGAGGGAAAAAGGACTCTAATTCCCCAGATAGCAAAAAATAACGAGCAATAGCTTATTAGGAGGGCCGAATAAAGAGGTGAGAGTCCTATCCCTTTAAGAGCGGAAACTAGAGCTGGATAGATGGGAAAAAATGCTTGTGTGCCGGTGTCGCGGTAGCCGTAGCTTGCCAGGCGCAAGTAGTGGATCCCGTCAAAGTGAGCCCAAATAGCCTCGGCCCGGGTGTATCGCGCAAGATCGGTATTATAGTAGGGAAAATCGATTGATTGAGGCGCATAGAGACTAAGCTTGGCGACGAGATGTAAAAGCCCGATCCACAACAGGAGGACCAGGAATACTTTAGCGACCCCGAAGGACTTTTTCATAGACTTTATGAGTAAGGGTCGCCGTCTTCTCCCAGGTGAATTCTTTGGACCGCTTGGTGCCCAAGGCACTTAGCTTGGCGCGAAGCGCCCTAGAACTAAGCGCTTTGTTTAAGGCCGCAAGCATGTTTTTCTCGGGATCAAAGTAAAGGGCCCCGGGACCTCCAACCTCTTTCAAGCTACCCCTATCGCTAGACACTACCGGACAGCCGACCTTCATGGCTTCAAGTAGCGTCAACCCAAATCCTTCATCAAGTGACGGCTGGCAGTAGATGTCGGCAAGCCGATAGACGGCCGGCAAGTGATGTGAGGGAACGTAGCCGATTAAATGGATGCGGTCTTTACTTTGTGATTTGCTGATGGCGCGTTTTATGGCGCGAAGTTCGGGGACAATGGGTCCCACAAAAGATTTGCCGACCAAGACTAGATGGGTTGATTTTGAATCAAGGCGAGAAAAATTATTGATGAGACCAACAACATTTTTGTTCCAGTTGATGTCACCCACATAAAGGATAAAACGCTCGGGGAGACTGTAGGCGAGTTTTACTTTGGGAATCATGCTTTTTTCTAAAGGATCGCTCGCTGAGGCGAGCGGGATTACAGTTACCTTGTCTTTGCTAACCCCCAAAATCCTAATAATATCTTGCTTTGAAGCTTGGGAGTCAGTCACGATATGTTCAACTCCCTTCACCTTTAGTTTTTGGAGCCGCCATTTTATTTCCCCTTTCAAGCCACGCGGAAAATGAGAAGGGTATTTGAGAGGAATTAGGTCGTGGATCGTGACGACGGTGGGGAGGGGACGGCGCAGGGGCAAAGTAAGAAAAAATGGGTCAAAGAAGGGGAAGTGGACCAGGTCTGCCCCCAGGGAAAAATAATCATGAGATGTGGGAATGATTTTGTCCTCTTTATTGAGGACTGCTAGGGCGTTAATGAGCTCGCGGGTGTAAGAGCCGATACCGCGATTTTTGCTTGATGTTTGCATGGGTCGCAAAGAAAAGACTATCTTCATGTGGATGCATTATACTAGAATAATGCGCGCCTTCTCTATTTTCCTTTTTACTGTCGGAGTTTACCTAATGACCATGAATTCGTGGAACGCGCGGTATTTTTCCCTCCAGACGGCAGTCATCGCGGGACTTAGTGAACAGGAAACCTTTGCTCTACGTGACCAGGTATTCCCCGGGTTTAACTTGGTCGAGGGGGATGAGACTTTCCGGTTTGGGAGCGCGGTCTACCCCATGAAACAGCCGGGGCAGGCCGTTTTGGGAAGCTTGGTCTATCGGCCTTTAAGAGCTTTAAACATCAATTTTGTTAACCACTACGATTACGCCGTGCATATTATCACCCTCTTTACATCGACTGTGATGGTGGGAACGGTGTCGGCACTTCTTTATTTAATGGCGAAAAAATTTACGGGAAGCGAGAAGATTGCCACGCTTAGCGCGATCACTTTCTCATTCGCGAGTATAGTTTGGCCTTACGCAGGCGTAATGCACCACGATATTTACGCGATGTTCTTTGAATTTTTGGCCGTGTACATCTTTTTTCGATATTTGGATGAAAAACAGCCCCCGACCCTCGTCTTTTTGAGCGGAGTTTTGGCTGGGTTGACCCTGTTTTTCTCGATGTTGCCGGTAACTTTCCCCATAGTGATGTTGGGGATCATTTTGATAAGAAAAAACATGCGGGAGGTCAAAAATTATCTCTTTGGGCTTGTAGGGGGACTTATCCCATCACTCGTCTTTAACTATCTTGAATTTGGGCATATTCTTAACTTCCCCAATCTCGCCGGAAAAGTGAGTGACACAATCCCTGTTTTTGATCTCAACAACTTTGGGAGTCATTTATGGTTTTATCTCGTTAGTCCAGAGAGCTCATTGTGGGCGTATTCACCAGTCTACTTACTTGCTATATGGGGGATCCTTTATGCAGGGAAAAAACAGCCTGCCCTAAAGCTCCTTATGATTGCAGTCCCGCTCGCGCAGATTCTTCATATCTCGTTACAGGAAACATATGGCGGATTCCAGTATGGACCCAGATATTTGCTGACGATACTACCGATACTTGCTCTAGGCTGGCCATTTTTTCTCAGGGAAAAGCAGACCAAGTTCTGGCGTCTCGTGTACTTTGTCAGCTTGTTTTTTTCGGTGGGGACGGCAGGGCTTGGGGCAGTACAGACCGTGATGTACGAAGGAACTCCTTATGGACCGGGCAAATTTTTGGGCAATGTGTGGCGAGGGGAACTGCCGGAATTTAGGATGGTCGGAGTCGGGATCCTTGTACTTATAGGAGCGTATTTTGTTTCAAAAATCAGTTTGAGACCTCGCCATCGATAAGCGTACCTTCGAACATGACTTTCCAGTTGGGGGCTTTTAGTTCGTAGTCTCTTTTAAGATCGTTCGGGAGAATTGCAAAACTGGTTAAGAGGAGGTTTTTGCCAGGAATCCTAGCTTGAATTTCCTCAGGCGTTTCAAGTCCCGTAAAACCCGTAAAATGGAACTTGTCAAAGCTGTAGACATGAATCCATCCCAACGGATCAGTCGAGTATTTTACGTCGTAGGAATGATATAGCTTGGGATCAATTTGGCCGTAAAAAAGAGCAAAGATGTGGGGCTCGCCATATTTACTGGTGATGTAGATATTGTCGACACTAGCGTACTGAGAGTAAACCCAGCTGTAGGCTTGCTTATAGCCATAGGCCCAGTCGTCGGCATATTTTTTGGGGTAAACAAACCATAGTTTGTAGGCAAAGTAGCTGATGCTCCAAAGAACAAACCCAACTACCACAGCCCTAACAACCAGTTTTTTACCTGCAAACCAGCGGGTAAGCTTCATGAAGCCAAGTGACTCGACGAGAATGAGGGCCGGGAGGAGGGAGAGAGTGCGGACCGAGGAGGGGGCGTCGATAGTGAGAGCCGATGGAACGGGGGCGAGCAGGAAGAAAGGCATGATGATTTTGGAGGCTTTTGAGATTTTACTCCCTCCTTTTGACCCAAGCTCAAAGAGACCGACAACAAGCAAAGGAAGCTCAAAAAGATATAAGAGCCCCATTTCCTGAACAGACCTTTGTGTGTTTGAGGAACCTTTGAGGAATAAAAATTCGCTGGAAAAAGTAGAGATGTAGTTATGAAGGAATTTGTAGACAAAATGGGTTGGCTTGTTGTGAATGAGGCGAGGAAGAATTGAGGGCAAGGTGGTATACCCACGACTTTCGGCAATGTCGTCAACGAACGACTTTTGGCTCATTATGGAGAGAGTACCCCACCTCACTCTCCCCTCTTTGGTTGCGAGACTAAAAAGGATGGGAAGCGACAGAACGAAGCCAACGACAAGTACCAAGAGAAGAGTCTTCTTGGTCTTTCCGGTAAACTTAATTACCCCATTTATTAGATAGGCAAAAAGGAGGAGCGGGAGGAGGATTCTCACGCTGTTATAGGTGTAGAGCGCGAAAATAGCAAAAATGAGAGATAACCAATAGTACTTCGGCTTGGATCCGGCAAGGACAAGAAAATAGAGACTAAGTAGGGTGAGCGCGAGGGCGAGGCCCGCTTCGAAGGCAACGCGGGAAAAGTGAACCGCCCAAGGAGAGATGGCAAGAAGAAAAGCTGAGGCGAGGGCGAGCTCTTTTTTTGCAAAAATCTTATACGCGAGAAGATAGATAAGGTATACCGAGAGGACGCCGAGCAGGGCAGGTGTGACCCGAACACCAAAATCGTTTAGACCAAAAATGGCAATTCCAGGAATAGAGGCATAGATCATGCCGGGGAGTTTTTGTTCGCCAAAGGCACGAAAATTAAGAGGGAGAAACTCGCCCCATTCGTCTTTGCCTGTTTTCAAAATCGAGTACGCATTATACCCAATCGAGGCTTCATCCCAGTTGAGTGCCGGGGGGGACTGTGTGACTCCCACAAACCGAAAGAGGGCCGCGACCAAGAGGATAAGAATGAGTATTTTATTCATGTTTTTTATAGAGTGCTAGATAGATGATAACAAGAAATGAGATGATTGTCGTAAGGTTGCCTAGTTTTTGAACAATAGTACTGCCAAGATACAGCTCGTAGGCGTGAATCCCTTCTTTAAGAGTGAGCATAATCGAGCCGTCCTGGGCAGGCTCAAGAGCCTGGCGAGCACCGTCGATTTTTACTTGCCAGGAGGGAAAGTAATTCCTGTAAATTACGACTTGGCTACCCTCCTCTGCCTCGGCAACAAAGGAGATTCTCTCTTCTCCTTCATGAACATCGCGAAGTTCGGCCCCCGCACCCGGGGCCAAAATCTCAGTTGGACGCGATCTTTCGTTTGGCGCCCAAATGGGGGTTAATTCGTACCGATAGGCGGAGGCAAATTTTTGGGCATAGGCGTAGTGTAGATTCATAAATTCAGCGCTCGTAAGAGTCCTTATGGGATGGCGGTATGGCCAGACATTAATGACTGCAAGTGCGATTGTGAGCAAGATAATAAAGTTTTGACATTTTGACCTAACACTTGAAAACGCAAAATAACTAATATAGGGGATTAGAATGGCTGAAATAGCCAGTAACCGCCAGGGAAACTGAATGATCTTAAGAGGCGGGAATAGGCCCCAAATAAAAGCGGAAATAGAGAGGGTGAGAAAAAGCGAGGAAAAGATTGCAAATAGGTACACTTTGAGGATTGATTCGGGTTCGTTTTTCTTTCTGAGTAAAAAGTAGATGGCTAAAATCAGAATAAAGATGTTCGATAATCCTAGTTGATAGGATATTTCAGAGTTGTTGGCCCCTGGGAGTGAGCCTTCGTAGTTCCAGGCAGAGTAGAGTAATTGCTTTGCATAAACAAAGTGGTTGTCAAATTGGGCATTGGGCAGGTCGGGAGGCGCCGATAGGAGAAGATTCCTCTCGAAGATCATAGGAATCAGAAAAAACCCGGCGAGACCCAGGGAGATGAGAATACTCCTAATTATCTTTTTCTTATTGACATAGACAAAGATCGTTAAATACAAAACGAGGAAAAGAAAGAGTACCCCCAAGAAGTTGTGCGAAATAAGCGTGAGAAATAAGGGAATCGGGCTGTACCAACTAATTTTATTCTGGTTGGCAATGCCCTTGAGGCTTAATAACACCCAGGGGATAAGGCCAAGCACCACGACTTCTCCTAATGCGCCTCTAACAAAAATATCCAAAAATTGATACGGGGTTAGGAGATAGAGGATGGCAACAGCGCTCGAAAGAAAGCGATTTTTGTGCGGAAAAAGGAAGTAAACTCCGACCCCGCCCAAAAGATAAAAGGCAAAATTAGTTAACTTTAGAACCGCCGTCACCCCTACTCCCAACATTGATAGGATCGACATTGGGTAGTATGGGAATGGGTAAACAAAGTTAAAGACCGGCAGGCCGAAGCCATTGTCGAGCCCGAAACTCCATCTGACCGGAAATTGTCCGAGTTTAAGCATGGCAGACATGCTAAGGATCCTCTCTGTGTGCCAAATTCCGTCATGCGTATCCATGAACCCCGGGAGAAGGAGTTGAAACGAGAAAATAATACCGAAAAGCAAAACTAAAAAAAGGGGAAGGTATTTCTTCATTCCCAATCTCGTAGGATGTCGGGCTGTTTTTGAGTAGACTTGAACTCAAAGTATTTGACGTAGGAACTGGCAATATGAAGCCCGGAATAATAGGCAAAAATAAGTCCGGGGAGTTTGTCCATAAAACCCTTGTGGCGAACGTATATTTCAAGAAACCGCAGGAGCGGTTTCGCGAAAAGATAGAGGAAGGCAGTTCCTGCAGTTAGTTTGATTTTCCCCTCTTTAAACCAGGCTTCTGCCTGAAGAGTGGTGTAGCGGTTTGACCTTTTAAGATAACGCGCGAAGGTGGGATCGGCAATGTGAAGTAGATCTTCCTTGAGCCAACCGGTTGACCCGTTGACCGTCATTAGCTCGTGAACGTTTGCTTGGGGCAAATGAGCTTTGCCTTTTTGGAATAGCCGGATGACGGGGTCGGGGTACATCCCGCCTTTATTCATCCAACGACCAAGAAAATAATTCCGCCTCTTTAGATAGTAGGCACTCATCGCATTGTCAAGCGGTGAGTCGCAGATTTGACGAATTTCGCGAGCGAGCATACTGGTCACCCTTTCGTCGGCGTCCAACTGGAGGATCCAATCGTACTGGCAGGCAGAAATTGCCATCTGCTTGTTGATATGAAAATTGGCTTTGTTTTCGACTTTAATTACCTTGGCGTGATAATGTTCGGCAATTTCGGCGGTTTTGTCTTTCGAGTTTCCATCGACAACAACAATTTCATCGGCAATGTCTTTTATAGTCTCTAGGCAGGCGGCGAGATTGTCCTCTTCGTTGTAAACAGCAAGAGCAACACTCAGCTTTTGATCTCTCATGCCAACTAGTATATCCTATTTTGTGCCGGTCGCGATAATAAAGGCAATCGATCCGTCGGGACGATGGATAGTTTTTAGAATGCGGGCGGTGGCGCCAAAATCATCAAACTTGCCGATGTATAATGTCTTAGAATCCTGTGATTCTTTGTCCCATTCGAGATATTTGAAAGTATATTTGCCCATTTGGTACTCGGGCAATTGATCAAGCCACATCCGTCCTTCCAGCGCGTAACGGAGATTGGGGATATTTTGGTGTTGATAGATCGCGGGGTCCCAGCGGTTGTAGAAGGCAAGAAATAACTGAGGTTCGCCAAACCACTTGGTCATAACTATCTTGTCGTATGAGTTTTCTTCAAGAGCTAGGTACTCTGCGACTTCTTTGTGTCCATACTGCCAGTCACGAGCATATACCTTGGGATATAGAAAGAAGTAGGCACTAAGAAAGATAACTGCTTCGGCGACAAAAAGTAATTTCAACCATTTTGCCTTGTCGCGTGCGATGTTGGCTAGACCGTACCCTGCTAGCAATTGCCATCCTGGGAGAGTGAGGATGCTACGTAAGACATGTCCTTCGTCACGGGTTGCGGCGGCTGGTAAAAAGCCAATAGCGATAAACGCTAGGGGCAGAAAATGAGAGGATTTCCCCTTCTTTAGAACAAATAAGCTAAGCATGATCAGAATAAACTCAGAAAAATACAACACGCCATGGTATGGCAGGCTATGTTCTGTGTGTGAGCCACCTTTGGTTAGAAGAAAGGAGGGAGAAAAATATGAGAGCCAGTTGTTGGCGACTTTATACATACTAAAGGTCAGTTTGTTGATGACTAGTTTGCCGGTCCCCGCTGGGAAAGATTGCCTAAGCTCATAAAATTCTCCTATGGCCTTCGTATCTGTTGTGACACCGACTTGCCCTAACCTTGCCTGAGCGACGCCGGAGGTGAGATTATAGAGGATGGGTAATGCAAAGGCGAAAAGGATGACTAGTAAGGTGAGGAGACTTTTAAGATTCTTGTATAGCTTGGTTTGATATAGAAGAAAGATGACTAGGAGTGGCACGACGACTTTGGCACTATTGTAAGCATGGGGGGCAAGGCCAAAAAAGAGAGCGCTAGCGAAGATCCACTTAATCCCTCTCTCATGGTTTAAAAGAAAGTACGTGCCAAGAAGGGTTAGGGTGAGCGAGAGGTTTGCCTCAAAGCCAGGTCGAGAAAGCATAAGCGCCCAAGGACTCACAGCCAAAAAAAGGGAGGCGTATAGTCCGACGTTGTGAGAATAAATTTTCTTGCCCAGAAGATAAGTCAAGTAAACGCTTAGGACACCCGCTATCGCGCTAGGCAGTCTGACCCCTAGGGGAGTAAGGCCAAAGATTTTAATAAATGGGGCTAGCAAATAGATATAAAGAGGAGATTTCCACTCTCCGTAGGAGCGGAAAAAGAGGGGTAGCTTTTCGCCCCACTCGTCCATCCCTGTTTCTAAAACTGAGTAAGCCGAGTACCCCATCGAGACTTCGTCCCAGTTAAGCGCGGGTGGGACATGGCCAAGAAATGAAAGACGCAGGAAAGTAGCTAGAAGGATGATCAGCAGTAGTTTGTGGCGAAAAATAATTTTCATGCAAACCAATGACCTCTTGTAAAGAGAATCACTCCTATAATCATAATAGAACTAGAAACAGTATATACAAGTTTTCGCCAATTGGGACTGAAGGTGTTTATCGCGATGTATGAGGGGAAAAGGATAAGGAAAAACCTGGGCATACTCCCTAGACTCCCAGTCAAGATGGGCATAGCTAGATTACCTAGTAAATATAGGTAGTAAGGGGGAGAGAGCAAGCGTTTACGAATTACGGTAAGGGTAAGGAATATCGCCCAGAGAGTGATAGCTACTTCAAAGACGACTACCAGGTGAACAAGATCTGGTTTAAATTCGAAAGTGACTGCCCGGAAGTAGCTTTCGGCAGTTGTAAGGGGCGAAGTAGCTTCGGCTTTTCCCCAATAGGCTTGCGCATGATACCAGGAAAGGGCAGAACCTGTGGTTATAAAGAGATATAGCATATACGAAACAAGCCCCGAAATAGAGACGATCGCGTATCCTAGGATTTTTTTTAGGCTGACTCGGTTTTGCCAAAGTGTGGCGAGAAGAAACGCGGCGAGAAAGATTCCATTGACTCTTGTTGCTGTTGCAAGCGCCGTGAAGATGACACTCTTGGTCCAGTCTTTCCGATTGGCATAATAGAAAGTTGCCGCCGCGAGTGCCAGAAAGAGCGGCTCTGTGTAGACTGCGGTGAGAAATACTGCTCCCGGAGCAAGGAGAATAGGAAGATGAAGTTTTTTGGGTACGAAGTAGAGAATTGCGGCGAGACTGATGAAAGAGATTGCTAGGCCTGCAAGTAAATAGTCGCGTACGACAAAGGAGAACATTTTGATCATAAGTGGATAAAGCGGGAAAAAAGCATATTGGGGGAAACCGTTGCGGACCTGATAGCCGAATTTGGCGATCGAGAGATAGTGTTCGCCGTCAAAATTGGCGAATGACCAAAAAAGAAAGTTGTCCTTGAAGATGGGTGCGATGAAGTCGAGGGGAGCAAAGCGTTCGTAAAGAAAAAACCAACCGGGGACGGCAAGAAGACGAAGACCAAGGAAGAAGAGAAGCGCCTTTTTTACCGCTCCCATAGCTGTAGGATTTCCCGATCAGAGCGGACCCAATATTTTTTGTGCAAGGCGCGTTGCCGAAGAACTTCTGGGAGTTTGAAGAGAGCATTTATAAAAGGGCGTGGATAGTGAATTAAAAATGAGGGGATTTTTAAGATATGATTCATGAGATAGGCTGGATCACTAATATTTTTCCAGACAAAAAGAAACTGATTTCTTTGCGCCGTTTCCAAGACAAATTCTTTGGTGAAGTTGTTGGCAATGACGCTTTTCTGGTGGTCGTGCACTACGCGACATTTGGGTGACCAAACCACCTTAAAGCCACGCTTCCAGGCGCTATACCCAAGATCAGTATCTTCCCAGTAAAAAGGTTTGTATAAAAGATTCATCCCTCCAAGGGCGAGCCATTTTTGCTTATCAAAAGCCGCTTGCCCACCCGAAGCCCAAAGTGAAGGGGAGAGATCTTTTTCTTTTTTTGTCGGTTCAACTTTGAAATGGTGAAAGAGTCCCTCTTTCCACTCTCCTCCCATCCACGCTTCGCCACTATTAAAGCCTACGGCAAAAACATCATTGTCTTTGAAAACTTGCAGACAATTAACAAAACAGTCGACGCTCGGCCTGACGTCGGTATTGAGGAGGATAACGATCCTACCCTTGGCAAGCTTGACTCCACGGTTGACTGTGGCTGAAAAACCAAGGTTTTTGCTATTGCGGTAAGCCCTCAAACTCCCGACTTGAGTTTTGAGATAGGCCCAGGAAGAATCGAACTTGCTTGCGTCGTCGACGACGACAATCTCGGCCCCTGCCCTACTCGCCGCCTTATAGACGTAACTCAGATTTTGTTTCATCTGGCTCTCACTATTCCAAGACGGGATAACTACGCTTAAGACGGGGTTTTTCATAGGCCTATTGTACTACGAAGAGCGCCGTTTTTATTTGCCCAAAACGGGCTTGGTCGACGGCCAACTCTCCTTCAAAATAACTTGGATAGTTGACGTTATCGGTAAGAATAACTTTTGAGGAGGCATTGGGATCACGGGAAATGGAATAATAATCGAGAAGATACCCAATCCCACCACCACGCCCAGGAGTAAAATCTTCTTTGATATCGAGAGGTTGAGGAAGACTGCGAAGAGACAGAACAAGCTGTTTTTTGACATTAAGGCTGTAGGGAGTGTCAAGGCGCGTATAGCTTGCAAGGTTTAGGGCCAGAGTTGCTACCACGATCAGGAAAGCGATTATGCCGCGCTTGGAAAGCGTGAACAGGGAGTTTATAAAAATGACAATGATGGGAAGATAGCTGGCAATAAAGTAGTACTCTGGGAAGGCTGGATCATGAAAGAGGACGATAAGGAGGGTTGTTATTACAAGTATTTCCGAGGCGATCTTGATAAGGGGATTTCGCCTTAGGAAAATGAAAGCCAATGTAAACCAGATAAGTCCAAGGTAAATATTGTCACTAAAGCGGGAAAAAATAATGCCCGAGATCACCTTCCCAAGCTTGGTCAGAGCAATAATTATCATTGGGAATAATTCAAACTCGAGAGATTTTTGGATGAAAAACATATTTTTTGCTAACTTGAGATTTAGGAGATGATTATTGAGGTCGTAGACGATGAGAGGGGTAAGTGGAGCCAAGAAAAAAAAGAAGGCCAGGGCATAGGCTTTTAAGGGGTAAGCAAATTTCTTGAAATGTAGAAGGGTAAGAAGAGGGATTATGAAAAGAGAGGCCAAACAAGAATCCCCATAGATAGAGATTCTTTGCCGAGCGGGAGGCGATTATGTTATTTAACACAGCCATGACAGAAATAATAAAGAGGGGTGACAGCGCAACGTTCCAGGATATTCGGGAAGCCTCAATAAGATGCCAAGATAAAATGTAGAAAAGGGTAATCAAGGTTTGACGAACCCATCCAAGTTGCTTAAAAACGAGAAATATTAGGACAGCGGCCAAACTATCAAAGATGACGCTTGTTAATGGTAAGGCACTTGGGTTGCCCTTCATGAGAGTAAAACTAGGGACAAGCAGATAGTAGTAAAGTGGCCCCAAGTAAAACCCCCCGGCCCCCTTGACAATGGGGCCGAGCAAACTCCCCTCACCTCCCCGTATTTTAATAACTTCTTCAAGATCGCGGTTTTGATCCCAGTCGAAAGGGGCGCGGTTGTCGATGGCTATCGCCCGCACCAAGAATGCAAAAAGAAAAACGAGACAGGCAAAAAATATAGTTCTTTTAGTCACTATTTCCTTCTTAGCAAGAGATATGTCGTTGTGGTGAGGAGGACAAGATAAAACAAGAAAAAGATGGGGTCCTGCCAAACGCGCGCGATAAATTGTGTAAGAGATTCTCGTAGGACAGTTTTTAGGGGCTGGTAATAGTTGGTCTTAAAGTGGAGATCGTGGGGGGAGGGCGAAAAATCTAGATAGCTCTCCCCTTGAAGATAGTCATTGCCAGCATGAGCTTCGACATAAATATTCCCGCGAGGAAAAACGAGATTTGGTTGTGAAGGGGTGAGGGAGGCGACATACGACTTGCCTTTAGAATCTGTTACTGGCTCGAATTGAAAGCGAGTACAGTCCTGATTGTCGATATTGCCACCCGTAAAACTGACAGTACGAATGGGGGTAGCGCTTAGGGTCGCTTCGTGGAGAGTGAAGGTAAAAGGGGTCAAAAGTCTATCGGGGTTTCTAATACAAATGGAGACGATGTTTAGATTATTGTTGGCGGCTTGGAAACTCTCTGAGATCGAGTCTACGCCCTTATAAAATAGTTTCGTTTCTCCTAGAGGCTGATGTGATTCTAGACGGTTACAGCCACTTATAAGAAATGAAGAGAGGATTAATACCAAGATTTTCTTCATTTTTTACCCTCCTGACTCACCAGGTAACCCCCAAACCAAACGGTCGTCCCAAGGAAAAGACTATTGACGATGTTTCTCAATTTATGAATATCATAGATATATCCCATGATAACTCTAGTTTTGGGAATATCTTCAAAGGCTGGCGCGAGAAAGCGGAAAAGTTCACTCGTAGCGTCGGCCTGAATAACGGCAAGACGCAGAAAAAATAACCCGACGACAAAGAGGCCGATGTGCAAAAGGTGATCGTTCTTGACAAGATAGATGACAAGGATCGGCAAAGCCCAGATAAACCATTGTTGATGGAAGGCCGTTGTTGAGTAGTACCATAAGAGAGTGAGAGCGACAGGACCGCTAATCTGTTGGGGTCGAGCACGAAGGCGATAGAGACAATAGAGGAGGATTAGGGCGTAGCCGATCACAAACGGATACACACCATCATCCCCACCTATCGCCCACATAAAGTCGAGCATTTTTTGCGACTGCCAGGAAACAAGGACAGTATCAACAAAAAATTTGTGCCCCCAATAGGGCAAGGTTGTCACAACAAAAGGCAAGAGGCCAACGAGGAAAATCTTTATCATATCTCTCAATCTCTCTCCGCCTACAATAGCCAATAGGGGGAGGAGCATCAGGGGATAATTTTTGAAGGAGGCGCCGAGCCCAAAAAGGAGGGCGGCGAGGAGGGTCCGGGATTTGCCTGCATAGTAAATCCCGTAAACTACGAAGAACGCGGGGATAAGATCAAATTGACCCCACATATAGGGAAGAAAAATAACGATCGGATTGAGCCACCAGTATTTTGTGACCTTGTGTTTATCACCCGCGCGAACAAAGAATTTGCGAAGTAAGAGAAGTAGACAAATGTCAAAGAACAGATACGGCAGTTTCATTAAGAATAAATAGCG
>LCPA01000012.1:0-26944 GCA_001003385.1 Microgenomates group bacterium GW2011_GWF2_47_9 | reverse complement strand
TTACCATAGCCGTTGATCCAAGTGGCAAATTCCTGACCATAAAATGGCTTGAGCAGAGCCATAAATGAGCCAAGGGTAAAGTAGTTTAGGGGTGGATAGATAAAATATTCGCGGCCAAAATTTACATTGACTATATAATCAACAGGATCTGATTTAGCTATTTCATAGACATTGAGCGCTCCTTTATAGGGAAGATTGTAGAGGGCAAAGTTAATCCCCCGTATATCCCAATGTCCGGTGAAAGGCATCACCAAAAGGCGGATCAACAGTCCGGCGAGGAACACTTTTGTTAAGAAAACTGATTTTTTTGGCTTCATTCTAGAATAGTCCGCAGGCGAGAAGTAAATTGTTTAGCACTAAATTTGGTCAGGTCAATTTCGCTTAACAGGGCATGGTATGGCTGAGGATCGGCAATAATGGCGAGACTCTTTTCTACCAACTCATTTGTACTTTCCCAATGGAAATGGTTGTCTTCTACTATTTCTCTCTGGCCACCACTAGGAACTACAAGCGGGATACACCCCGCGGAGATGCTCTCGGCGGTTGTGATTCCAAAATGCTCAACTAGTTCGGGAGCAGTATTTTCATTTACGCCAAATCCTGCCGCGTGCCAGTAGATAGTCGCGCGGCGGTACAAATCGAGGAGTTTTTCGTGCGGGGCGTTGACAGCGAAAGAGATGTTCAGGCCTTTAGCTTGCTCCATTAGTTTGTCGACCCAAAGAGAGCTAGACTCGCCTGCGGCGCCGGCTAGAACAAGCTGGCAGGAACTATTTTGATTTGAAAATTGCCTAAATGCTTCGATTAGGACGTCCTGTTTTTTGATGTTTAGAGTAGGCTCGAATCTCCCAGCTGAAAGAATTAGGTTTTCTTTATGAAGAGGCATTCCGATCTCCGTGACTGGGGGGTAGACAATCCGCGAAGAGATCCCATACTCGGCGTCAATAATTTTTTTAGTAAAACCTGAGTTGACGATAAAGTTGTTGATAAGCTTTTTTTTAAGAAAATTTTTGGGAGACCTGCCGTTGACACCGTGAAAGGGAACCTGGAAATGAATTAAATTCTTTTTGCCCCCGAGCAGAGGGATGCTACCATCTGATAGATATAGGACGAGGTCGTAGTTACGTGTAGCCTGCCACATTTTGAGAGGATTTTTAGCAAAATAGAGGGAAGAAACACTTTTATCCAGACGAAACTCAGGGAGCTCGATACCCAAGGTGTGGGCGATTTTCTCGATATCTTGCGCGCTTTCCCAAGCGAAGTAAACCTGCATACCAAGGGAGCTAATGGCTGAGGCGGCTGAAAGCATATACCTCTCCCCTCCCCCGACATGAGCTAGATATGGAGTGACTATAAGCGCTTTTTTCATAGTGGTTTTTCAATATCTTTCTTTATTTGCAATTCGTAGAGCTTGGCATAACTCACAAAGACAGAGAATCCTTGGTATAGAGATTGAATCAGTCCAATATCTCCATCTAGTAAGCCTTTTTTAAGGATTGCGCGACGAAAAAATTCGAGAGTGAGTTTACGCAAGAGGGTGAGTGGGGTGACGAGCGGGAGTCCTCCCTCCAGGTACTGCTTTGCTTCCGACTCTGAGTAACGATTCGTTTTGTTCACGATATAGCTCAAATTCTCGTCTTTGTGATGCTCCATGGGTGGCACAAGTTTACCGACCGGCCCATCGACCCGAGGCGAACTATGGATGTCTCGGGGCCAACCCAAAAATGTGGATTTCTTGATGAGTCGTACGACGTAATCTCGCTCCCATCCACCGTGGGCAAGTTTTTGCCCAAGTGAATAGTTGTCGCGTGGGATAGCGTAGGCGACCTCACTCCCCTTTGGAGGAACAACCTCGTCAAAGTCCATGATTAAAACCCAGTCGCCCTCGGCAGACTTTATTTGGCGGTCACGAACATACTCGACGATTAGGGGTTTATTTACCTCGATAAGTTTTGCGTGATATTTCTTTGCGAGACGAGATAACTTTTGATTACCAAATTCACCGAGGACAAAAATCTGAATCTCATCCGCGAAGGAAAGACTCTTTAATAGAAGTTCCATCCTCTCTAAATTGTCTTCGTTTGTAATCGTTGTACTAACGGAGAGCATAGGCTCCTTTCCTGATCCCTAGATAGGCACCACTTCTTGCCTCAATCGTATAATTTGAAACGTAGCCCAAATCAACAGAATGAATGAGGACAAGAGGGTCTGGCTCGGATACCCAATACTCCAAAAACTCATCGATGTTGTAGAAAAACTTGACTTTGCGGTCAAAATAGAAGGCGACCGAGGGCATGCCGCCGTAACGGAAACTAGAACTTAATCTTTGACTGGCTGGAAGGATCGCCTCGGCTAGTCTTTCTTCGGGGGGGGTAAGTACTGCAAGCTCCGGAGCTTGGTATTTGCGTAATGCATAAGCAAGCTCTAGCCTATCTGGTCTTTCTGCTGTATTTTTGTTGATCTCGACAGAGCGGGCAGTTAGTATTAAGCCCTGAAGACACATAAGGGGCACGATGAGCGAAAAGATTTGCTTTCCCACTTTACCTAAAGACACTCCTTCTAGAGCCCGGGCCGACAAGAGGGCAAGGGCAGGATATGCGGGGAGGATGTACCAGAAGATTCTAGTTTTGGCGATTGTAAATAATGCAAGTGGCAGGATGAGCCACCAGAGCGGGAGCAAAGTGGGGAGTTTCTTGGTACGAAGAAAGTCTCTAAGTCCAAAGATTGCGCCGAGCATGCTAGTCAGCAAAACGCCAAGCCCGAGGTTTTCATACAAGTATTGGAAATAAAACCAGCGACTTTCCAGGTGGAATTCGATGGGGGTTGTGACCCGCGCGATTACCTGTTCATGTAAATATGGGTCAAGAAAAAGCGAGTGATATTTGAGATAACTATATAGATGCCAAGGGACAATAAGGAGCAAGGCATACAAAATAAAGGAGAGAAGGTAGGATTTTTTTTGCAGAAAAAACAGAGGGAGGGCAATGAGAAAAGAAAGAGATCCGGCAAGTCCCTTGAACCAAATACTAAAGAAAATTGCGAGTGCCGGATAAATGGGTTTGCGTTCGTATAGGAGAAGAGAAATGGTAGTCGTGATCCCAAGCATTAAGGGCATGTCTGTGTTGACCGCCCGCGCCCTTCCGAGAAAAAGATTAAATCCAGCCAAGAGAGCCATTGCGCCGATACCGCCCCGCCAGGAAATTAGTTTTAGGCCAATTCGATAGATATTGTAGAGGACTAGACTAGAGAGAAGAGGGGTAAAAAGACGCGCGCCTGTTTCGTTGTGTCCCATAATGAGCTGGCCCAGTCCAGACAACCAGGCGATGCCAGGAGGCTTCTCAAACCAAACTTCTTGATTCCAAGTAGAGACGAATAAATTGCCAGTCTTTAAAAGCTCACTCCCTAGTGTGGCATAGATGCCCTCATCCCAATCAAAAAGCGCATCTCGTCCCAAGTTGAGATACAGAAGAAAGGTATAAAGCAGAAGGAAGAGAAAAACGAGCCGCGCCTGCCACTTTTGGTTATTGATTACTGATGAGTTTAATTTTTTCATTTTTATTACCAAAGCGTTTGAAAAGATAGTCTAGGTAGGCGGCCCGCCTGATTTTGTTAAAAAAGTTCCTAAAAATAGCCTCTCTGGCGAGGGCAAACCTAAGCCTTAGGGAACCATACCTACGAGCAATCATAAAGCGATTACGCGTCATGTAATAGTCGACAAGGGGACTGCCAGCGACGGTTGAGGAGGAGTTTCGGTGATAGAGAACAAGGCGGGGGTTATACATTACTTCGACCCCGTGCTTTTTTGCTCGAAGACAAAATTCGGAGTCTTCTAGGTAAAGAAAAAACGGTTCGTCGAGTAAGCCGATCTTACGAAAGACCTGACGCGGGACGGCGATATAGCACCCAGTAATAAAGTCGACTGGTTTAATAGCATCATATATACCATTGTCCTCTTCATCGATCCCGAAGTGGCGAGCGACCGCCATTGTGTAATCAAAATAGCCACCCGCGTACCATAATATCCGGCCATTACCCTTTTGGGGGGCATGGTATTCATATCCTTTGGCATAGTAAATTTTGGCACCCGTGATTCTATTTTTACCGGCAGTATAGCGGTAGCTACGAAAGAAAAGATTGGGATCTACCTCGGTATCGTTGTTTAAGATGTGAACTACCTTGGCACCCATCCGCAGAGCTTTTTTGATGCCGAGGTTATTGCCGACTGAGAACCCCAAGTTAACCGGGCTTTGGATTAAGTCTAAGTCGGGGAATGCGCTTAACAAGTGCTCGACAGAGCCGTTGTTTGAACCATTGTCGACAACGATAACGTGTGGCTTGTCTTTGCATTGCTCAATTGAGTTTAAGCAGACAATAGTATCTTCCCACCCTTTAAAGTTGACGAGAATGACGGCATGTTTTATTTTGCGGGAGGGCGGCTTTTTTTTCGGCATTAGTGCATTCCTTTCATGATTTTGAGAGTTTTTCTGCGGAGCCTGTGGTAATACTTTTCTAGGCCTCCAGATTTTTCGATTGCGAGGGAGATTAGCCAGTATTTGAGTTCATGAGTTTTCATTTTGAGGCTCGCAAAAATTTCTTGTGTTTCTTCGGTAGTCAGATCTTTGCGCTTGCCCTGGAGCTCCCAAAGGTAGGCATAGGCAGACAAGGTTTGTGCTCCCATGAGACTAGATAAAACCAGGCCGTAGAGCCCGTCTTTATACCCTTCTGCCAGGAAAAATCGACGCATAAATTCCCCGATTGGTTTAAGTAACAGATCGGAAGCCACGAACTTTTTCTTTTGAGAGTCTAGGACGAGAGCGTATTCGTAGGGGTAATCGACTAAATTTTTGAGCAAAAATTCGCGGACAGTATGATAATTGCGATGTAAAATATGCCCTTTGGCAAAAGCGGTCGTTTCGTTACCTTTCACAAACTTGGCCCGCTCGTGGACTCCACTTTGGTACTCTATAAGTTTGGGCCTGAAGAAGACCATTCGACCGTCTGGATACCAATCGGAGTGCTCGATAAAACGGCCAAAGATATAGTTTTTGCGAGGAACGACAACTCCATCTAGATATATGTCTTTGGCAAAAAATGCGAGCTCTTTGGCAAGACTAGCCTCGCATGCTTCATCCGCGTCCAACATAAACACCCAATCATAGCCGCCGAGCTTGGAAAGGGCAAAATTGCGCTGAGCGGCAAAGTCGACAAACTTATTTTTGAGAACGACGGCCCCTTTCTTCTTGGCTATTTCAAGCGTTTTATCTAGGCTCCCTGAATCGACAACATAGTTGTCGGTAGTCCATTTGAGAGAGTCAAGACATGCTCCTAGCGATTCTTCCTCGTTAAGAGTTAAGACAACCCCGGCAATCTTGGGCTTTAAGGTTTTCTTTTTCCAGGAACTAGCCTGGAAATGGTATGAATAGCTATCTGTGGCTGTCCCAAACTGATAGCCCTTTTTCAAGGCTGACTGCACGTAGAGGACATCGTTACTGACGGCGGTTGATGTACCAAACTTGCCGGCTGTGGGGTAGCCACCGAGCGCTTTGTAGTCATCTTTGTGTTGGAGCATGGGGATAAAGAAGCCATCCTTCACAAACCCCTCCTCTTTTTGATTAGCACACCAGGCTATGAATTCTTTTTCCTTGAATTCAGATGGGAGTACCCCAAAGTCTTTCTTGATGTTGGTCTTCCAGACGGGGATAATACCAGGCTCGATCAGTCGGCCAGCGACAAGACGCTGAGGAATGTAATATTTGAGGAGATTTGAGTCCCAATGCGGGGCAAAATATTGATCATCTGTCGCAAAAATTAACCAATTACTGGTCGCACGCGCGGCCCCGATATTCCAGTTGCCATAGGGACCGTGGTTTTCTTTATTAATTATGGGAGTGACGGCCTGCTTTTTACAAACGGCGAGAATGTCCTTATTTACTATGCCGGTATTCATGTCCGGGTCGACAACGACCAAAAATTCAACCTCGTGGTCGGAGTTTTTTTTGATGCTTAAAAGAGCTAGATCTAATTCTTCGTAGGCATTGACGGTGGGAATAATTACAGAGACTTTCTCTTTCAACATATTATGCCTTTCTTTTGCCTATTAAAGTAATCCAGCTGGCAAATTCTTTTCTGAATTCGCCCCGATCAATGAGGAGGATAATCCCAATATATGTTACCACCCCCAGCCCGATTGTGGCAGAGAGAGTCCAAAGATCATGAGTCAAGAAATTATTAACTGGGTAGATAACAATGCCCATGACAAGGCTCGAGAAAAGAGGTTTCTTGAGGCAGTCCCAGGTATTTACCTTGACAACCTTGTTCATTTCTCTAATCACGATGGGGAAAGTCAGATAAGTGATAATAAACCCGGCAATCGCGATCCCCACAAACCCGTATTTATAAATTAAAGGTGCCCCAAGACCCCAGGTAAGGACGGTGTAAAGCGCCATCAGAGCGAGGACAACCTTGGGTCTCCCAAGGGCATAGAGAGCATTGGTGTAGGTCGTCGTGACAATGATGGGGAAGGCGCCAGCCAGAAAGAACAATAGGGTCGGCAAGGCAGGGAGCCACTTGGCGCTTTTGTCGGCGTAGAGAAACTCCAAGATCCCCCCGCCTACTATGAGGAGACCGGTAATGGCCGGAAAATACAGGAGCGCCATGAACCTGACCGATTTTTCGATCCATCGTTTTAGTCGATCTTTTTCGTGTTGAATGCGGGAATAGGCCGGAAACATGACGCGGGAGACGATGTTAATGATTTCCATGGGGCGAGTCGCGATATTTTGGGCTAAATTGACAAAGCCTACAGCCGCAGGGCCATACCAATAGGCGATAAGGGTCGGAGTAATATTGTCTTTGATGAGGGCTAGGACACTATTGAGCTGGTATGGGACACCGAAGGAGAGGAGTTTTTGCGCACTCGGGAGAGAGAATTTCCAGCCAATTTTCCAGGGCGCGATCACGTTGAGAGCGATTGCTCCAAAGAGGGTGCGCGCGAGGATGGCGACAACCAAGCTCCAGACACCATAGCCGTTAAGCGCCATGTAGACCGCTACTGAGTTATACACAACCGTTTCGATTATTTCGGGAATTACGAGGCGTTCGAAGCGGAGCTGACGTTCAAGAATGATCGAGGGAATAGTTTTGAAGGAAGTGATAAAAAGCGATAATGACATAACCCGGATAAGCCAGATCCCTTGCACCCCAAGCGAGTAAACGCTGGCGAGCTTCGGGGAGATAAGCCAAGCGGCAACCAGGATTAGGGTGACGAGAATCTGCTGGATGGTAAAGGTGGTCTGAGTATCAAGGTCGGTCAGTTCTTCCTTTTTTTGGATGAGGGCGGCACCAAAGCCGATGTCAGAAAAAAACGAAAGAAAGGTAAAAACAACAAAACTAACAATGCCAAAAATGCCAAAAACGTCTTGTGAAAGTGCCCTAGCTAAAAAAATGACTCCGACTGTGTCTATAACTTTGAGGATCAGGCGACGGAAGGTGAGAGTAAAGACCCCCTTGAAAGCTTTTTCTTTGAGATTTTCTAAAGTTAAAACACTCATATCACTCTACTTTTATGACTCCTACATCGTCTTCCATGTTCTTTGGGGCAGTATCGCTATAGTATACAGAAAGATCGTGGCGGGAACAGGCTATCTGGGGACCATGTTCGTTCATAAGAGCGTAGGAAAGGTTGTTAGTGGCAGTCTGATTGCCAACAAAATAGAGAGTGCTGTATTGGCAATAACCGGCTGAGGTTAGAAACATAAGGTATTTTTGGGCCGACAGGGAACGTTCGATTGTCCAATGTGTTTGTCGATCCAGAAGATTGCCACTCAAGAAGGCGGTAGTTAGCGAAATAATGAGGATTACCTTGAGAAAGGATTTTTTCGCTGTGACCAGAAAGAAAAGCACAAAGAAGAGCGAGAGATCTAGGTAGTGGGAGTAGCGATGGGTGGGCAGAAAAAGGACGGGGGCAATCCCCGCAAGCCAGAGGAGTGCCAAAGGAAAGAAATGTCGAGCCGAGGGGGGTTTTCGAAGCTGTATAAGGAGGATAGTCACAAACAAGATGAGAGAGAGCGCAACAGTTACGGCGTTTATGGTTGAGAGGGGGTAAACTGAGCTCACATACCCAAGCACATCGATCTGGCCGTGTGATAGACCAAATCTTAAGAGATATTCTGGGGCACCGAAACTCATAAGCACATACCACATGAGGGTAGCGAGGGTGGTAAAGATACTAAAGTCTAGGGTGTATTCGAGTGCAATTACAACCTTGAATAGGTATCTAAACAACAGGTAGACGAGAGTGAGAACAATGATATTTTTTGATTTCTTGACAGAATCGGATAGCGATTTGCCTGACAATAGGTGAACCAGTACAACAATTGGGGCGAGCCGGAGAGAGAGTTCTTTTGATAATAGGGCGAAAAGATAGAAAAAGCTAGATTTAAAAGTCTGATTTTTCAATGAGGCGTGAAGAACCAAAAGACTAAACATGCTAGCAAGCAGTTGTTGGGTGGCTCCTACGTAGTAGAGGGAAAGGAAATGGACAGAGGCGATCGCGTAGAGACTGGCAAAGGTGAAGGCAAGGGAAATTTTTAGTTTCCAGATTTTTTTGACTAAGGTAAAGACCAAAGTAGTATTTATTGAATGGATAAAAATTGCGGCCAAGTGCATAGGGAGGGCGGCTTTTTGCCAACCAAAAAGGCGCTCGAACATGAAGTACCAAACTTGGGTACTCAAAGGCCGGAAAAATTGCCAATTGTTGGCCCTGGGATTAAAGAATTCAAGAAAAGTTCTTAGCGAGTCTGCTCGGGCGATTTCTAGGTGAAAAAAATCGTCCTGCGAGAAACCGAGGAAAATAGAAGAACCCCAAACCAGGCTATTGAGAAGTAGGAAAAAGGCAAAATATTTAATGAGTTTCACGATTGCCCTTTCCTAAAAATGAAATAAGCGTGAACAGAAGAGCAAGTAATGATACGACACGTGACAACAACATGAGGGTGGTCGGGGTGTGATAAAGATTGACTTTGTGAATCCCCGCGGGGATATCGAGTCTAACGAGCCCGAAACTGTCAGGGTATGGAACAAACTGAATCCCGTCAACGGTGGCTCGCCAAGTAGGATAGTAGGCGGCCCGGAATGATACAGCCTGGGCGGTGGAGTTATCGAGAGAGAGATCAATAGTGGTGGGGCCAACTGTAAGACTTTCGAGCTTGGAGGGGGACTCGGAGAAGATGTAGGAATCGCTTTGCAAAAGCCTCTCTGTCGGTGACCACCAACGAGGAGTATACTCGGGGATTACGCCTGCAATATCTCTTACCTCGGTTTGAAGTTCCCCCTCTCCTCTTGTTGGGTAAAAAGTCTCTTGGGGAGTGAAATACTTAAGATTAAAGTAAAAGAGAGCTGGCGCAACAAGAAGAAGGGCCACAACTTTAAGAACTCGAGAGCGAAGGCGAGAGAGGGCATATCCTGAAAAAATAGAAAGTAGCAAGGCCACAACCCCGAGAGTCCTCCAAGGGAACTGGACAATCTGAAGGATGGGGTTTATTTCCCAGATGAAGCGAGAAGATTGAGTGGCAAGAAACAGTAAAAAAACGGCAAAACCGGCTAAAAGGAGGAGCTTGCCTGCCCGGGCTTTAACTGCCAAGAGAACCCCAACGACTGCAAGGAGGATCTGGATTTTCCCGAGTTTGAAAGAAATCCCATCCTCAAGGCCAGGAGCTGAACCGCCAAATCCCCAGGTAGAATTCCAAATTTGTGAGAGAGTGACAAAGTGCGAGCGAAAGTCCGAGGTTCGCGCGACAGCGTCAGCTTGGACAAAGCCTCGTTCAAATAATAGCGGTAAAACAAACCAAGCACTTAGGGCTAGCGCGAGTAACATTACTTGGAATACTCGCCGAAAAGATTTGTTAACGACAACCATCCAGATAAAGATAATTGGGAGGGCGATAAGCGGGATGAGGTTGTGTGAAAGCACAAAAAGGCTGAGGAAAATACTGGCAAGGGTGATGCTCCGCTTATCTTCAAGCCGTCTAGTTAAATAAAATACCCAAGGTAAGAGAGCAAGGGAGGCAAACTCGGCGTAGGCGCCTCGCACAAAAATATCAAGCGCAAGATACGGCGAGAGAGCGAACGTTAAGCCAGCAAGGATGCTCGCCGCGATCCCCCACCGTTTGGCAAAAAGCATTGTGCCGTAGATCCCCAAAAATGAGAAAAGGAAGAGCGTGAGCTTGAGGGAAGTGACAACTGAAGGGAAGACAAAATAAAAAGTACGCGCCGTAGTGTGAAACAGGGGTGCGTAGAAGTGAAATAAGGGATACCCAAAACCGCTATTCACGCGAGTCGTCCAGAACGCGCCAAACTTCCCATTTTGAGAACTCTCGGCTAGTAACTCTACCCTCTCGATGTGCGTGGAGTCGTGCATGCTGTACCACAGACCCTTAGGCAGGATTGCGCGTAGAATGATTCCACTCAAGACCAGGGCGATTATTCCTAACAAAAGCTGGCGGATAAAAGTGAGTTTGAGCAAGGAGCCATGCATACTAGCGGGCGATTATTTTATATAGCCGCATGGGATTTTCGCGAAGTTTGGGGAAGGACAAGACGAGTTCGAGCCCTGCGGGGGTGTCCGGAGTAACCGTGTTATTGAGGACGAGGTATGTTTCGGGATTCTCAAAAGCCGCACTGACGAGGGGGGCGGGCGGGATGTCGGAAATAGGATATACACCAATTACTTCTAGATTTTTCACACCTTGGCTATAGAGCTCTAGACCATGAGGAAGAATTCCAAAGGTACCTTCGGTATATATGACGAGTTTCTTTTCGCCCCCGATTTCTTTGGCGCGAGCACGCGCCCAATCCGCAATCTGTTTCGTGCCATTTCCGGCCGACCATCCGTTGACATACCCTTCGTCAACTGGGACATAGGGGAAATGAATCGGGTCAATGAGTAGCTTACTAATAAGAACAATGGGCAGGGAGAGCGCTAAAAGGAGGGCAATCAACGCCACCTTGGGTTTTTGAAGAGAAGAAAGGCCATATGAGGCAGATAAGAGGACAAAGGGAGTAGCATAGATGATATAGCGTGGAGCGAAAAGACTTGCGACCGCGACAGTCCCCAAGACCGGACCCATGGTGAGAACAAGATAATAAAGAAATGCCCGGATGTTTTCCCTCATAAGACGATATAAGCCCAGGAAAAATAAGGCTAAAATAGGGAGTCCTGAGTAGGCATACTGCCAACGCCAGACGTCAAGGAAATTATTAACGAGGCGCTTGGGTTCGGCCAAAATTTCACCATATGAAACGGTGAAAAATGAATTTTTCTCGGCGATCATATGCATCCAAGGCGAGAGACGCTGGATGTTATAGATAATATAACTCAAAGACCAGGCAATGAGAACGAGAAATAGGTACGAGAGGGTTTTTTTGGTAAAGAGAGTCGTTTTTTTGAAGTCCAAAACGTAAGCAAAGGGAATAAGTAGGCAGAAAAAGAGGGCAGATGATTTGACAAGCAGGGATAGGCCGGTAACCATCCCCAGGATGAGTGCCACATCAAGCCTACGGGACTTCGCAAGGAGAATTGAGAGAATCACAACCCAGATTACCGAGGCGACTAGGGTAGACTCCATAATCCCAAAGCGATAATAAAAAAAGAGGTAAGGCGAGAGAACACCAAGAGTCATGGCAAAGAAACCGGTTTTTTTGTCTTTCATAAGCCAGCCCAAATAGCCAAGGCCCAGGACGGTGAAAAGACCTGAGACAACCGAGGCCAGTCGCCCGGCGTACAAGGGGTCTTTAAAAACTTTTAGGAAAGGGATTACGAACCAGATATAAAATGGTTGTTTACCGTCGGTTAACGAGATAAAACGCCAACTAGCGTCTTTCCAAGCGATCTGAGACCAGCGCAAGTAGAGAGCCTCATCGACAAAGATGGGGAGCTTGGTGAGGTTGTAGGTGGTAAGCCCTAGGTATAAGATTACGATTCCCAAGAGAATAAGCCATTCTTTCTTTACCAACTTGGGGAAAAATCTCTGCATGAGACTATTATAGCCTACGTAGGCGTCTATAAAAAAGGATAATCAGAAGGGTAATGATGGGCGGGGCGAAACTTAGGAGTGCAAAGGTAAAAGGCGTGGCGCCCCAAAGGCTAGTCGAAACAAATGGTAGGTAGCGTAGTAGAGATCCCAGGCTGTATGCACCGACTACCCACATAATACTCCCCTGCCCCAAGACTGCGGCAAAGGGAATTATCCAGGTGACGTACCAAGGTTGATACTGGAACGAATAGTTATAAACAAGCGGAACAAGAGTAAAGGCAAAAAGGAGATAGTAGAGCGTTTTTTTGAGATTGAGATTTTTAAGGAAGATCGCTGGAAGGAGGAAAATAGTAACATACTTGATGCCGATTGAGAGAAGGAGTGCGAATAATGCCCAGACCTTTTTTTTGAGAGTGAGTAAGTAGAGAGATAGAAGTAACAGACTCAGCATGGGCGCGTCGTTGTGACCATTGCCCAACCACTCATAAAGGATAAGTGGGTTAAGGGCAAAGAATAATTGTGAGGTAACTTGCATTTGTTTTGAGCGAGAAAGCTGGTAGGACAACTTGCCGACAAGCCAAATCGACAAGAGGTACCAAAAAACGGCGTCTAGTTTGTAGAGGTACATGGCTGGCACGAACTTGCCAAGCCCGAGCAGATAATAGGGGATCATCATGAGCGTAAGTGTGCACCCATCGCATAAATCTAATCCAAGGGTCGGAGGCAAAAAAATCGGGGGTGACAACGTGCGGATTCGCGTGATAGAGAACAACCATTTTTGCGGAAAATAGGTACTTAAAGAGATCGGAGGACAGGAAAGGATAGAATAATGAAAAAATAACAGCCAAGACAACAACGAGACGGAGGGGAAATTTTGTAAGTTTAAGAGAACGCGACTTATTGAGCACCAAAAGATACAAGCTAAAAAAGGCGAAGACAAAGAACAAGTAAATCTGAGTTGAGAGGGGGCGGTTGAAATAGACGAGTCCCTGAAGAGAGGAAACGAGAGAGAACAAATGTGGTTCTGCGGAAAGCGTCAAATTGAGATCAACAAAGCCGTAGGAATAGAAAAATAAGGCGAGAGTGAGAGCCAGATATGCAAAAGTTAAACCTCGACTCATGGGTTGTATTTACCAAGAAGATCGTTTATCCGAACGCGCATAATCTCAAATAGCATTTCGTAACTTTCTTTCAAGAAATTCCGGTTCTTGCCGACTGAAGTGTCCTCGTCTTTCCAGGCAACTCTGACTTCTTTAATTTTGTGGCCGTATTTTTTTGCCAAATGCAGTAGTTCAACGTCGTAGGCGGTGACTTTCCAGCCCTTGGCGTGGTTATCCCTACCAAAAATACGCATGTTGGCAAATATTTTACGGGCCAAACTGATTTCTAACAATTTGAAGCCGCATTGAGTATCTTTGATTTCGGGTAAAAGGATCATCCGTCGGGCGAGGAGAAAAATAACCGAGGCGAGCTGGCGGTAAAGGGCGGAATCTGTCCGGCGTACTCCGCGAGAACCGATCACAATTTTGTAGTCCTTGCTTATATAGGGGGTGAGCTTGTTTAGTTCACTAATTGGGGTCGACTGATCCATGTCGGTAAAGAGGACATACTGGCCGGAGGCCTTTTTGATTGCCGCCCGTAGTGCATAGGGCTTGCCATGGTGAGGATTTTTAAGGAGCGTAAAGTTCTCGTGTTTGGCCGAGAAGTCGGCGATCATGGCGAGCGAGTCATCAGTCGAACCATCGTCAGAGATCAAGATCTCGACTG
This sequence comes from Microgenomates group bacterium GW2011_GWF2_47_9, assembly GCA_001003385.1. Classification (GTDB taxonomy): domain Bacteria; phylum Patescibacteriota; class Microgenomatia; order UBA1400; family UBA12108; genus LCPA01. Next base: position 13,148 of record LCPA01000012.1, on the reverse strand, counting down.
GATAAGTTTGGGATTTGGCAAAATTAGCGAGATCAGTCAAAACTCCTCGTTTGAGGTTCGCCGCCTCGTTGTAGTTGGGGACTATGATTGTAACCAGCGGTTTTTGCATACTATATATGATATCACTTACTCGGGCTTGACCAATCTAAGATGAGCTACCCAAACGCCGAGTTTAACGTGATCATTGGAAACAACAACCGGCTCTTCAACCACATAGGTTGCCAGGGGGTGACCGACATAATTGCCAAGCTTGATCGATTCTTCCCGGCACGGCGATCCTTCACAGATGAGAAACGTGTTCAGGGCATGATCGCTTGTGGGGGGGTTATCAAGCAAATAGGTATAGTATTGGTAGGGAGAAGTGCTCGTAAACTCGTCACTTGCAATGTTATATGGCTGACCTTCTGAATGATCTGAGATATACGCGGCGACTGCCTCGGCCTTGTCTTTTTGGTGGGTGGCACCTGAACCTATCTTAAGCACAGTCGTAGGCAAACTATAGAGGAGGACAAAGCCCCCAAATATAAGAGCCGTAGCCTTGACCCAGACGTACTTGGTCGAGAGGGCGCTTGCGAAAGCCAGATAGACCAACGGAAACAGAAAACCCAGGTAATGGATGTGAATGTTTTCTTGGTAGATCCCGATGGCGCCAAGTGATCCAAAAAGGAGGAAAAAAATCATCTGCTTGCGATGCTTGTTTAGGGAAGAAAAAAGTATGGCAAGCACGACACAGGCGAGCCCAGCCACAATAAGATAGAGACTAAGATTGTCCGAGTGAACAAATTCCTGGCGGGTAAATAATCCTCCGAAAATATCAGCTGTAGTCCCCACAACCTTTTTCTCCCAAAGCCAGACTGGGAGATCATAGCGGATATTTCTCTCTTCCTTGGCCACAATGAAACGGGAAATGGCATTGGTGTTGACCCAGTCGTTTCTGATTTCGAAGACGAAGAAAGGGAAAAGAGTCAGAAAAAATCCGGCCATTCCAAGGAAAATTCCTTTCCCAAATTTCAGGAAATGCTTTTTATTGAAGGGGAAAACCCACCAGTAAAAAATGAGGATCGCAATGACCGCCAGATAGATAAGGGTCATGTAGTGCAGTTGGATCAAAACACCAGCCGAGATCCCCAGCCAAAAAAACCATTTTAAATTCCCAGTACGATCTTTGAGTTTATCAAGAATATAAAGCGTAATAAGGGAGATTAGGGGAGCAAGATTGGGGTTCCAGGAATTTCTGGTGAATGATACTGGTAAAGGCATAACCGCGTAGAGAGTGGCCGCAAAAAATCCGGACAGTTGTCCACTCCACTTGGCAAAAATTTTGTATAAGAGATAGCAGGTTAGAACACCAGTAAAGGCAATTAGAATCGCGGGGCCGACCGGGTCCATTCCCGACAAGATCAAGGCTGGAGTAATAAAGTAGTAGTAGAGAGGCCCCAAGTACATACTGCCTGTTGAGGTTTGGGGACCAATTAAGACGGGGCGGCCGGTGTCTAGCTGACGCTTGACGATTAACATATCCCTACCCTCGTCTTCTAGAAACGTCTGTGTTTCACTAATGCGATAAAGTCGAAGAAAAAGAGCCACCAAGAGGATAGTGAAAAGAAGGATGAGGCGAAAGTGTTTTTTTAGCAAATTCATGACAGCCGAAGTTCTTTAAATAGCCTAAAGCTCTCGAATGCCGCTCGGACAATTACCCGCCAATTCCCGCCCGTTTGGGACCCAAAAAGTCGGGGATAATGTTTTACTGGCAACTGTTTAATACTAAACCCGGATAGTTTGGCCTTGATAATAAACTCCGAAACCGTGATGGCGCTCTCGGTTTCGAGAGTAAAAGCGTCGCGGACTTTTTTGGGAAAGAGTTTGTAGGCGCAGTCGACGTCCCTGACTGTGAGGCCAAACAGGACGAAGTTCCAGATTTTGAGCAGGACTTGAGCGACGAAAACGCGGTGAAAAGGATCCATTCGTTTTTTGCGGTACCCGATTACGAGGTCGTAGGTGGCGGAGGCGGAGACAAACTTTTCTAATTCATTAAAACGGAACTGGCCGTCGGAATCAGTAAAGAAAATCCAGTCCATTTTGGCGGCCTTAAGGCCCGATTTTACGGCCGCTCCATAGCCGCGATTTGTTTGATGATTAACAAGTTTAATCCGGGGATTCTTTTTCGCAAGCAATTCGACTACTTCCTTGGTCGAGTCCTTTGATCCATCGTTGACGATAATGATTTCGTAATCATTGGCTATTTTTTTGGCGGCGAGGACGGCGGAGGCGACAACGGCGTTAATGTTTTCCGCTTCGTTAAAAGCGGGCATAAATATCGATAGCGACGAAAGCTTGCGGATTGACATTGTTTTATTGTACCTTCTTGTAAGTGAGCCAAGGCGCCTAGCGTCACGAGGTTAAATAATGTTCTTATCGGTGTTTCGCGAAACTGAAGGTCAATTTTGCTAGATCCCTGCCCTACTGAAACTGTAATGAGACCTGAAATTGGGTCGTATTGGGTGGGGGTTTCCATCCCGTTCACGATCGTATGCCAACCTGGGTAGTAAAAAACGGGCAAGGTCAAGTTTTGCGGATGGCTGTTTGTGAGTGCAAGCGAGTATGAGTTTGAGGACCTACTAAAGTCGATAATTTCCATTCCTTCCCCGAGCTTGTTAACAGGAAAATCGGCAAAGCTCGTCGGGACTTCTTTGACGGTAAGCGGGAGGTAGTCGTAGAGATGCTCTTGCTGTTGGTTATTTTTATACTGACCTGAGACAAAGTCGCTATCTGTTAGCGAGTCATATTCCTTGGGCTTAAAATATGGCGTGTAAAGAGAAGAGGCAATAACGACTCCCACTAATAGGAAAAGGACGCTATACCTAATTTTTGAGAGATGGAGGGCGTACACCATAAATATAAGGAGGGTAGTACTGGCCATACCGATGTACCTCCAGGGGAACTGAACATACTGAAAGATTTTGACGAGCTCGTAAAGGGGGGTCGATGTGTGGTGGGCCATAAAGAAGGCGTAAAGCGTGGATATTCCAATGGCCAAAAGAAGCGGATCGAGAAGTTTTTTAAAGTGAAGGCGGTTTTTTACAACTAGAATTAGGCCCGCGATGGTCGCGCCAAGCCAATATACTTTCCCCAAAGAAAAAGAGAGTTCGTCGAGGACGCCCCAAGCACTTGCGCCAAACCCCCAGACGTTACTGAAAAGCATTTGTTTGAAGGAGGCGAAGTGCTGAAAATAGGCATAGTACCCTTCGATAAGTGAATGGGAATAGACTAGGTTCTTCTCGAGTAGTGCCGGGAAAACAAAGAAGGCTGAAAGTGAGAGTGACAAAAAGATGGCTTTGGCTAGATTGAAAAAATTAATTCTAAACCTATGGGGAGCGGATATTAAAAGAGCGATAGACCAGATGGATAAGATCGGAAATAACATGATCAGGGAGACATTGTGGGTCAAGAGGACAAGGGCTCCCAACAGCCCAAGTCTTATGGGCGATTTTTTCTCCTTTAGTAGCAGATAAATTTCGGCTAGTAACAGGGGGGTGAGACTCCAAACCAGATTTTCTGCGTATACTCCTCGCACAAAAACATTCAGGGCGTGATAGGGAATGAGAACAAACAAGATTCCCGCTAAGAAAGCAAGACTATTTTTCTTGGTCATGACCTCGATCAGGCGATACATAGAAAGAGCCGCCAAAGGAAAAGAAATGAGGGCGGATATATTGAGAGAGAAAACTAGGGACCAGCCGGTTAGGAGGCGGATCACGGCTGGGACCAGATAAATAACCGGCGGATAGAAGGTAAAGTATGGGTAGCCGTAGCCCTTGCCCATGTTGGCCGACCAGCGACAAGGAAGCTCAAGATCGCGCAAACAGTTCTCAAATTCGTTGAGGCGGAACACCTGAAGATCGTCGTGGGTCCTAAAATGGTTCGGCGTTGCAAGCCCACGACCAAGAAACAGGGAAACAAGAACGAGAATAATTAGAGAGAGTTTTTTCACAGTTTGAGTATATCATCCAGGCTGTGCTAGGATAGGTTTATGTTTGGAAAAATCTTGTTAGTTTGTGCGGGAGCTGTCGCTTCTCTCTTGTTATTTTGGTTGCCTTTTATAAGCAAAACTAATAGTTTGTGGGGGGTAGATTTTGGTGGCAAAGGCATGGAAGTTGTAGTCCAAAATTTTGACGGAATTAATTTTTTGGTAGCCGCAAAAACCCTATATGATCCAGCAAAAATTGTGTCTATAAACGAACACTTTTTGACAGGGAACGAACCTTTGTACTTTACCGCTCATTATCCTGGCTTCCCGCTGTTGATCAGATTTTTTGATTTATTTGTGAGTGGCACCAATGCACTATTATTGGCGATCTTGCTATCAAATATTTTGTTGGCGGTAGGATTGTACTTGTTTTTTTCCTCGTTTTTTGGGAGCAAAAAGCTGGCCGTGTTGTTGTCACTTATTGCCTTGTTTTTGCCTCCTCGCATGCTTTCTGACCGGGGAGTTGGGTCGAACGAACCACTTTTTATTTCGATGGTTTTGTTGTCTTTATACATGGCTCACAAGGGCAAGCATTGGTTGGCGGGGGCGCTGGGGGGGGTGGCAGTTATGACCCGCAGTCCAGGAATTTTGTTGTTTGGTGGGTATTTGCTTGCTCTTTTTTCTAAACGAGAGAGCTTGGTGATGAGCGCAAAAAGGTTGGTTCCTTACTTACTGATCCCACTAGCATTACTTGGAGTATGGGTCTTTTATGGATTTAGCTACCAGGATCCCTTGGCCTACTTTAAGGCCGGAGTCTCGATGAATATTCATTTCCCACCGTTTTTGGCATTTGGTAACAATCAAACATGGGTCACGGATATGTGGAGAGATGATATTTTCTATGTCTATTTAGTTTTTGGAGCGGGGCTCACATTTTTCCAAAAAAATTGGTTAGCGAAAAAGAGTTTTTCCCGGATGAGCACGTTTTATTTTGGGGTAATTTATTTGGTGGCATTATTTTTTGTAGCTCACCGTGATATCGCCAGATATAGTTTGCCGATTGCTCCTATTGTGATTGCTGGATACGGGAAATATTTGACAGATAAGCGGTTGGCGTGGCTCTTAATCCTACTCCTGATCCCGGTTTACCTATTGGGATGGCAGTTTGTCTTGTCTAATATCCAGCCTGTAAGCGACTGGAGTGCGCTTTTATAAATTGATTACTGTTTTGGTTACTTTGTCTTGGCTTTCCAGATGATTTTGGAGTATGCAAAGAAATTCCAGAACATCCCCATAAAGATTCCGGCTACGGCATACATCGTCCCCGTGTCGACCTTAAAGTTGATGATGGGGAGGGTAAAGAGTGGCAAGAGCCCAATATATTTTTCGCCCAAGAATGCAATTAACTGTTGGATGAGGATAGAGCCTCCTGAGGTAAGATTAAAGGTGAGAAATTTGGCGGGGACTTGGGCCAACTTTAGTTTGCGGTCAGAGAAAGTCCAGAGGTTGCTAAGGGTGAAATTGGAGAGGATGGCAGTTTCGATCGCAAGAAAAAAAGCCAGTTGGAAAGGCGCAAAATTCCGATACAACTCCAGGGTGACTAGCTGGATCACAGCTCCAGTCCCGCCGGTTAAGGCAAACTTTACGAGCCGGTTCCTCAAAATCTCTTCGATACGAACTTTCATGATGTACCTCACAGTATTAAATATATATTCTGGCCCAAGCTTGGAGTGACCCTCGGTACGATCCTTGAAAACAAAGGGGACTTCATCAACTTTGAAACCTGCCTGAATAGATTTTACCAAAAAACCGATCTGCCATGTATAGCCATTGAAGGCACTATGGCGTAAAACGGGGAGGATTTTTTCTACTAGCTCTTTGGTAATCACTCGGTAACCTGTCGTCCAATCGTGAACCTTGAAGTTAAACATTACCAGGCGAATAAAAAGATTACCTACGATGGAGAGAAACTTGCGGTGTGGCGGCCAATGGGGAGGGATCCCTCCCCCCCGCATATATCTTGAGCCCAAGACCATGTCTGACCCACCCTCGATTTTATCGAGCATAGCAGGCAATTTGTTCGGGTCGTGCGAAAGATCACCATCGAACTGGACGATGATATCGGCGTGCAATTTTTGGATTGCGTAGCGCATCCCCTTTTTGTAGGCGTGACCAAGTCCACCCTTTCTTTTATTTGAAAGCAGGCGAATGTGGGCGTGCCTTTTGATTTCTGTCGAAATTACTTTTGCGGAGCCGTCTGGGGAGTTGTCGTCGACAAAAAGGATATGAAAATTGAAGGACTTGATTTGGCGGAAAACACGTGCCAATTCACGGACGACCGGCACGATATTGGCTTGTTCGTTGTAGGTTGGGATGATTACTACCACAGTCTTTGACATATTTATCGAGAGTATGATTCGATCATTTTTCTTAAACCCTCGGGCAGGCTGACTGTTGGCGACCAGTCTAGCATTTCTTTGGCTTTGGTGATGTCGGGTTTGCGTCTTTGGGGATCGTCGACAAGCCCTTCTTTGTAGACTACTTCGATGGCTCTTCCTGTAACTTCTTTGAGCACGTCTAGGACTTCGACAAGGCTATATTCTTGTGGATTGCCGAGATTGATTACCTCTCCTTCGACTCCCTTACGATAGACCGCCATGATGCCGGCAATAAGGTCATCGACATAACAAAATGAACGGGTGGCTACCCCCTTACCATGCATAAAGAAAGGTTTTTGGTGGAGGTAACTGTCGACTATGGCGGGGATAAACCTCCCCTCGTCCAACATCATGCGGGGGCCGTAGGTATTGAAAATCCGGATGACTTTGATTTTGGCGGATTTGGAGCGTAAGTAAGCGAATGCTAGAGCTTCCATGAAACGCTTGGATTCATCATAGCAAGAACGGGGCCCAATCGATGAGACATTACCAAGGTATGTTTCTGGTTGGGGGTGAACTTCTGGATCGCCATAAACCTCGCTGGTTGAGGCGAGAATGATTTGACAATTATTCTCTACAGCCAGGTCGAGCATGTATTTGGAACCAATACTGTTGACAAGCATTGTCTCCACGGGGTGTGCCATGTAGGAAACGGGAGAGGCGGGGTTGGGGGAGGCGGGGGAAGCAAAATGGAAGATGGCGCTAAGTCCACTAAGCTTTTCATTGATAGGGAGCGAGACGTCCGCGATAATAAGAGTAAAGCGAGGATTATCCATCAAATGAGCAATGTTGTCCTTGGAGCCTGAGAGAAAATTGTCGATACAGACAACTTCATTTCCAAGTGCAATCAAGGCGTCGCAAAGGTGGCTACCCAAGAATCCGGCGCCGCCTGTAACTACAACTTTACTCATATCAAACCTTTTCAGCCTTTAGTTCTGCCTCCACCATAATTGTCACCAATTCTTCAAACTTGGTTTGTGGTTCCCAGCCCAGCACACGTTTGGCTTTGGCGGGATCACCGATCAAATGATCAACTTCGGCGGGGCGAGTAAACCGAGGATCATTCCAGACTATTTTAGAGCTAAGATCAGAGATGCCGGCAACAGCAAAGGCTTTTTCGACAAACTCTTGGACGGAGTGGGTTTCGCCCGTTGCGATCACAAAATCCTCCGGTTCGTCTTGCTGAAGCATGAGCCACATCGCGGCAACATAGTCTTTGGCATATCCCCAATCACGCTTGCTTTCGGGATTCCCGAGGTAGATTTTGTCGAGCTTGCCATATTTGAGTTTGGCCACCTGGTTGGCGATTTTGCGGGTAACAAATTCCAGTCCACGGCGGGGGGACTCGTGATTAAAGAGAATGCCTGAGACAGCGAAAAGGTCATAAGACTCGCGGTAGTTAACGGTAATCCAATGCCCATAGACCTTGGCTACCCCGTACGGCGAGCGAGGATAGAAGGGGGTGGTTTCGGTTTGGGGAATCTCGACTACTTTTCCAAACATTTCACTACTTGAAGCCTGGTAAAACTTGGCGCTCGGGCAAGCAAACCGGACTGCCTCAAGCATGCGGGTGACGCCGAGGGCGGTTGATTCGCCTGTAAACATGGGTTGTTCCCAACTAGTCTTGACAAAACTTTGCGCCGCAAGGTTGTAAACTTCGTCGGGCTGGACTTCTTTGACAGCTTGGGTCAACGAGTGTTGATCCAAAAGATCGCCCGACAATAACTTGATTTTGTTGACGATGTGCTCGATACGGCCGTAATTTGAAGTGCTGGTACGCCTGGTGAGACCGTAGACTTCGTAACCTTTTTCGAGCAACAACTCGGCCAGGTATGAACCGTCTTGACCTGTAATCCCTGTAACTAGCGCTTTCTTAGACATACATTCTCCTAACTATTTGGTTAACCAATAATTGTACACGTGTGAAAGAGTTTCTTTTAGTTTAATGGTGGGTGCCCAACCGGTCGTCTGGCGGAATTTGGTTGAATCTGATACTAGAGTCGGGACGTCGGATCTACGCACTCTTGCTTTATCGACTACTACTTCGACTTCGATTCCGGCAATTTCACTAAGAAGAGCGATAATTTCCCTGACAGAAATCCCTTTGCCAAAACCCACATTATATACTTCACCCTTAACACATTTGTCCGCGGCCAAGCTATACGCCGACACCATGTCGGATACATCTGTAAAATCGCGGACAGTTTCGAGATTGCCGACCAATAGCTTGGGGGCAATTCTTCCCGCTTTGATATCGACAAATTGTTTGGCGAGCGAGGGGATAATAAAGTCGATGGACTGACCTGACCCGGTATGATTGAAGGGGCGCAGGCGCACAATGTCTAGGTCGTAGGCGAGATAATACTGAAGTGCCAACATGTCCTGAGCAACTTTGGAGGTGGCGTATGGATTAAGAGGCATAAGGGGTGTCAATTCGTCGATAGGTAGGTCACTTTCTTTGACTAAACCGTACTCGTTGGCTGAGCAAATTGCGATAAATCGACAATAAGGAGCATGTAAACGCATCGACTCCAAAAGGTTGTACTGAAGGGCGATATTGGAGGTGAGTACGTTTTTTGCATTCTCGACACTATTTTGCACGATTGAGAGGGCGGCGAGGTTGTAGATTATGTCGGGGCGAACAGATTGGACTAACTCCAAAACTTTATCACTCTCGGTTAGATCGAGAGAGAATATTTTGTCCGTGGGCATGAATTGGCTTAGACTTTCTGGGGAACTATAGACGGTTGCAAAAATATCTAGATCGGGGGAGAGCACTAATTTCTCAATGAGATGTTTCCCGACAAAACCGCTTGCCCCAGTGACGAGTACCCGCTTCATTTGCCAATCCCTCGATAGGCGATTCCAACTCCTTCGATTTGATCTTTGGTGTAGAGATTTCTGGTATCGATGAGGTAAGAGGGTTTGCTCATACTGCTCACAAGCTCTCTGAAGTCAAGACTCTTATATTCGTCCCATTCAACGAGAATCATTACTACCTGTGCGCCGTTAATTGCTTTATTGGCTGAGGGAGAGTAGAGCACGCTACCGGGCAGGTGGGGTTTTATTTCTTCGATTGCTTTGGGGTCGGTAGCGGTGACTTTGGCACCGTGATCAATTAGCCAGGGTATGACTTTGAGCGCCGGGGCAACGCGAGTGTCGTTGGTGTTGGGCTTGAAGGAAAGTCCTAGGATTGCCACGCTTTTGCCTGCAAAACCGTTTACAAATTTGTCAAATTTTTGCATCATTTTCTCGATACGATTTTCGTTACGATCATCGACTGCGATAAAGATACTCTCAGCTTCCCCGACTGATTTGGCATAGGCCGCGATTTCTTTGACGTCTTTCGGGAAACAGGAACCACCATATCCCAGACCTGGGTACCAATAGTGGGAACCAATCCGCTTATCTGCCCCAATCCCACGCAGAACCTCATCAACATCTGCGCCGTTTTTCTCACAAAGATCTGCAATTTGATTGGCGAAAGTAATCCGCATGGCGAGGTATACATTGGCCGAATATTTGGCCATTTGGGCGCTTTCGGGACTCACCACAATAATATTGTCGGTGAGAGGCTTATGAAGTTCTTTTAAAGTCTCGATTGTTTTTGGATTCGTGGCACCAATGACGATTCTGTCGGGATGAAGGGTATCCTCTACGGCTGTTCCTTCTTTCAAAAATTCGGGGACGGAGGCAATGTCAAAATCAACTTTTGTAAGGCCAGAAATAATAGAGCTTACCTTGGCATTAGTTCCGGGAGGGACAGTACTTTTAATGACAACGATGGCCCCCTCTTTGAGGTGGGGAGCAGAGCTTTCGGCCGCTTTGTAGACATAACTTAGATCGGCCTGGCCGTCTGCCGCCGAGGGAGTACCAACCATAATCATGACGATATCTGCGCCTGATATCGCAAGCTCGTAGTTGGAGGTAAAGGTGAGATTTTGAGAACTGATGGTTGAAAGGATAAGTTCTTCTAGGCCTGGCTCATAAAAAGGAACTTTACCTTCCGTAAGCGAGGCGATTTTTTTCTCATCTATATCGAGCCCTGCGACAGTATGTCCTAATTTAGCTAAAACTGCAGATGTAACAACGCCAACAAAACCGGTACCAATACAGGCTATCTTCATAACCATAATGATAACATACGGGGTAGCACAAAAGAACAAGTGAGCGCGAAGCGAAATTAGGAAAGACCAGAAATAATTTTTGCGAAGTCGGGGTTTTTGGTGATTTTGTGATGAGATTCTTCGAGTGAAAACCACCCGGCCGCGTAATACTCTTTTTTAAGATAATCAAATGCCTGTTCTTTAATGTTCACTAAATGCCAAACATCGTAGTGAGTGAGACAACCAGCCCCCTCTCTGCCAATCGGTTTTACAGATAGATTCCACGGTAAAAGGAAGGTTTTGTCGATCTTTACTTTCAGCTCTTCCCACATTTCTCGGACAGCCGCCTCGCTTGGTGTCTCGCCTTTTTCGATGTGTCCACCTGGAGGAATCCAGTCGTCGGCCTTTTTGTGAAACCCTAGATAGATTTTGTTTTTGGCTTGGTCGTAGGGAAGAAAGAATGAGCAGTAATGGTGCAGATTGCCTTCGCCTTTGGTGTGGGAGATTTGAGCTCGTTTAAGTTTCTTAAACTTAGTGATCGTTGCGGGGTCGATGTGGGGTAGACTATAAAGTTTCTCGATTTCATCCCACGCTTGTTTATGCATGGGTAGATTGTACTATTGTAACTCGCGTTCAAAAAGTAGTCGTGTACCTAACCCCGGTTTCTCTACCTCTCCCTTGTTAAGGAAACCATTTCTTAGTAATACTTTTTGCGATCTTTCATTGTCTAATCTAGTCGTTGCAAAAAGTATTTTGTAGCCAGCATTTTTGGCTAGCTCGATTAATTTAGCCACCACATTAGACATTATTCCTGAATGATTTTGGTCTGACCAATAGCCCACTTCCGCCCTTTTCAAATCATTCGATTTAATATCAACGACTCCAATAAGCTCTCCACTCGAATTTCTAATAAGAAAAGCGAAAGATTTTTGCTCCACCCAGCCCTCGATAATCCGCTTTACGAACCTATGCGCTTGTTCGTAGCCGTATGCTTTGCCTTCAAGTCTTTGCCGAAAGAGCATTTCGTAAGCTGGTTTTTGATTACAAATAGAGATTATTTTGTCGATATCACCACGACCCAATTTTGTTTTACTCTCACTAGAGAGTAATAGGCATTTTTCTCCAGTTTTGAAATTTTGAATCTGTTCGCTGATCGGACCTGCAAAGATAACACGCTGTTTCCTGTGCATAGGAATAAATTATATCCCGTGAAAGAAAAATTGGGAGTACTTAACGAGGGCGAGTGAGGAGAGTATGCTATTCCCTACTCTTCGAATGAGTGTACAACGTCGCCTAACGTCTCGCGTGTATCTGATGTTGCCGCGAGATAGAATGAATTATACTACTCATCTCGCGATCAATATGGGAGAGCGTAGCGTGGTGCGACTGTAAGGAGCAAGTTAGCAACTCTCACTGAAAAATTAGTTAACCTTTTCGAATCCGTTGAAGTGTGGTTTATCGTCATTGAATACTTCTATAACTTTATATCTTCCTTTAGTCCAGACTTCGCCAGCTTCTAGATAGTGAGTAGCGTCGAGGATGACAATACTAGCTTTGGGGCGAGATAAAACTTGGTTGCCCTGCGTCTCTAGGAGCGGAAGTTCGCCGTGCAACCAATACAACCTTTGATCTTTTTTGAGAAAGGAATAGGTTTGGCCAACCACTAACTTCTCGGGAATACACTCCTCTATTTTTCGGTTGCCGGCATGAAATTCCGCGACGTTGCGCAAAGCGAGGTCTGGATTGTATTCAACGACGATACCCATATATGTTGATTATAACCCCTTCTTGATTCTGAGAGTTGCTAATTTGCAATCAACGTCTGATTGACTAGCTCCAACAGGAAAAGGTCTCTTTCTTTGATGAACGAGCCCTCATAATCTGCCGATTGATCACTTCTAACTTTGGAAATTGCCTCGTCAATTGGTAGCCATTCGAGTGTAGTTCCATCGCGTAGTTCCTCCTCTGTATATTGAGGTACTGCTACTTGTTTAATAGTGCCGAAGTAACAGTATGATATTTGCTTCCGATTGATTTGGGAGCGATACTCAACTATTTGGCCGAGTTCCTGGATTATCTTTATTTCGCCACCAGCCTCTTCTAACACCTCGCGCACTAGTCCGGCAAGCCTATCCTCACCTGCTTCGATACCACCACCAGGGAGCTCGTGAATACCACAATTGGAAGCAAATAAAAGAGGAACTAAGCGATTCTCGTTGATAAACACACCTCTCGAAGTTTCGCGAATTTCCAAAGTTGATTCGTCGGTCGGAAATTCTTTGTCTTTGATAACCTTGAGTGTGTTCATAGTTGATTATGAGGGCTCTAGATAACGCCTTTCAGTTGATGCAAATTAGCAATTACATCTAACGTTCGCGTGTATGCGAGGTTGCCGACAGGTAAAATTGATTATACTCGCATCAGTCGAGCAATCTGGGCAAGGACGAGCTGAGTCCGAACCGCATACATGCTGTTATTTGATGTAATTTTTTCGTCGTTGTAGTACGCACTTACAATACTATTTCATCACCGCCACCCAAGAGCTGACCTTCTCCATCTCTAACAAGAATAGCTTGGTCATCACTTAAAACTCTCATCGGATATTGCAAGCCTTTAACTTTCTCTTTTAGTGTTTCG
>LCPA01000011.1 GCA_001003385.1 Microgenomates group bacterium GW2011_GWF2_47_9 | reverse complement strand
GGCCTTGGCGAAATCCGCCAGGGAGTGGGCGCAGCGGACCACGTCGATGGGGTGCATCGCCCACGGCTGCGCGACCCCGGGGCCGGGGTTCTCGTACCAGGCGACCGGCGACAGGGGGATCTGCTTGCGACGCCTCTACAAATCGCAAGAATGACAGCGGGGGCAGTATCGGGCCGGTTGTGCAAAGTATCGATTTTGAAAGATTCTCAAGTGGTCTGCGAGGACTTGGGGTTGAAGACAGAGAATATAGAGATTGTGACAAGCGGTATGAAGCAGGTTTGCCAGGTCGGAGGGACGGCTTTCCCGTTTTTTGATTTTGTGCCACCTGTAATGTGTAAAACGGGAACAGCGCAACATGGAGGGCAGAAAAGCGAATCAGATTTGCCTCACGCATGGATTGTGGTTGTCTATCCGGCGGAAAATCCAGAGATGGTGTTGACAGTAATGCTCGACTCTGCGGGAGAGGGGAGCTATGAGGCGGGGCCGGTCGCAAGGGAGATTTTGGAGCGATGGTTGTCGGCAAAGAGGTAGCGAATAGTTGCGGAGCCAACGGTCGGAATCGAACCGACGACCTGCGGTTTACAAAACCGCTGCTCTAACCGACTGAGCTACGTTGGCTATAGGCAGTATTTTACTATAAAAATAACCTGAAGGAGCCAAGCAAAACTAGTTTGCAGGTGGCGCTGGTGGGGTATCACTTGGTTTTATGTCTGCGGACGCAGAGTTCTTGAGAGCATCAAGTTCTTTTTGAATTTCTTTGAGCGCGTCTTCGTCACCTGCCGCTTCTTCTTTAGCTAGGGGAGGAAGGGGGGTGGGTTCTGGCGCTGACATACTAGGATTCTCGGTTGGCGATGGGGGGGTCGGGAGCGGGGGTAGATCTAGAGGAGGGACCGCGAGGGCGTCGGGGGTACTAGGCATGGTGGGTGGCTCGGGGAGAGGAGTCGGGGCGGGAGGCGTGGGAGGTGTAGGTGGTTCTGGAGGAGTATTTGGCTGGTCGGTTGGGGTGTTGGGTTGAGGAGTGGTTGGGGTAGTGGAGTCGGGGGTACCCTCAGCGCTTAGCTTGGCAATAGTTTCGTCCGCGAGCTTCATGCGTCTTTCGGTAGCTTTTTGGAAGATTTCTAGTTCTTTGGAAATGGTAGAGTAGGTTTTGGGGAGGTCGGCGTCACCAGTATTGTTGACGATGTCGATGAGGTTAATTTTGATGGGCTCTCTGAGGGGAGAATCGATGAGTAGATTGATAAGGGTTTGCTTATTTAGGGCAGGCATAATTTCCTTTCGTTAAAATATGTTCTTATTACAAGATTACACGCTTTACTTGGGTATTGTCAAGAAAAACTCAAAGATTGGACAGCCCAGGATTGTGTGTTGCAGTTAGACCTATCTCTCTGGTAAAATATTGGCTATGGCAAAAGCAAAAAAAGGTCCCAGACAAATATTTGGATTGAAGTGCTCGGTGTGTAACACATTCAATTACATTACTGAACGCAATAAGATGAATACCACCGAAAAGCTGGTTTTATCCAAGTATTGTTCAAAGTGCAAAAAACATACCGACCACAAAGAATCTAAGAAATTGAAGTAATTATGCTTATTCTCCCTGGTAAGAATGGGAAGGGTTTGGCAAATACGTTGTTGACTACCGGTGATAGGTTGGTCGAGATTAGGTCCAGTTTTTTCCCAAACGGAGAGCAAAGGGTTCGTGTTGTGGGACCGAGTGCGGGAGAGAAGGTACTTGTTGTCGTTGGAATGGCAATAGACCCAGATCAGGCAATTATTCAAACTTTACTGTTAATTGATGCATTGAAGGAGGGGGGAGCCGGAAGCATAACTTTGCTTATTCCATTCTTGGGGTATTCTTTTCAAAATAAGAGACTAGAAGGGGAGGCGATCTCGGTGCGACAAATAGGAAAAGTTCTTTCTTCAAGCGGAGCTGACAAGATAATAGTCGTTGATCTGCATGATCGGGCAGAATTACAATATTTTGACGTTGAGGTAGAAAATATAAGCTTGGGGCCAAGATTAGCAGAAGAGGCAAGAGAAGAGTTGAATGGAGTTGAGGATGCCTGTGTTGTTTCACCTGACCAAGGAAGTTTGACGAGGGCAAGCGAGTTTGCGCGGATCCTGGGCTTGCCATTAATTTCGATGAGTAAAAAGAGAGATTCAGAGAGCCTGGTGGTGGGTGAACACCAGGTCAAGGAGGGGGAGGTGAAAAAGCATTGCTTGGTAGTTGATGACGCCGTTAATTCGGGTGGGACGGTAGTTGGCGTCACGCGAAGTTTGAGAGCCATTGGGGCTAGTCGGGTGTCTTGGTATGTGACGCACTTTATGGGTGTCCCTGGATCGTACGATAGGATCGAGAAAGAAATAGATTTATTAGTGACTACAAATACTCTGGATCACGGCCTAGTCGATAACGATAGAGTGAGAGTGATTGAACTTGGTAAAAAAGATTTAGGCTTGGCGTAGTAGCTTGGTGTGGAGGGCGAGAATGTTGTAGGCCCCACGGGAGATGGGCTTGACTAGTTTTTGAGCTCTGGTAAGCGCAAGTTCGATCCAGGGCTTGTTTTTTTCGACGGGCATGGTTTGAAGAGCTTGAATTTGTCTGACAATGTCTGTGGCACGGATCCGGACGGAGACGCCAAGGCCTTCAAAATGAGCGCGAATGTTTTCTTCCCACTCTCCCCATGGTTCTAGAGTGAGGAGGAAACATCCGGCGGCAACTGCCTCGTATGCCATATCGCCCGAAGGTTTGGTAATAAAACCATCGGCCCAGGGGAAGAGATAGTCGAGGAGGATTTCGTTGGCGTCTATGATGTCTTTGCCGCGGAAAACCCGGAAAACAGCATGGGGGTCGTTGTTGGCCCCAATTTTAATTTGATGAGATTGGGCGTACTCGGTAAACATTTTCTCAAAATCGTCGTGAACTCCGGCAAAACACGCTAGCTGTAGATCTTTTTTCTTGAGAAGGGGGGTGATGTTGTGTAAAAGCGTTTCGATCTCCGGCTTGTTTTGTCCGAGACCGCCGGTTGTGATCGCGAGACGGAGGGCGCGACGTTTGAAGCCTGTAATGGCTCGGTTGCGATCCTTGGCGGATATTCTTGGGTCGACGGGGGAACCGGTGACGACGACCCTCTCTTCTTTTACCTTGTGTCCGAGAATGTAGGCAAGCTCGATGAGTTCGGCCTTGGTTTTGTCATCAAAGACAGCCCAAGTGAGTTTGGGATTATCGGCATGAGTCAAGTATTGAGGGCGAACATGGGGATCGGTCACGACTTGGAGGACAGTTTTGCCTTTGGCAAGCAAGATATTGCCGGCTTCGTAGTGGAGAGAGATAATGGGTTTCTCAATCCGGTGGGTGACGTATTCTAGAGGTGCTTTGATGGCGGCAGTAAGCGGGAGTTGGTTGCGCAGGCGTGTATCCATCATGTCCTTAATGTCTTTGAGGAGAGGGTTTCTCGCGATCAAACGTCCCATTCGTTCGGTGAAGAGGATCTTGGGCCAGTTGTGGCTAGAGACATAGTTGGTGGGATCGATCATCCAGAAGGTTTTTCTTTTCTTGGTCGCGGCGACAACAATTGCATTGGCCATAGAATAATGTGCGCGGGAAAAGGTGACATCTTGGATTTCTCCCTCTGGTTTTTCGCCAAATTTTTGTTCCAGCTCGTCTTTGAAGGTGGCGCTAACGGTGACAATGGGAACCTGAACTGTCTCGAGTAGATGGCGCTCTTCATGGGCTGTGCGGCGAAATTCGAGGTTGTCGGGGACTATTTCGTGATCGATGTTGGGCATACTATGTAGTATGCAGGAAGTTGGTGGGGGTATCAAGTGTCTGGTGTTAGGTTAGTTCTGAGCCAATTTTGAAAATAAAGAATAGTTTTGTCGAGGTTGTCTAGTCTTGGTTTCGATTTTGCTCTGAGCTCTCGTAGTATACGGGTAACTGTTGAGGGAACCGTTAGGGAAAAATGGGATAGGGATGTGAGAGTCTCTAGAAGAGAGCTAGCCTTTTCTGGAGATTCTTCCTTACCATTTTTAACATTAACCAATATTTCGTAGATTGAGCTGTATAGCGTCGGTATGGTCTTAGTGAAAATAATTTCTTGGTCCGGACTGAAATATATTACGTTCGGACTGCTTTGAGATATGGCTTCGAATACACTTGGGAGATCTAGGAGCTGGTGGCCGTTATGTTCGGGGTTTATTTTGTGAAGGCCAGTAACAACGTCGGTGATACAGGCAAGTTTTCCATCCTCAAGTGACTGAAGTCCATCTCGCGCTTCACCAAGCTCGTACATGAATTGGATTTGGTGATATGGAGAGTCGCCTAGGCGTGGAAAGAGGGTATGTTGAATGGCACCTAGGAATGAAGGGGAATTCATGAAAGGTTTGAGCCAGATCAAATCTTCCTGATTTGCGAAGACAAAAAGTTTGTCACCTCTCCCTTTCACGATTTTAATTTTTGATCCTTGATTATCTTGTGATTGAAGGTCTGGTCGAGCGGAAAACTTGTGAGGGGGGACTTCGATGTTTAGAGAATCTCTCGTTACAATGAGATCTCCGATTTTCCACTTTGGATTGTCTTGCGCAAAAAGCTTGCCTAAGAAATCTGGAACTGGGGAGATGGGTTTTTGACCTTCGGCGACTAGTCGATCGTTGAGTTCTTGCCAGTCGGCGGCAGTTGTTAAGCTAGAGAGGATAGTTTCTGCCTCTTGACGTTTTTGAGAAAGAAACTGAGCTTGTTGAGGTTTTAACAAATCTTGAAACTCTTTTATGTCGATTTTTGCTAGACGTCTAGCTAGTTTTGTCAGGAGGGTTTGGTGGATAAGATCGTCGATTTCGGATAGCCGATTAGTACCGTCACGGCGAGTGTTCGCCGCGATTAACCCCTGATCAAGATCCGCGAGTTTTATTTTCCCGTGCACTAAACCGATAACTTGTGCTAGGTGTAGGAGTGATGTCATTCCAACGATGAGTGGTGGCGAAACTGACTTGTCTCCTGAGGGATCAACAAAGTCGTCTGGCATGGCGAAACCTAGCCAGAGGGGGGATCTATTGGCAGTAGTGAGGAGATATTGGCCTAGTGTAAGGATCGACTTAGGATCAGAAAAATCTACAAGCCAGGTACTTTCATCGCCGAGGGCGGCTCTGTCTTGCCCATTTGGTTCTTGGAGGATGATTTGAGCTTGTCCTTTCATAGGGAGTCCGAGTCCCATCCGCTCTCTCCACGAGACCAAATTGTCTAGGTACCAGTTCTTGAGAGTGTGGATTGCGCGGGATCCTTGACGATGTGCGGTGGCTAATACCTCGCTTGTGAGGGAGGGGCCGATTTCATCACTTTCAGAAGTATAGAAACCCATTTGTCGTCCTCGTGAGAAAAATTCTTGCACAAGGGGTGGAAACTCAATTTCGTCAGGGGAGGGAGCCTTTATGTCAGGCCTAGCTAGCAAACTTCTGAGTGCCTGAAAAATTGAGGGATTTTTTCTTTTTCCTGATAATAAATCAATCTGCATCTGTACCGCATCAGCTGATGGGGTTGGTGATAGATTCTCTTTAGGAGAGTTGGTCATAGTATTTTTTGCGCTAATGAGCTAGTATGTTTGACTATAGTATTTTACTCCACTATGCAAGTTATGGGATAGTTTACCTTATCTGAGATGTATTTGGTATGAGTATTTGGTGTGTTTAGAGGCTGGACTGGATAGTCGAGTGAGTCTAGAGGGAGTGAAGAGCGTAGTTCTGAAGTAGGGTGCTGTACATTAAGTATCGTTCGGCAATAATTTGGTCGAATGTACCTGGATTGGTAGAGATGTCCTTGATAATCTTGTTGAGATGGGGGGGAAGATCAGTTCTTCCTGTGAGTGCTTTTGTCCATCTTTGACATTCTATTAAGAAGCGAGTAGCGACAGGGGATCCTTTTTGGGCTAAGGAGGAAAATCTCAGTAAATCGTTGGATAATGAGCCTATTAGAAGACGGGTGTCGGTCATAGGATTTGTGAAAAAAAATATTTAGTAAGTTCCAAAAATTGCTTCTTGACAGCTTCGCTTTGAATTTCATTTTTGTTGTTTCCGTCGTTTGGGCGGAGGTTAATGAATGAATTAAAGTCTATTTCCTTGGTTGTCAGGTCGATTCCGCCTCCCCAGATGTTGTGTTGGGAAGAACCTTGTTTCAGCAAGATGGATTCTCCTTCGAAGTGGCGGTCCATGCCGGCCGAACAAATACTCTTTTCGACATCAATGACAGTTTTGATATAGATATCAAATTGTTCTTTGAGTTGGTTGATTTGTGAGTTAGTGAACGGGACTGACTGTGTGATAATCATGCCCTCATTTTAGCATTATGGAATAGATGTTAATCTCAAAAGATTTCGAACACTACTATTTTCATAGCTAATTGAAATAGTATTCCATAAGATACTCGTCGAAGTAGGTGTTACCCACCTTGACGGCGTATTGAAGTTTGCCCACTTTAGTAAAACCTAACGATCTATAGAGATGTTGAGCCGGGTTTTGGGTAGTCGTGACTCCTAGTTGGAGTTTCTTGGTGGTGTTGTCATTCGTGTAATTGGTAATGACTTCTTGGGGGAGGGCTTTACCAGCTCCCTTACCACGGAATTGAGGAACAACATAGAAGCTGACTATATTGACAATGTGTTTAAGTTTTTCTTTGTCTTCCCGGTAGGCACCAATCATGCCGATAAGCTTACCGTCATCTTCCGCGAAGATCATATTTTTCATTTTCCGTTGCCACTCCCCTGGCTCTAGTTTTTTTGCTTGTTCTGGTTCGTCGAGAAAGGCGTGCGGCACATCAAGGAGTGCTTGAATTCGAAGATCCCGGTATTCTACCCATCTTTCTTTTGGAAGGTGACTAATTATTCTCACGGAAGTGATTATATTCTAGAAATCGTATTTAGCGCTATCGTTCATAACTTTGCTGTTAATTATTTGCTTAAGTCTTGAGGGAGAATATAATTGGTAATAAAACTATGATTGATTTAAAGGAAGCTTTAACTTTTACAGAAGAACTTTGCACAACAAAGGGTACCTATCTTTTGTCCAAATGGAATGAGGTGGGTGAACTAGAATTTCACGATAGTATCGATTTCACTACTAAATTTGATAAACAAGTCGAAAAGGAAATATATGAAGAAATCAGAAGAAAATATCCAGATCACGGTTTTTATGGGGAGGAACTAGAAGATCTTAGGGAGGTTAATAGAGAGTATGTTTGGCACGTAGACCCGGTCGATGGCACCAAATATTTTGGGAGACAAGTTCCGCTTTTTACTACAGTTGTTGGTCTAACATTCAAAGAAAAACCAATTTTAGGAGCAGTATACAACCCTTCATCCAAACAATTATATTCAGGAGCCAAAAGGTTGGGTTCAAATCTAAATGGAGAAAAGTTAACTGTTACCGATGGTGCTAAACTCAAAGATTCAATTATTGCTTTAGAGTTGGGTGACGATGATTTGCTGTGGGAAGTTGAGAAGATAAAAGAAATATTAGAAAAAGCAGGGCGTGTTCGAGTTTTTGGCAACGCAACAATGAGTATTTGTTGGTCTCTTCAGAATGCACTTGGTGGTTATATTGACCTTTTCGGGATGAAAGATCATGGTAAGTGGCAAGATCTGATTGCTCCACTAATTATTGCTGAAGAGGCGGGTATGAAGGTAAGAAATATACACGTAGGCAAGAAAACTAAATTGGTCTGTGCATTGCCAAGCATAGTTGAGCAGCTGGTTGAAATTTTAGAAAAATAATATGGAGAATAATATTCTACTCTAGAATAGAGTTAATGTACGAATCTCCTTCCACCTATCCCAAGTTTTGATACTTTATTGAAGCTAGAACTCGGCACGCTTAGGGTAAACTTCTCTTCCTCCATACTTGTCATACAAAAAGACCAGCATGAGCTGGCTTTGTGTCTGAGCAGGGACTAGTGAAGGATGTGAGAGCCTATTTGGAAACCAACTTAGCTACTTCACACTTCCAAATCATATAGTGTTCACTTTGATCAAAGTAATTTTTTTTGACAACTGTGGGCTCACCAAGTTTGTGTTTCCAGTAATTTTGAGCCAATTTAAACCCAGAATCTAAGTAGAAGTACTCTATCTTTCTTTTTTTTAATTCTTCAACAGCTTCAGCAAACAACATACTGCCAATCCCTCTACTTTGAAAATTTGGTAACACATAGACGTTTTTTACTTCAACCTCGTTTGTCAAAAGGGTTGCGGGGTAATTCTTAGTAATATCTTCATTCACCTTACCAATACCAATGATGCCAGCAATTACTCCCCCGACCTTTGCAATCAAATGAA
Organism: Microgenomates group bacterium GW2011_GWF2_47_9; assembly: GCA_001003385.1. Taxonomy (GTDB): domain Bacteria; phylum Patescibacteriota; class Microgenomatia; order UBA1400; family UBA12108; genus LCPA01. Next base: position 3,631 of record LCPA01000011.1, on the reverse strand, counting down.
ACTCATCCTTTAAATTGCTCATTTTCCCGTCAACTTCATCTTCAATTTCATTAGGATATGACTCATTGATGCCATTTTTATTAAACGTATCTTGAATCACCAAGCGATACAGAACTTCTATTTCGGATGCGTCACTTGGTTGAGGCTGGGTAACTAATATGGTTTTACTGGTGATTTTCCTGCCGTCTATAGACATGAAATGATTATAGCTTAGGTTTAAGTAACTACTTAGCCATATTGTTTTTGAAAGATATTACTCTAGGAAAAAGGTGTAGCAGGGCTGGAAGGAATCGAACCTTCGTTGGAGGTTTTGGAGACCTCTGTCCTACCGCTGAACGACAGCCCTACAGTTGTATATTTTAGCGCAAGTCGCTATAGAAGTCCCGCGGGGGTTAGGTTTTACTCGATGTGCTAGGATATCGACAAATGACTAATGGTGAGAGGAGAAAACCGGAATTTCATCCGTGGCGTCGAATAATTACCGTCGGATTTTTGTCGGCTGGCGCCGTATATTTGGTCCATGAAGGGGAGAGGATAAATAGCGAGGAGGCAGTCGCGTTAGGATTAGTTTTAGTATTATTGGCTACTGGGTTAACCTGGCTGTCACATGTAGAGAATCCGATGCATTGGGGAGAAGCGAGATCAAAGCAGAAGATTGGTGATAAAGGAGATAATGGGGGAGATGAGCGCGGAAATGGGTGAAGTGCCCCCGATTGGGAGAATCATAAAGAGGAGAATAATAGTGCCCCATTGACGCATAATGTTTGCATACTCTACGGCGAGTCGGGGAGAGAGAAGGCCAGTCAAAATTTTCTCGCCATCTAAGGGATAAACGGGGACCAAGTTAAAAACGGCTAGGGCGATGTTTAAATGAACTAGAACGACAAGGAGCGAACTGACGATAGGTCCAAGCGCGAAGGCTCTAAGAGCAAACGATAACAAGCCAGCCAAAAGTAAATTGGAAACGGGGCCAGCGAGCGAGATAATGGCAGTATCTCTTTTGGGATTCCTGAGGTTATAGGGGTCGAATACTACTGGTTTACCCCAGCCAAAGCTCATGACTAAAAGGGCGATTGTCCCCAAGGGGTCGAGGTGAGCGAGGGGATTTAACGTCAGGCGTCCTTGGAGCCTCGGCGTGGGGTCCCCCAGTTTGTCGGCTGCAAGGGCGTGGGCGAATTCGTGGACGGTAATAGCGGCGAGTAGGGCGATATCATAGAGAAGGAAAATGAGGGGCGAACTAAATAGCGTTGAAAGCATAGAGTCGAGTATACAATATTGACTTTAAAATTTTTTATGATATCCTATAGTTCATGAAAAAGACATTTGGGTTACTGACAGCACTCTCTATTGGACTCGCTTTACCTCAAGTCTCGCTTGCGAATGAGGGGAATATCTCTCTTTCAAATCCGAGTGTTTCTTGCCAGGGTGTTTCTTTGTGGAATGAGAGCGCGTACAAAGTGAACGTGAGGTGCAATGGCTTGGTTTATCCTTATCAAACCCAGTATGAGCACTATGTTGCTTGGGCTCGGCTTGAGAACGGTAATTTTGCCAAAATTGGTGAGATAGACCGTGGGTATTTTGATGGTAATGTGCCTGACAATTTTTCGAGTGTAATTGTTACTGCGGAATCGGAGGGGAATGCGAGAAAGCCTAGCGACAAGCAAATTTTGAGTGGCGATGTTACTCCCTTTAGCTTTGATAAGTCGAAAACAACTACAGAGACAATCCAGCCAGCGGTAACACCTGCGCCTGGTACGGTGAAAAATGGAACAACGGTTGTTCAAGAAGCGGTGAGTAAAAATGGTGCTAGTGTTGGCTCGGTGATCGGGAGTATCCTCAAGTCACTTTTGATAATTGTCGGAGTCATTATTGTCTTGGCGGTCGGAGCATCTCTGGTATTCCGGAAGCGGGGTAGTGTATCTGCCTAAGAAGTGTGATAAAATCCCTTCGTTATGGCATACGTTTGTGATATTTGTGCAAAAGGTAGAGACGTAGGACACAATGTGTCCCACGCGAAAAACCGTACCCAAAGGGTGCGTAAACCAAACCTGCATGTGCATCGGATGGCGACTGAGATGGGGAAAGTGAAAATGTTGTTGTGTACCAAGTGCAAGAGACTGGTCAAGGGTAAGTAATTTTCAATTTTTTATTTGTAAAGTAGATATGCGATATACTTATGTCGTATGAGTGCATTATCAACTTTACTAGTTACGATTCCTAGAGATACCGAAGTAACGCCGGAGATGGCGTCGACTTTTTTGTCCACTTTCCCGAGAATGCTTTCGATTTCAATGTTTGATCATTTAATTAAGGGGATACCCAGGCCGGTGGTGGCACTAGAGATTGGGGTGTGGGAACAAAAAATTAGATTTATGGTGACTTGTAGCTCTCATCTAACACAGTTTGTTACTAGTCAAATTCAGTCAACTTACCCCTTGGCCATGGTTACGCCAATCGAGGACCCGTTACCAAAAGTGGTGTCACAACTGAAGGTGGGAGAATTGCAGATGACCTCGGCGAGTTTTTATCCGATCCGGACTTGGAGCGATTTTCGGGATACCGACCCAATGAATTCATATCTCTCGGTGTTGTCAAAGGCCGAGGTCGGGGAAGTCATTTTTATCCAGTTTGCCCTGGGAGCGGCGGACAGCCGTTGGCAAAGCCAGGGTCAGCAGGCAATTGATAGGGGAAGGTCCGGCGATGTGCGGGCAAGCGGGGGGCAATACGGAGGGTATACCACCTCAAAATCTTCTCTCCCTGAGGCACGTGGGATCCAGGAAAAAATTGCTCAGAGTGGGTTTGCCCTGACCACTAGGCTTGCGACGACTAGGCCGGGGAGGCAATCGGAGCTGGCGGCAGTTTTTGGGGTTTACGGGCGGCCAGATGGGAATTCCTTTAGCCTCAAGTCGCCTCTTTTTGGCGCGGGCGCGTGGCAGACAGCCCTCTTGGCGCGCAAGGCCAGCTCGAGTAAGGTGGTTAGTTTGCCAGAGATGGCAACGATTTGGCATTTGCCGAGTGAGAAGGTAAAGATCCCGATGATAGTTTGGGGGACGGCGGTATTTTCGGAACCGCCTGAGAATTTGCCGGTTGCCGATGGAGCAAGCGAAGAGGAGAGAGCTAAAATCAACTTTTTTGGGCGGACAATTTACAAAAATCGTGACCTTATTTTTGGAATCAAAGAGTCAGACAGAAGACGACATGTGTGGGCAATTGGTAAGACGGGCACAGGCAAGTCGACCTTTATTGCCAATATGGCAATTGATGACCTAAAGAAAGGGCGGGGAATGGCGATTATTGATCCGCACGGGGATTTGTCGGAAATCCTACTAAACTATATCCCTGCCTCTAGGATTAATGATGTCATCTATTTCAATCCGGTTGACAGAGATCGACCGGTGAGAATCAATGTACTTGAAGTCAAGAACCCCGCTCAGCGGGAATTGGTTGTGTCGGGGATTGTGGCGATTTTCAACAAGCTGTATGGCCATAGCTGGGGGCCACGCTTAGAGTATATTTTGCGTAATACCTTACTTGCTCTGTCGGAAGCCGGAAATGCGACTTTGGCTGATGTCCCGCGGATGTTGACGGACAAAGGCTTTAGAACCCAGGTTGTAGGTAAACTGACTGATCC
>LCPA01000010.1:13659-28026 GCA_001003385.1 Microgenomates group bacterium GW2011_GWF2_47_9 | reverse complement strand
CTGAACAAAACCGCCAAAGAAGCCATCGAGTCCTACGTCAAAGAACGCCCCAAAACCAAAAGCACCACCCTCTTTATTACCAAAACCGGCAACCCCTTCTTGATTCGCAACATTCGCACCGCCATTAATCGATACTTCAGAATTGCAGGTGTCGAAGGAGCCAAGGTCAATGATCTACGTCACACCTTTATTGTTGAACAGTTAAAGGCCGGCGTCCCCATCGTCGAACTATCTCACATGGTCGGACACAAACGCCTCTCAACAACCGAAAAATACCTAGAATTCCTAAACGGCAATAAAACAGAACCGCGAAAAATCAAGATCTCCGAACTCTAAACCTTGGTTCTCTTTTTTCTTTTTATAAGTCTTGCGTTACTCGCTATCACTTCATTTTTCTTGGTATCAACCACAATATACCTCTCCCCTCGCTCCACACTATCAAACTCATCCCAAAAAGCCTCTTCTCCCGCTTGCATTAAATTTGGATCGATTTTGTCTGTCATTTCAACCATCATTCTAGCACAATATGATACAATTTCTTATCTTAAAAAGATCGAAAGGGCCGATAGCTCAGCTGGTTAGAGCGCGAAGCTTATACCTTCGATGTCCTAGGTTCGAATCCTAGTCGGCCCACCAGAATTGGTTCAAACCTAAGTGAGAATCTGCACATCAGGTGCTCTAAGCACCTGAGAAATGTATCCAGACACAAAGTAGTCTGGGATACCTAGTCGGCCCACCCTCAAAGTCGTGCTCTCTTAGTAATCTCCACCTCCAAAACGTTCTTGTCCTTCCCATACTTGAGTCTCGATAGTTTCTTAATCATCTCCGCCAGTTGCGGATTCGCGGCCTTTCTCTCTTCATCAATATCCCGTGTCAAATCCATCGAAAAAGGAGGCATTGGTTCGTTGTCGACAATCGTTTTTACAAAAGTGTGATACCTCTCCACATTCGTCAGATCAGACTCAGTAAACGTCGGCACAAACTCGTGTTGCAAAAAGTTGGCGTCCTGTACTCCTACGCGAAATGATATTAATGTTCCCACATTCCCAAATACCGCGTTTTTCACCTCTTCGTCAATCTGACCAATAAACTGGTTGGCAACTGTCAAATTGAGGTGGTACTTCCGTGCCTCCGACAAAATTGTCGCAAAGTCAGGTGTCGCAAAATTCTGGAACTCATCGACATAAAGCTGGAAATCTCTTCGTTCACTCTCTGGTATATCTTGTCTACTCATTGCGGCAACCAGTATCTTCGGGACCAACACCAGTCCCAAAAAGGCCGAATTTTCTTCTCCAATCCTCCCCTTCGCCAAGTTGATAAGTAGTATCTTCCCCTGATCCATCACTTCCCGGAAATTAAACGAGCTATAAGATTGCCCAATAATATTCCGCATCATTTTGTCCGTCACAAAACGCCCAAACTTGGAGACAATATAGTCCAAAACCTCCGATTTGTGGAAGTCCGAGGTCTGCGCAATCTGGTCGGTCCAATACCGCCTCACCATTGGATCATCCACTTTGGGTAACAACTCCTGTACAAACTTTTGGTCCGTCAAAATCCGGACTATTTCAATAAAAGTCGCCCCAGGTTCGACCATTACCGTGAGCATGGCGTTGCGGATCGCGTGTTCAAACCTAGGCCCGATTATCCCTGTCTTGTGTGGGTCATACAGCTTATACATCAAATTGATAATCGAGCTCGCTACAAACTGCTTCTGCTCTTCACTTCTAGCCTCAAGCATATTAAGACCCATTGGCCTGTCTGTATCTGATGGATCAAAATATATTACGTCTTCCGCTCTCTCTGGCGGAATATATTCGAGAATCTTCTCTACCGTGTCATGAGGATCGATAAAACACACTCCCTTCCCAGCTCTAATGTCCTGCAAAATCATATCCATCATAAACTCCGATTTCCCAACACCAGTCTTCCCAATGATATACATATGGCGCGCTCTATCTTTGTCAGTAATATAAATATCCCGCGAGAGTCCCCGATACACACTCCTCCCCAAAAATAGTCCAGAAGTAGGAATCTGTGCCGGAGCTGGCGCTGATTTGGCTGTCAACCAATGGATGTGTGGCGTCTCCACCTGCTTATTGGGAAAATGAAAGATGGTCGCAAGCTCCTCTGCGTTAAAGACCGATTTACCATTAAAAAGTGCCTGGTAACGATAAATAAAATCAATCATAAACAATCGCTTCAGCCAAATTCTCTGTTTAACCAACTTGTTATAAGGCCCGGAAAATTGGGAAAACGTCCCTGCAAACTGGGCCAGCAGGGACTGCGCCTCCTTCTTACTAGGAGCCGTCACAACCAATCTGATCGAGGCCTCAAACCCCGCCTTCCCTACCGATCGCTCAATTACTTCAAGCGATCTCGGGTCTACCGTATATGTCGCATGATCCGGTGTCGCCTCGTCTTTTTTTGATTTAGAAATATACCCATGTCCCGACGATTGCCACCTGTGACTCGCAGGCGAAATAACAAGCTGGAACATCGCCCCCTCCCCCTCCTGCATTTTCGCCATAAAAGATGTTATCGAACTCAACGGGTCAGTCGGTAGATCGCGGAAGGACTGGATCGGATAATATCCGGCGTTTTTCTTTACCATAGCCTGAAATGCCACCTTCCCGTTCTCGTCAAAAATTGTCGGCTCATCTATTTTTTTGATCTCTGCTCCTGGGTAAGCTCCATGAATCTGTTTCTCCACAAGCTCCATTAACTCTCTCTGCACCGAGACATACATCCGGATATCTTCTTTTTTCGCCACAACTTCAAACGAAACAGTATGTTCTGCAACCAAAAAACTCCACCATTCTTCATTTTTGATCGAATACAAAGAGGCAAATAACTGCTCAGCCGCATCAATCTTGATCTCGTTCTCTCTTGGCAATACCACCTCCATCGTCACAAAAGAAAGACTATATTCTTCTCGATTTCGGTTACGTAACCACAACAAAAATCCGTATCCAAGCGAAATAATTCCCGTCAACCCCAGGCTCAAAAATACCAAGCTAAACGCCAAATTCGTCAAAAACGTTGATAATAAATCTAACCCCTGCATTCTTTATTGCCTCTTTTTTGGTTCTATTTCCGGGATTTCCGAAAGCTCTACTTTCCTCCCAATTCTGGTCATCATCTTGATTTGCCTTACAGCCCATTCGACAAGCCACCTCACCGACAACTGCACTTTAGCCTTTTTGCCTTTAGCCATTTGACTAGAATTAATAGGCAGAGTGATCGGCGGTTGATTTGACTGGGGTTGGTTCACGATAACCGTATCGTCTTGTGCTCCCGGTTGACCTTTGGGGATTCTCGCAAACTTCTTCTCTATTTTGGTAATCCAACTCTCGACTTCTAGCTGTTCTTCTTCAATTTTTCTCGGCGACGCCGCAAGCGACAGCTCCTCCGCAATCCTCTTGCGCTCCTCTACACCTATCGTTTCTTTTTCTTTAATTACTGCCATACCCATTCATTATACGGCAAAAACACGCTCCCACCCAAATCCTAAAAATCCAAACCGAAGATAGCCAGCTTTCCTTGATCATAGGGATGCTTTACCTTCTTACACTCGGTCACCAAATCCGCCTTTTTTAGTACCGAATCAACAAATTGGTGCGCCCTCCCTGTCAGTACAACATGACTCTCTCCCCGTAGTGCCATAACCTCCTCTACCGCTCGAGCCTCAACCAGTCCTTCGCTAACTGCGTTCAATACCTCATCCATCACCAATAAAAATGGTTTTGTCAGAAGTTTAGCTTTTGCAAGTCTGATCCCCTCCTCCGCTCCCGCCTTGTGCTCATCGATTTGCGCCGTATCAATCACTTTACCTCCCCCAGCTATATCTGCAATCTTTATTCCTTTATTTACCCTTTTTGCCTCCCGGATCATAAATCCCTTCCCCACAAACTCCATTTTCAAGTTGGCAAATTTTGCTGGCAGTCCCTTCTCTGCCAAATCCCAATCCTTGCTCTTGAAAAAACTAATCCAAAACACGTTTTTTCCAATTAATGCCGCTCTTACCGCTACCCCCAATGCCGCACTCGTTTTCCCTTTCCCGTTACCCGTAAAAACATACACCATTCCTTGCCCCATATTCCCTATTCTACGCCTCTAGTCCCAAGCTTGGCTACCTCAAATGTTTTACTTCCCGGATGGCAAATTCCGCCAAGCTTAATCTCGATTCCCTAGGCTTGGGCGATTCTATCACCCTTACCCCTCCATTCATTAGGCTTCCATGTTCCCTAAGTAATGCCAAAACTCCTCGCGACCTTGGGTCTGTTAAAGGTAAGTGTTCACCGTCTTCTCCCACCACACCGCTAATATGATACGCCACAATTGCCTGCTTAAATTTCTTATTGATGCTCCTGCATGATCGACATGCCCTAAATCTAGTAACAAACGGCTCCCACCATTCACCAACTCTCGTAGTTGTGCCTTAGTTCTCACAGCACCATCACCCTTTCGCCCGTCCGTATTCTCAAAAACTATCTGGACTTGGTGCGAACGCCCATAACGATAGGAAAAATCGGCGTGCTGTCCCGGACCAAGCCGGTCAGCATGCACAACCACGTGATTAATGGGTACTTTGTCCCCCACTCTCGCAATCCATCCCATCTCTTTACGCTGTAAAGAAGTTCCGTATCCCTCATCAAATAATTCGTTCGGGGTGTGGACACTCAAGACTCCCCCTTCATTAGTAATTTCTCTCAACCAGCCTAAATATCCACTCGATATAGCCCAAAATAACTCCGGAGCCCAACCCACATTGGCCAAATTAAATTCTATTCCAACTGGTCCTCCAACTCCCTGCCTGATCCTCTCCCATTCTCTTCTAAAAAGCTCAAGACGCCCTATTTGGTCATCCTGATGACTCCATCCCAACAATCCCGTCGACAAGGCGATATTTTCACTACTTTGCATCCCGCGATTCTACAAAAGTTTCCCAGGCTTATCTCGATCTCCTTCGGGGGAACCTCAACCACTACTCCCGCCTTCTCAAGTAGTTCCACCGTCAACTCGACCGGCATCCCAATTATCGCCGATAACTTGCCCGACTGCTCCAACAAATACCTACTCATCCCGCCTTGCAAAGCATAAGCCCCCGCAAATCCGCGCCAATTCCACTCGTTGTCAACATACTTTTCAATTTCCGTTTCTTTGATCTCCATGAGCCTGACTCCACCAACCTCATAGCCCACGTAGCTTTCTCCTGTCAATGCCGAAACAACCGCCACCCCCGTATATACTTCATGGGTCTTCCCAGCCAATTTTCGGATCATTTGTCTTGCCTCCTCTTTACTCTCCGCCTTCCCCAGCCACTCTCCATCTATATAAACAGTAGTGTCTCCCCCAATAATAATTCCCTCTGGATATTCCTTAACCAACGCAAGGGCTTTCTGTAATGCTAATTCTGTCACTAGCTCAACCGGATCCTCCGTTTTTATCAAGCTCTCGTCGTACTTTGAATCAACAGCCACATAAGTTATTCCAAGTAAAGTTAGAATTTCCCTTCTTCTTGGACTATTACTTGCCAATATTATCTGCTCCACTTATCCCCCTCTCTCCTATCCATTGCACATACTCCACCCGCAACCATAGCATTTACTACATCCCTCCTCGACTACCAACTTTTGCCCACACTCTGGGCATGCCACCGGCTTAGTTTGCTTAGCCATCCTCTCTTTTAGTGTTTCTGTCCGTATTTTGCTCTGGATGATCTGTCGTGTCCCTAACGCGACCGCTGTCGGTTTAGTTCCTACCGATAAAATCTGCCCATCCTTACTCCCATCTCGGTAGATCGTAATCCCGCGACAACCCGCCTTCCAAGCTTGCATATACGCCCGCGAAACGTCCTCCATCCCTGCCGAATGTGGGAAGTTAATCGTCTTTGACACCGCGTTGTCCGTATATTTCTGCCAAGCCGCCTGCATTCTCACGTGCCATTCTGGGGCAATATCATGTGCCGTCCTATACACTCGTTTAACATTCTCTGGCACCCCCGATATCATGTCTAAACTCCCACTCATCACCACTTCTCTCACTATCCGGTCACGCACTTTGTGTTCCTTGTCCCCATCCGCCCACTTCGCCGCCTTTAACTCTTCATCAAAATATTTGTTTAGGTATGTAAGCCCCGCCTCCTCAACTACGTTCTTGGTGTAAGCAAGGGCAAACACCGGCTCAATTCCACTACTAGTATCGGCAAGCATCGAAATACTTCCGGTCGGGGCAATCGTTGTAATCGCCACGTTACGTACTTTCCTACCTGTTTTCTTGAATGATGACTCACCCCATCGCGGAAAAACTCCCTTCTCCTTCGCGAGCCCCCGACTCGCCTCCCAGCTCACCTCGTGAATATACTTAGCCACTTTCTGGGCCAGCTCCACACCCTCCTCGGTGTCATATCCTATCCTCAATTGATACAACATATCCGCCCACCCCATTACCCCCAGTCCAATTCGCCTATTTGCCCTCACCGTCTCGGTAATTTGAGGTAGTGGATAGTTACAGGCGTCAATTACATTGTCCAAAAGTCGTACCGCAATCATAACCACAAACTTCAACCTTTCCCACTCTACCCCACTCTCGCCCACAAACTTAGCCAAGTTAATCGATCCTAAATTACATGCGTCAAAAGGATGAAGTGGTTGTTCTCCACACGGATTCGTCGCCTCAATTCTGCCAAACTTAGTAAGTAGTGGATTCCCGCGATTAATATGGTCCAAAAAGATAAGCCCAGGGTCCCCCGTTCTCCAAGCCATCGCAACCAACTGGTTCATTATGCTCGTCGCCTTCACAGTTTGTACTACTTCTCCACTTCTAGGATTCAAAAGTTCCCAATTTTGGTCTTTTTCGACAGCCCTCATAAAATCATCGGTTATCCCTACAGAGATATTAAAGTTCTCAATTTCTCCCTGTTCGCTCTTTACATTAATAAACTCCAAGATGTCCGGATGACTAACATTTAGTATTCCCATGTTTGCTCCGCGCTTTTTCCCTCCCTGCATCACCTGTCTGGTCGCCACATCAAATACTTTCATGAATGAGATCGGCCCCGTTGCAAATCCTCCCGTAGACTTGGTAACAATGTCTCCCCTTGGCCTCAATTTGGAAAAATTGAACCCCGTCCCACCGCCTCTCTGGTGAACCATCGCCATCCACTTTACTGCGTCAAATATCCCCTCCATCGAATCCTCAACCGGCAAGACAAAACAATTAGCCAGTTGCGACTGCGGCGTCCCGGCATTATTAAGTGTCCGACCCGCAGGTAAAAATTCTAGTTTACTCATTACTTCGTAAAAATCCCGTTCTACTTGCTTTCGTATTTCCTTCTTCTCAACTTTCGCAAGATTTCGCGCAACTCTCTCAAACAACTCGCTCGGCTTCTCAGTTACCCTTCCCTCTTCGTCTTTTAATAAGTAACGATTCTCCATTACCTTCAATTGATTTAGTGACAATCCCAAATCATCCTCTACCCCAATAATCCTCTCCATTCGCCGAACTTCGCTCCTCTTTTCTCGATACAAAATGAAAGCCTTGGCTGTCGCATAATATGCCCCTGCCATGAGGACTTGCTCGACAATATCCTGGATTGCCTCCACATGATACTGCTCCTTACCCTTTGATTTACGCATTATAGAAGACACAATTCCGGCCAGCCTCTTTGCCTCTTTTTCGTCGAACTCTCCCGTTTCAGCCCCAGCCTTTCTTATCACCTCCTGCAGTTTCCCAATATTAAATCGCACCGCCCTCCCATCGCGCTTTATAATCATCTCAATATTTCTTTCTTTATTGTTTTTCATTTTTTTATCGTTATCCGCACACCGAGTACCCGCAGTCTATACATTTACTACATCCATCCTGTCGATGTAGCCGACCACCACATTCAGGACACATCGCGAGAGATTCGTCCTTCCTTGAGGTCGACAAAACCTGATCTTGTTTCGAACCATCCCGATATATCGTCGTCCCCTTGCACCCCAACTTCCACGCCATCATATACACCGTTTTTACCGCCTCAACATCAGCCGATTGTGGGAAGTTAACTGTCTTACTGATCGAATTATCAAAATATTTCTGCCACGCGGCCTGAATTTTAACATGCCATTCGGGAGCGATTTGGTGTGTGGTGACATACAACCTCTTCTCTTCACTCGTTAGTCCAGAGTAATCACCATTTGCTATCTGCTCCAAAATTTTTCTGCGCGATCCGACATATTCTTCAAATACGGGGTCAACCATTAAAAGCTCTTTCGTTGAGTGATTTGATTTGTCATCTTCATAAAAAGTTCGCCGCTTAGTCACGAGCGAAAAAACAGGCTCTATCCCACTACTAGTATCCGCCATTATTGAGATCGTCCCCGTTGGTGCCACCATCGTAACCGCACAATTTCTCATCGGCTGACCCTTAGCTGGATAAATAGACAAGTCCCAATTCGGGAAACTCCCTCGCGTCTCCGAAAGTTCAGAACTCATTTCTGCCGCATTTGTATATATAAATTTCGCAAGTTCTCTCGATATTTTGACCGCCTCTTGTGAGTTGTACGGAATCTTCAGCCGATACAAAAGATGAGCGAACCCCATCACCCCAAGCCCGATCCGTCGGTTTCCATTCTTTACGGTGTCTTCAATCTCTTTAATCGGGTAGGCGTTTACCTCTATCATATTGTCGAGAAATCGCACCCCCAATCTCACACTTTCCCTCAAATCATCCCAATCAATTTTCCACTCACCTCTCGTTTTCTTGATATGTCGTGCCAAATCGATGCTGGTAAGATTACATGACTCATAAGAAAAAAGTGCAATTTCACCACAAGGATTAGTTGCGTCCAACACTCCGTAATTCTGCATTGTACTTTCTCTCTGTAGGGTGTCCAAAAATGCCAGACCTGGATCTCCCGTTTTCCATGCCTGCTCGGCGATCATCCCGAAAAGCTTCCTCGCTTTTAACTTCCGCACCGTCTCCCTCGTTCTTGGGTTCTTTAACTCCCACATTTCTCCAACCGATACATTAAAATTCTTAATCGTTCCATCGGTATCCTTAAGATAGATAAACTCCTCAATGTCGGGATGGTCCACATTCAAAATCCCAATATTGGCCCCTTGTCGCTTAGCTCCTTGTAATATCTGCGAAAGTGCCGCCGAATAAGCCTTCAAAAAATCAACAGGTCCCGACGCCGCTCCTGGCACGTTTTTTACTTTATCCCCATGCGGCCTGATCTTACTAAAATTAAAACCCGTCCCCCCATTATTTTTATGTACTACCGCCGCCTCACCCAATGTCTTAAAGATTGTGTCAATATTGTCTTCAATCGGCAAAACAAAACAACTAGAAAGCTGGCCTGTCCCTCCGGGATTCCCGGCCTCAAACATTGCCTTCCCTGCACAAACCAATTTCAAAGCTGTCATCCGCTCGTAAAACTTGCTCGCGATCTCGCTAACTATGCCATTGCCGGCCCAATTCACTTCTGCTTTCGCCATATGGTAGGCAACTCGCCACAACATCTCCCCCGGCGTCTCGACTGGTTTCCCATGCATATCGGTTCTTAGATATCTCTTACGAACCACTTCCAGAGCGTTTTTTGTTAGTTTTGGTTCTACAATTTTTGGTTTTGCCATATTTTCTACTTATCACAACGACTATATGCACAGCTAGGACAGGTCGCGCACCCCTCCTCTATCCGAAGTGGTGCCCCGCATTCTGGACATAACTGTTCTTCTGTCACCCTTTTTTCTCCGTTCGCCTCAAACGGCCCCTTCTTCTCTAGGACTACCACGTCGCGCGAACCCTCAACATATACTGTCATTCCCTTTAGCCCCAGCTCCCATCCCAGTCTGTAAGCTTCAGCCACCTCACTCTCCTTTGCGTTCGCCGGGAAATTAATCGTTTTGCTAATCGAGTTGTCTACCCATCTCTGCATGACCGCCTGCATCCTCACGTGCTCCTCTACTGTCAAATCCGAGGACACTACAAAGGTCTCGCGAATCTTCTTGGGGACACTAGCAAGCCCTTGAGCGCTTCCATTATTCGCCCGTACTTCCTCAAATATCTTCATTCGGTCTTTCTTAACGATTCCCTCATGCTTGAGAGCAAGATCAAATAAGGATGAAGTATAGTACATCTCTCGCCACTCCTTCCCCTCTTTCTCTGCCCCCTCTCTTGTATGTCTGACATAAGAAAGCGCAAACACCGGCTCACACCCATACCCCTCCAGTCCAGAGATTGTCGCAATCGACCCCGTCGGAGCCACCGTAGTTTGGGCCGCATTTCTAATTCCAAACTTCTTAATCTTAGCCGTAAGTTCCCTCCAGTTTAATTTGGGCCTACCAAAATCACTCACATGCTTAACGAGTGGTTTATTTGGCGCAAATCGAAAATTATCTGGATCATAAATACTCCCTTTAATCGCTGGGAACGCTCCCCTATGCTTGGCAAGCTCGACACTCGCTTCCATAGCCTTAAATCTTATAAACTCCAAAAGCTGACTCGCCAATTCTTGCCCTCGTTTTGAACCATATCGTTCGCCAAGTAAGTACATCATGTCGCCAATTCCCATTATCGACAAACCAATTCTTCTTATCTTATGTGCCGCTTCTTCCAATTCCGGTACAGCCGGCACATACTTGTTTGCATCAATCACATTATCAAGGAACCTGACTGCCAGCCTTATCGTCTCCTCGAGTTGATCCCAATCCAAACCATATTTTGTCGCCCCTACCTGTTTTATCCTCTTTACGTGTTCTCGCATATTAAGAGACCCCAAACAACAGTTTTCGTACGGCCCGAGGTATTGCTCTCCACATCCCCTAGAAACATACCCATTTGTTATCCAGGTATCACTCTCCTCTTCATATAAGTCATATACTCTTTCCGTGCCTACCTTCTCAATCGACTTAACCTGTGCGGCCCAATTACCCCCAGTAAAATTTGTTTTAAGTGCCGCTTCCCGCATTCTTAACTGCTTATCCGGATGGCTCAATTTAATCTGCTTGAAAAATTGACCAAAACTCTCCCCGACAATTACAACATCATACTTGGGATTCTTATTGCTAATCACTCTCCCATTCGCTGTTTTGTGAGTAGCTCTGCGGGACTTGATAACTCTTCCATGAATTCCAAACATGAGTAATACTAACCTCACTTTCCGAGCTAGCTTCACGCTCCCCGTATGAAACCTAACTATCGGATGATTTGTTGATAAATCAACGCTCCCATCAGTACTAAACAGTCCATCCAACATCCCCGCCAAAAATTCTCTGTTGCTATTCACATACTCCATTGGAATGTCCTTATCTAAACTAATCGCGGGAGTCAATTTTAATGATCTAACCCATTCGGTTACTATTTTGCCAGGCTTTGGATCCATCATCATTGAATGACTATCTTTATTCACATATGTATACATATCGTTAGCACCCACTAACGCAAATTTTTGTTTTATAAGTTCATTCCATTCATGCTCATCATCGTGTGTACTCACCCTAACCACGTTCTTTGACAAACCCCGTTCTGTATAACATCCGTCGCCCAACAACAACCCAACTAAAAATCCATAATCTCTATCTCCGATCTTCGCTTTACTTGCCGGTGGTTTATTGTTAGGTATCTGCCCGGGGAAGACTCTCACCATATCCCCTATCCTCATCTTGTCCAACCTTACAGGTTCAAAAAACTTCGCTTTAGTGCTACGCACATGGAACTGATGAGCCGCCGTCACTCTTATCTCACTACCATCGGACAACTTGACCAAATATACCTCCGCACTTTCATGTACCTCGACATTCTTTACCTTTCCCGCCCCCAAAACAGTATTAATTTCCTCACCCTTCTTTATTTCAGAGACAGGTTTATAACCGCTAGGGGTTGCCACCAACGTGTCCCCAGTTACGCAAGGATTCGTCGCCTCCAATTTGTAGAGGTGTGGTACAGGATTATCTCTCTCCCCTGCATCCAAAAACAACACTCCTGGCTCTCCGTTGCCATGAGCATATTTCACAATTTCCTGGTACAACTCCCGTGCCGGCACCATTTTCCACAGGTTTCCGTTCTCAGGGTGTCTTAAAGCAAACTCGTCGTCATTCTTAACTGCCCTCATAAACTCGTCAGTTATTCCAACCGAGATATTAAAGTTAGTAATCACCCCTTCCGCGCTTTTTGCCTTAATAAATTCGTAAATATCAGGGTGCCACACTGGCAGGACCGCCATCGCCGCACTCCTTCTCCCCCCTCCTTGCCCAATCACCCAAAACGCGGTGTCATACACCTTGATAAAAGATACTGCGCCAGTCGCCCTACCTTTAGAACTGCCAATATTTGCTCCCTTTGGTCTAATGCCACCAAAAGAAAACCCCACTCCCCCACCTGTCTGCAAAGTTAGAATTGCTTTTCTTAGCACCGAAAAAATTGAATCAGTCCCTTTCCCAAGATCATCCTCAATTGGCAGTACAAAACAGTTGGCAAGTTGGCCATGCTTAGTTCCTGCATTCGCCATCGTCCGACCGTTCGGCACAAATCTCATCTCATACATCATCTCAAAAAACTTCTCTCTTACCTCAATTACTCCAATTCCGTTGCGATAATTATTCTCTGCCTCAGCTACCACCCTGGCAGTTCGCAAAAAAATCTCCGAAGGACTCTCAACCGGCTTTCCCTCTTCATCTCGCAAACCATATCGATTCACCATAATAACCGCGGCGTGCGAGTTGATCTTGTTTAGTTTCATTTCTCACTCGCTCCCTGCAATCGACTAATCTCTTCCTTAAAATCCTCAAGCGACTGAAAATCACGATAGACAGATGCAAACAACAAATAAGCTAGTGGATCAAGCTTTTTCAACCGATTGATCACCAAATTTCCTATCTCCCAACTTCTCACCTCAGTACTGCTCTTTTTGCGTAGTACCGACTCTACTTCGTCAATCAATCCTTCAATTTCCTCCATCGTTACTGGTCGTTTCCAGGTTGCCTTCATCACTCCATGCTTAAGCTTGTCTCTATTAAAGTCCTCAACCTTCCCTGTCTTCTTTATCACCCGGATATCGACCCCTTCAGCCCTCTCATAGGTAGTGAAGCGCTTGCCACATTTCGCACACTCCCTACGCCTACGCATGGCACTCCCATCTTCAGTTACCCTACTCTCTAGTACTCCGGTATTTTCAAACTGACAATATGGACATTGCATATTTTGCTCCTTAAAACAAAATGCACTAAGTGTAGTGCAGGAAGTACAGCGTAAACGCTAGTCGTAGCGCCGTCAACTAGTAATGAATATATCAAAGAGAGGCAGTTCCTCTACTCCACCTGTAGAGTAATCTTGTGGTCACATGGTTTGCAAATATAGCATGGCCCCAGCTTGCCCACATCCTCACTTGATCTCTTACAGACTTTGCAAGTTCCATCTTTATCAAACTCATACTTCTCTTCCTTGCTTTCAGACGCCGAAAGTATATCCTGCATCACCGAAGGATTTTGTAAATCTGCCATCTCCCCTCCATATCGTTGATTAAACATATCATGCCACCCACCCCCGCCACACATACTTGCTTCAAGAAGTCCTTGCGCCTCCGGACTCCTTTGCAAGTATCGATGTAACTCCCATAGATGAAGAAGATTTGGATCGTCTGTATGTAGAGACATGTTTACTCCTGGATCTGTATTTTGATCAAGCATTTGTTTATACATAAAGCCATGCATGTATTGCTTGAATCTCGTGATCATTTCCATATAGTTAGCGCCCTGAAAGCGCCCCACCGCCTCTAGTGCAAATACTGCTCGCACAGTTCTTCCTAGTGCAAGCAAGCCTTCTCTGTTTTGTTTATCTCGGTAAGACACGATTTGTTTGGCGATATAGCTAATTAGCCCCACTCGCCTTCCCATAGACTCTGGATCGTTCTCAAGCTCAAGCGCAGTCTCGACCTTCCTTACCAAGTCATTAAATCCAAGGTAGTCTAGTTCTTTGGCAATAATCTCCTGCGCCGCCCTCTTCCTTCCTCCCACGATTCGAATCGGATGCGACGCCAAAACTATATCCGGTCTCAGGTTATCGTTGATATTTCTCGTCTCAACTGCCCCATCTTGTCCGGCTTTTTCAAGGATCGCTCTATGCTCGTCTATCGTTAGGTTACGACTAGGCACCGTATATGTCGTTATCTTTTTTGCTCCATCTACGCGATCAATCAAGGAAATATTGGTCATGCTTGTTCCCCCAAATCCTTCCTCTGCTGTGCCAGGAGGCATTGCCAAAATTACTAGGTCGTCCTCGTCCGAATCTCGGTACAGTTCTTCAAGCACTTTCAACCCATCCGTCTCTCCTTTCACCCTTTCCCCTCGTACTGTCCCCATATGTTTTGCGTTGGCCTTCTC
>LCPA01000010.1:0-13638 GCA_001003385.1 Microgenomates group bacterium GW2011_GWF2_47_9 | reverse complement strand
CATTCAAATACGCCCGATATCGCGAAGGCTTCTCTAAATACTCAAGTAGTAATGTTTCCAAATCAACAAAAAACTCACGCTCGCTTCGCCTAGATTCCAAATAGTCCAAAGCTTCAAAATCAGAAGAATTATTTGACTCGAACGTCTCTTTAACTAGCACAAAACCCCTTCGCCCTCTGTCTCGGAGAGCTAGTGTAAAAGTCAAAGAAAAAGTAAGTTCCCGTCTTCGCCCGCTAGAGTACTAGCTCTAACGTTCTATACGGTTGCGGCACAGAGCTGGATTTACACCAGCTTCCTTACCTAATCCGACAATCAATTTGTTAACCCAACAATCCTATCACAACTTTTTTATTTACTCACCTCAACTCCATCCGTCGACTCAAACACACCTCCTCAACTTCTCTTCTCAAACTTGCTTGAGCCTGCCACTCATCCCAGATAATCTCATGGATTTTGCCGGTGGTGGCTGTTAAGATTTCACGAACCAAGATGTCGGCATCTATGCTTGGCAAATAATCACAAGCTCTACGATCAACCAAGGCTCTTTCCGAAACAAAAGTATAGCCCTGTTTCAAATAACCCATTCCCTTTATAAGCTCATACATTCCCTCAGACATCTTCCCAATATAAAAAAGTTCAGCTCCACACCTCATCCTATCCTCACCCATCCGAAAAGCCAACTCTCCTTGCTTTTGATCACCACTTAATAAATATCTGACCGCCCCGCTCATCCTAGTTGGCAAATCACACTTCAATTCTCCTTTAGCGGAGTTCACGATTTTCTGCATCTCACCTGTTACTACCCCCAAACTAAAATCTCCCTCCACCATCCCTATTTTCTTCAAAATTCCCGCAATCGAAGCGTGATAGGTAGAAAGACCTGCAATACAAAGTCCAACAAACAAAAAAAACCCAACCATGACTCGCACCAGTTTCATCCCTTCATCATGCCAGAAAACTGGCAATTGTGCGAGCGTAAATCTCGGTTATCTTCTCTAAACTCGATAGTTCAACCCACTCACCTCTCCCATGTTCCCCACTTCCGTCCGGTCCAAACCCAAAAACTGTCGGTACATCTCTTTTAATCAGCATCCACCCATCGGTCCCTGGACCAGAGCCCTTAGTTTCCGGCACATACCCCAAGACTTCCTTTGCCTCTTTTTGTAAAAACTCGACAATCGGTTCCTTTGTATCTATCTCGACCGCCGGGACAAACATCATGTCAACTATCTCGTAATCGATCGACAGCTTTTGCAGTTTCTCGACTATCAACAACTTCACTTGCGAATCCGAGTTGCCAGGCATTAACCGCACGTCTCCGTAGGCTGTACATTGATCTGGCACAACATTCATTGCGCTCCCACCCACTACCTTTGTTGGAAAAGTAAAAACCGGCCTTCTCCCTGGGAAAGTCCTACTCGCTTTATAAGGTATCTCAAGGTCCTGCAGAGCGTTTATTGCTCGAGCCATGTCCGCAATCGCATTCCTCCCCTTTTCCCCATTCTCCCAAGCACTCACGCCCGTATGAACACTCTCTCCCTTAACAACCAATTTAAATCTATAAACGCCTCTTTGCCCTGTTCTCACATACTTACTCCCATGCTCGCCGATAATACAAGCTCTTGGCACTATCCCTTTCTCGAGTAGATACTGAGTTCCATACGCACTACACGATCCAGATTCCTCATCAACCACAAACGCCAAGATGAGCTTTCCTGCCAACTTGATCCCCGCGTCTTTTAGCGCCTTGGCCGCATACAAATAACAGCTCAAGGTCCCCTTCATGTCTAGAGACCCAAGCCCATGCAGTTTCCCACTTCTTACCGATCCAGAGTAAGGTGAAATAACATCATTTCCCTCTGGAGGGATTGTATCCATGTGTCCGTTTAACATTAATGAATTACGGGCGCGCTTATTCCCCCATTCAACAACCACATTCGCTCTATTTTTTGACGGCCCAATATACCTAGGGGAAAATCCATACTCGCTCAATTTCTCGAAAATTAAATCAGCCACCTCTTTTTCAACCGGCTCATCAAGTGGAGAATCCTGTGGTGTGTACGGATTTGGACTTTTCGCTCGCACAATCCCCGACAAAAACTCAACCTGAGAAGAAAAATTTGCGCTCACCGCATGGGCAATAGATTTTTGAGCCGCTTTGTTTAACACAATGGTCGAATTGTACTCCTAACTCGACCTCAGAGCAATATAGTTAGCCAACTTTCATTCTTGTTACCTCGACTATCTTCGCTAGATTGTCGACGGTTTTTTCAATATCCCCATCCTCATTTGCGACCACATAATCAAAATCATGCCATTGACGCTGTTCCCAAGCCGCCATATCAACACTCCACTCCAAATCTTGTGTTGATTCGCTCTCACGATCCAACATTCTCTGCCTCAAGGTCTCCAAATCTCCAACCGCCAAGAGTACAAATACCGAATGCGGAAACATCTCTTTCACTTTTTCTCTGATATTCTTTACTCCTCTTACGTCAATCCGCCAAATCACATCTTTTCCAGATTCCAAAGCCTCTGCCACGTGTTTCTTCTGCCCTCCTCTGTAATGTCCCCTATACTCTACCCATTCAAAAAAAGCCTCCTCTGCAATCAACTTCTCAAACTCATCTCGATCGACAAAATAATAATCATACCCATCTTTTTCCTCTTTTCGCTTTGGACGGCTATTTGTTGTCACAAGCTTTTGCATGTTGGGATACTTATCCATGAGCTGTAACATCACCGTATCCTTCCCTACTCCAGAAGGACCAGACAATACAAGTAAAACCCCCCTCTTAGTCTGTCTAACTAACTCCTCGCTCACCTCATCCATGATCTGCACCATATAACTCTGGAGTATAACATAAACAACCAATCATTTATAATACGTCACATGGCCAAAAAACCCACGCGCGCAAAACCAAAATCACGAAGGAAGAAAGTCGCCAAACTCCCCATCCTCCAAAAGCCAGTAAGTAAGGACCTCACCGTCAGACCCATAAATCGCCTCCGAGCAAAAATAGCGAGAATGAAAGTTTTTCGTCCCCTTCATATTTATCTTGCAACCTCACTCCTACTAGTCGCCTTAGGATGGACTTTCCTCGCTGATCTTCCCTCTCCCAAAAACCTCTCTCGCGACCTCTTTCCAATCTCAACCAAAATCTTTGACCGCAACGGACAGCTCCTCTACGAAATCTATGCCGAAGAAAACCGCACTCCAGTCAAAATTAGTGAGCTCCCTCCCCATGTCCTCCAAGCAACAGTAGCAATCGAAGACAAAAACTTTTACACCCATCACGGGTTTGATACTGGCGGCATTATAAGAGCCGCTTACAAAACCCTTTCGGGCCAAAGACTTGAAGGAGGCTCAACCATTACTCAACAGTTAGTCAAAGTCGCCCTCCTCACTCCTGAGCGCACAGTAATCCGCAAAATCAAAGAAGCGACTCTCGCTCTCGCCACCGAAATTCTCTACGACAAAAATCAAATCCTCGAAATGTACCTCAATCACATTCCATATGGCGGAACCTCCTACGGGATCGAAGCCGCCTCCCAAAGCTATTTCAACAAAAGTGCTCGCGATCTCTCCCTTGCTGAAAGTGCGCTCCTAGTCGGACTCCCTCAGGCTCCTTCCCGCTTCTCTCCGTTTGCCAACCCCGACAACGCCAAATCGCGTCAATCTCAAGTTCTAGACCGGATGGTAGAAGAAAAATATATTACCAGTGAACAAGCTCTTGCGGCCAAAAAAGAAGAGCTTGACTTCGCCCTCTCCAAAATCGACATCAAAGCCCCCCACTTCGTGATGTACGTAAGAGCAATTCTCGAAGAGAAATATGGCATTCACGAACTGGAGTCAGGTGGACTTCGCGTCACCACAAGTCTCGATCTAGAACTCCAAGAACTTGCGACCGCCTCCCTCTCAGCCGAAATCGCGAAGCTGGAAAAACTCAAAGTCTCAAACGGAGCCGCCCTCGTCACCAATCCCTCAACTGGCGAAATTCTTGCTATGGTCGGAAGTCGCGATTACTTCGACACCAAGATCGATGGAAAGGTCAACGTTACAACCAGACTGCGTCAACCAGGCAGTTCCATTAAACCTTTAAACTACGCTCTGGGAATCGAAACCAAAGCCATCACCCCCTCTACCATGCTCCTTGATGCCCCAATCTGCTTTCAAGTCGAAGGACAAGCAGATTACTGTCCCAAAAACTATGACAACTCGTTCCGCGGTCCGGCTCAAATCCGTTTTGCCCTTGGTAATTCGCTCAATATTCCGGCCGTGAAGACCCTAGCCATTAACGGTGTCGAAAACTTCATTCATTTTGCCCGTAAAATGGGAATCAATTCCTGGACTGATCCATCTCGCTATGGCCTTTCACTCACACTCGGGGGTGGCGAAGTAACTATGCTCGACCTAGCTACTGCATTTGGCGTATTCGCCAACTCCGGTACCAAAGTCCCCCTTGTCTCTATTCTCAAAGTGGAAGATCACAACGGAAAAATACTCGAGTCCCTAGACCCCGAAGCTCGGAGTGAAAAAATCGAAAGTACCCGCGACTCTCTTCCTGCCCCCGACAACACAGACAAAGTGATCTCGCCCGCAACCTCATTTCTTATTTCTCATATTTTGTCGGACAACAATGCCCGCTCACTCGCCTTTGGTTCAAACTCTGTTCTCAATGTTCCAGGCAAAACCGTCTCTGTCAAAACTGGTACCACCAACTCCCTTCGTGACAACTGGACAATTGGGTACACCCAAAACCGCTTGGTTGCTGTCTGGGTTGGTAATAATGACAATACCCCAATGAGTTACGTTGCCTCCGGGGTCACAGGTGCAAGCCCGATTTGGCAAGACATTATGAAAGTCACTCTAAAAGACATCGAAACTCCCGGTCCCCACAAACCCAAGGATGGAATCGAAGGCGCAAGCGTGTGCGCTGACACCGGCGTTTTACCCTCCGCCGACAACCCCTGCCCCACCCGTTACGAGTATTTTCTAAAAGACACAATCCCCACCAATCCCGGAGCCGTAAGAAAAGAAATCTGGATCAACCGAGATACCCGCCATCCGCCAGTCAAAAAAGAAGAATTTGACAACATCGAACTCCAAGAACACCTAGTCACAAGTGATAGTTTCACCCTCGATTATTGTTTAGACTGCGACCCCTACCCCGAAGGGATCACTGAACCTCCCACATTTTTTCCTTATGAAATTCGTTAAACTCGCTCCCTATCTCCTTGCTTTATCTACCTTTATTCTCTTGCTCGTTGTCCTCTACCCGCCGAGAGTCCCCTTATCCCCACTCAACCACCTGGATACAACCCCGAAGTCACCCCCTCCTCCACAGTACAAAATTTTAGGCTTTGTTCCATACTGGAACATGAAAAAAATTACTCCCTTAGCGCTAGACTCAATCACAGACTTCGCATATTTCGCGCTTCATCTAGACTCAACCGGCCGAGTTTATCAACTTGTCAACCGTCGCGAAGAAGATCCGGGGTATACCAACTACAAAAGACTGATTAATAATCCCATCAAAGTTCCCCTGACTCTTACAATCATGCCTATCGATCAAGACTCTTTGACCTCGATTTTAAGCTCAAAAACAGCAATGGAGACGGCTATCGCCTCTATCCTTCAAGTCCAAAAGGAGAGTGGCGCCGTTGGGATTAATCTCGACTTCGAGCCCTTGGGAAATCCCCCTCCATCACTAAGAAACTCCTTTACCACCTTCGTAAAACGCCTAGCCCAAGAAAGCGAAAATCTGTCGCTAGCTCTTAGTGTTTCTGTTTACCCATCCGTTGGCACATCTCAAAGAATCTGGGACTTGAGATCTCTCACCCCACACCTCGATTACCTTGTCGTCATGGCGTACGACTACACTCTCCCTGGGAACGACAAGACCGGCCCCAATGCCCCCATAAGAGGAGCTGGACAACTATTTGAAAACGACATTCTCACCAATCTCGCAAGTATTTCCAAATTAGTTCCTCCCGATAAAATCCTCCTTGGCATCCCCTTTTATGGCTACGAATGGAAAACCAGCGAGGGAACCAAGTATACCGAAACGTCAGGTAGGGGTTCTGTCGCCTCCCTCGAAAGAATAGACGCCTTAATAAGAGATAACACACTCGAACTCCTCTGGGACCGCAACACCCTCACTCCCTACGCCCTCAAAAGAGAAAGTGGCGAAATTGTCTCTCAAATCTACTTCGAAGATATTAACTCCATCAAGTTAAAGCTAGAACTTGTCAAAAAATCTGGCTTAGGTGGTATCGCAATTTGGGCACTTGGTTACGAAGGTGATAATACTGCTCTCTGGACAACAATCACAAACTACCTTAGGTAAATACTCATTACACCTAGACCTATATCTAGCTCTCCTCTACAATATGTCTAATGTCGAGTAGTTTATCCACACTAAAAAATTTCCTTACTTCGACTTTAAAATTGCTTGGTAAACCAATCTTATATCTCATTACCCTTATTGTTATACTTGTGTTTGCCTATTTCAAATTGTTGTATCTTTTTACTCAAAAAATAGGCCACCTTTTCAGCCAAGTTCAATACCCCCACTTTTCTCTCATTTTGCCCACTCGGCTCCCAAAGCTTGCCCTTAAATCTTGGGTATTTCTTTCTTTAGCCTCGCTCCCCATTCTTGCTTGTTCTCTTTTTTACTATTTCATTGTTAAAGACCTCCCCTCGCCCGAGCTACTGCGCACAAACCTTCCCTTTCTCTCAACCAAAATCCTAGACCGAAATGGCAGACTGCTTTATCAAATTTACCGCGACGAAAACCGCTCTCTTATCGAGCTTAGCGATCTCCCACCTCACCTCATACAGGCCACAATCGCCTCCGAAGACAAAAACTTTTATCATCATTTTGGCATCTCCGTTTCTGGTATCGCCAGGGCCGCCAGAAATAATTTGTCGGGCAACTACCTACAGGGAGGCTCAACACTCACTCAACAGTTGGTAAAAAACGCCCTCCTCACACCAGAGAAAACCATTACTAGAAAACTCAAAGAAGTTGTCCTCTCACTTTGGACCGAACGCCTATATTCTAAAGATCAAATTTTAGAGATGTATTTCAATTACGTCCCCTACGGAGGCACAGCCTACGGCGTAGAGTCAGCCAGCCGACAATACTTTGGCAAATCGGCTACAGACCTTACTCTCGCCGAATCAGCCTTCCTTGCAGGACTCCCCGTCTCTCCCACAACCCTATCCCCTTTTGGCGCCCACCCCTATCTAGCCAAGTCCCGTCAATCACAAGTCTTGGATCGAATGGTGGAAGAAAATTATCTTTCTCCAGATCTTGCCCTTTCAGCCAAAAATGAAACTATCGCTCTTCGTCCACAAGAAACAAATATCCTCGCTCCCCACTTTGTTATGTACATCAAAGATCTTTTGGTACAAGAATTTGGTGAACACTTGGTAAGTCACGGAGGATTAGAGGTTACGACCACTCTCGATCTTGATACACAACAAATTCTTGAAAATGAAATTGATTTAGAACTCGCAAAAATTAAATCCCTCAATGTCAACAATGCCGCCGGTCTTGTTCTTTCCCCGAAATCAGGCGAAATTATCGCTATGGTAGGCTCCCATGACTTTTTTGACACTAAAGGAGATGGTCAAGTCAACGTCGTCCTGCAACCTCGCCAGCCCGGCAGTTCCATCAAACCATTAACCTATGCCCTCGCCTTCATGAATGGTTTCCGTCCCAACTCTATCATTGAAGATTCTCCCATCTGTTTTAAAGTAAAAGGCCAAGCCCCCTACTGCCCAAAAAATTATGACGGGTCATTTCATGGTAATGTCACTCTTCGTACCGCCCTAGCCTCATCCTACAACATTCCCGCCATCAAACTACTAAACACTTTAGGCGTCGATAATTTAGTCAAATTGGCCCGCGAAATGGGAATTAGCACCTGGGAAAATTCCTCTCGATTCGGCCTCTCCTTAACCTTAGGTGGCGGCGAGATAACAATGCTTGACCTGGCCTCTGCCTACTCCGTTTTCGCCAACTACGGCACCAAAGTCCCCCTCATTAGCATCCTCTCGATCAAACAGGCAAACGGACAATCGATTATCCCCACCGTAAAAGAGAAAAAACAAGTCTTAACTCCAGAGATTGCCTACCAAATCTCAGATATCTTATCGGACCGTAATGCTCGCGCCCCCGCCTTTGGTACCAACTCCATTCTCAACATTCCCGCTCACCAAGTTGCCGTCAAGACCGGCACCACCAACTCTCTCCGCGACAACTGGACCATTGGCTATACCGAAGACCTTCTTCTAGCCGCGTGGGTTGGCAATAACGACAACACCCCTATGTCTAATATTGCTTCAGGGATCACCGGCGCTAGCCCCATCTGGAGTAATACTATGAAAAAACTTTTAAAGTCTTCGCCCGATATTGCTTTCGTCCCGCCCGCCAATCTGGTGCCTGTCAAACTCTGTCCCATAGACGGCAAGCCGTATTGTGATAATCAATGTTCCCTACCACCCAAAACCGAATACTTCGTCAAAGGAACAGAACCAATAATTAACTGCTCTCTAAGTGGACAAATCCTTTAATTTATCTCACCATCACTCGACCTTCATTCTCTTCAACAAAGCTCTCGTTATTAACCTCTCCGCTAACTGAAAGTAAAAATCCCATGATAAGCAAAATTACAAATAGTATGAGGCCTGACCATCTAGCTTTGTTCTCGCTACTCTTCGCCTGCTTTCGCTTCTCCAAACCTTCCTTCCGTCGTGTTTTCTTCTCCTCCTCTACCACCGGTTCGTTTTTGTCTTCGTTAATTATCTTTTTCATTACGAAAGACCCCCCACTTTTTCGGCGATAATCTGAACCACCTCCTCGATATTCATTTCGCTTGTATCAAGAACCCAAGCGTCCTTCACAATTCTTAGCGGGCTTGCCTCTCTTGTGATATCTAGCTCATCTCTGTCTTTGAGAATCTGTCTCGCTTCAAGCCTTGTGATCTTCGAATCTTTGGCGGACAACATTTGAAAATATCGCTCGATTCGCACTTTTTCATTCGCCGTCAAGTATATCTTCAAATCAGCTTCAGGCAAAACGACATAAGTAATATCTCTTCCTTCCATCACTACCTTTCGAAGAAGTGCGATCTTTCGCTGTTTTTCAACCAACACTTCCCGCACCCTTGGGAGTCCGGCTACTGTCGCTACCGCCTCACTCACTCTAGGAGTCCTTATTTCCCAGCTCACGTCACGCCCATCCATAAGCACCGTACTAAGTCTCCCATCCTTCTCATCCGAAAAGGGAGCCCTTACGTCAATCTCCATTCCTCTGACTAACTGCACCAACTCATCTTCATTCCCAATTGCAATTCCATTATCTAGAGCCTTTAATGTTACTGCCCGATACATTGCTCCTGTATCTACGTACACAAAATCAAGCTTCTTTGCAAGTTCACGCGCCACCGAACTTTTCCCTGCCGCAACCGGCCCATCAATCGCAATCTGAAAAAAACTCCCCATTTCACCTCCCGGATATTAAGTTATCTGCCTTACTTTCTCGACTATTCTATCAACAACTTGCTCTACAGACAAATGACTAGTATCTAGTCTAAAAGAGTCCTCCGCTGGTCGAAGGGGGTCAATTTTTCGGTTTTTTTCGCGCTGGTCACGAGTCTCTACATCTGTTTTTGCCTCTTTGTAGGTAACTTTATTTCCTCTCTCTTCCATCTGAATCACTTTTCTTTTCGCCCGTTCAACTACACTCGCATCCATGTAAATCTTCAGTTCTGCCTCTGGTAAAACTCTTGTCCCTATATCCCGCCCTTCCATAATTACACTTTTTCCCTTTGCAAGCTTTCTCTGTAAATCAACAAGTTTTTCTCTGACCAATTTATACTGGCTTACGATACTGGCCCCTTCCCCCATATCCGGTTTTCTAATCTCCCAGCTTACATCCTCTCCGTTTAATAAAACCGTCAACGTTCTTCCATCCCTTTGGTCCCCCTCAGGCTGACCAAGTTTCAAGTTAATTTTATCAAGCAGTCCTACTACTTCACGTTCGTTCTGCCATGAAATTCCACTCTGTTTCGCATACAACGCTACTGCCCGATACATCGCGCCTGTATCGACGTATACAATCGAAAGCTTTTGAGCTACTGCTCTAGCAACCGTACTTTTCCCGGCTCCAACCGGCCCATCAATTGCAATTCTTATGGTTTTTTCCATACAAATCAATATCTTATCATCAAAGTGAATATTGTCAGTAAACTTGATATAGTTAATCCAATGCTTAAAAGTGAAACATTTAAAGTCGCCATCGTCGGTCTCGGTAGAGTTGGTACTACCACCGCCTATGCCCTCCTCCTCAAGGGTTTGGCAAGCGAGCTTGTTCTCTTTAGCCGGGACCTCAAAAAGGCGGAAGGTGAGCGTCAGGACCTAGAACACGGCTCTCCTTTTTACTCTGGCACCAAAATTATCGCTACTGATTCTTACGAAGACTTGGCGGGTACCGATCTCGTCATTTTTACCGCCGGTTGTTCCCAAAAACCAGGCCAAACTCGTCTAGAATTAGGCAAAGCCAACTGCGAAATCGTCAAAAAAATGATTCCTTCTATTGTTAAGCATGCTCCCCAAACTCTTATCCTCATGGTTAGTAACCCCCTAGACGTCATGACCTACCAAGCCTCCGTTCTCGCCAAGCTTGCGCCAGGCAGGGTGTTTGGCTCAGGCACACTTCTTGATACCGCCCGCTACCGTCTTCACCTTTCCAAGCTCATTTCTGTCAATCCGACAAGCATCCATGCCTATATTTTGGGAGAGCATGGCGACTCTTCCTTTGCCGCCAATTCCCTCGCAAGTGTTGGTGGCAAGTCACTCATGAGTTTTCCCGAAATCAGTCATGAACAATTATCCTGGGCGCAAGCCGAAGTCAGACAAGACGCCTACAAAATTATCTCTGGTAAAGGAGCCACCTACTATGGTATCGCCTCAGCCCTCACCCACATCGTCGATGTAATCAAAAACGACAAAAGAAAAATTGTCCCTCTCTCAACTCCGCTTCACGGACAATACTCGCTTAACGATCTCGCCCTTTCCCTTCCCTGTCTTTTGGGTAGAAATGGTGTTCTAAAGGTGCTTGACCCAGAGCTTTCGCTCGAAGAGCGGGATCTCCTCAACGCTTCGGCCACAATTATCCGCGAAAATATTCTCAAATCCTAATGGTTTAGAAGTTTTTAATCTGCGCCAAAGTCAAAAGTCCTTTTTTCGCCCCCACATGTCCTAAAATCGCGCTTGCATTTACGCTCCCCCATCCGATCGCCCGCTCATAATTATGCCCATACAAAATTGCCGCCAGATATCCACTTGCAAAAGCATCCCCCGCCCCCGTAGTGTCAACCACTTTCCTAGGCTTTCGCCCCTCCCAAAATATATTTTTCTGGTCAATACAAACCTTTCCTCCTCGCGCTCCATCTGTAATCACAACAACCTTTGTGCCCACCTCGCACACACCCTTATTCCATACCGCCTCACTCTGATAATCATCTTCCGTTAGTACCCCCGCCTCTTCTCGGTTAAGAAAAAGTATTTCTACCTTTTTTAGCAATTTCAATAATTCCGCCCCACGTTTTATTTCTTTCATGCCCGGATTAAGTGACACCCTAATCCCTCGCTTGTCAGCAAACTCTAGGATCTGCTTCAAAAGCTGTAAGTTTCCCCCCAAACTACTTATGTGTATCCATCGTGCTTCAATTTCTTCAAAAGGCAGGTCTCGTTTGCTGAGCATCGCACTCGCTCCTCTATGAACCATAATCGACCTCCCCCCATCATCTGCAATGAGAATCACCGATACAGCCGTAGTTTCATCAGGTTCCTGTACCAAAAAACGCGTATCAACTTGTGCCGCTTCCAAGTCTTGATGCACAATAAGTGCCTGGGGGTCATTTCCCATCTCACAAATACAAGCTGTCTTCAAATCTTTTCTGGCAAGTGATACTGCCACATTCGTTGCTCCGCCTCCCGAAACAATCTCTACCTCCTCCACCTCCATCTTCCCGCCATATACCTCACACATGGCGAGTCCTCCCTTAACCTCCCCGGAACTTATTACCTTAAACTTATCGCTTCGCATAAAAATATCCAAAGTCGCAGAACCAATTGTCACTACATCATAGTTAGCCATAGGCCTTAGTCTAACACAAATTTCCTAATTCTTGCCTTCACGCTATCAGTGTCTAACCCAAAATCACGATATAGCTCATCAAAAGATCCGCTCCCTCCAAACCTGTCCTCAATCCCAATGATTTCCATCCTTGTCGGGCACTCCTCTGACAGTACCTCAGCGACCGCCCCCCCGAGCCCTCCCGCCGTTTGATGGTCCTCCATGGTCACTACTTTCCCGGTTTTCTTTGCGCTCATAACAATAGTCTGCCTATCCATAGGCTTCACGCTCGAAACATTCACAACCTCACATTCTATTCCCTCGCTCGCCAAATCCTGAGCTACCAGCAAGGCCGTATAAACCATAATCCCCATCGCAAATATACTCACCCTTACCTTTCCCGCCTGTGGATCGACCGGTCGGTAAACCTCCGCTTTCCCTATTTCAAATGGCAAATCTTTCGTAAAATTAGGAGTCTGTGGTCTAGCAAGACGAATATAAACGGGTCCAACGTATTTATAGCTTGCTATAATCGCCTGCTTTGCCTGCTCCGCGTCAGCCGGAACCAATACCACCATCTTAGGCAAAGCTCTCATGATCGCCACATCCTCTCCCGCCTGATGCGTCGGTCCGTTTTGCCCAGTCGCAAGTCCCCCGTGTCCGCCTAAAATCTTTACATTAAGCTTAGATATGGCTACCGATACTCTTACTTGCTCCCAGTTTCGCCCCGGGGAAAAAACTGCGTAAGAAGAGACATAAGGCACAAACCCCTCGCTCGCAAGCCCTGCCGCTACCCCCATCATATTCTGTTCCGCAACTCCCATTTCAAAAAATCTATCAGGGTATGCTTCTTCAAACCCGTTAATTCGCGTAGATTCAGCCAAATCGCCAGACAAAACCACTACCCTTTTATCGCTCCCAATAGCCGCAAGTCCCGTCGAAACCCCGTCTCTTATCGCCCTTTTTTCTGCCGTTCGCCAATCAATTCTAATGGTCATATTTTTGTAAGCTCCACCAAAGCCCGCTCCATTTCTTGGCGGTTCGGCACTTTATCGTGCCACTCAGGCTTATTTTCCATGAATGTTACACCCTTCCCTGCCGTAGTTTTACAGACAATCACACAGGGCACAGGCCGAACTTCCCTCGCCTTCATAAGCGCCTGTCTTACCTTAGTCAAGTCATTCCCCTCAACTTCAAGTACGTGCAAACCAAATGCCTCTAATTTTGCCTCCATTCGAATACTAGAGCTAACTTGACTTACATAGTTTCCGATCTGTATTCGATTCTTGTCGATCATAAAAGTTAGATTATCAAGTTGTCGCCTGACTGCAAAATTAAATGCTTCCCACACCTGACCTTCCTGCAACTCGCCGTCGGACATTAGGCATATCACTCTTGGTGTCTCTTTTTGTGCTCGCTCTCCATATTTCAACTTAATCGAGATCGCCTGTCCCACCGCGAAACTCACGCCCTGACCAAGTGAGCC
>LCPA01000009.1 GCA_001003385.1 Microgenomates group bacterium GW2011_GWF2_47_9 | reverse complement strand
TCACAGCGAGTATTTTATCATTGTTTTTTGCTATTTTCTCTCTGGAAGACGTGGGAAGAATGGGGATGTCCGGGAGGCGTATTCTTTCCAACCAACGCGTCCACGCAATTTTTCCTCCAACAGAGGAATGCCCGAGACCTTGATTAATAGAAAATTGATGGTTAATGGACCAACAAAGGCAAGGAGGTTATGTGATTGGGCAAAAGCGATGAGGGCAATCCCCCACCATAACGTCGCCTCACCAAAATAATTGGGATGACGGGTATAGCGCCACAACCCAGAGGTTATGATTTTGAGTTTGTTTTTGGGATTTGATCTAAACTTTGTTAGCTGGTGATCACCCACGGTTTCAAAGATGAAGCCGAAAAACCAGATTAAAATTCCAAGAGCGTCCAGCACGGTAAGAGCTGATGAGGGAGAGGTGTTAAGAAGAAAAATGGGGATAGCAACTAGTTGAAGCGTAAACCACTGAAAAAGATAGATCTCGATAAATGAGCGAATAACCCAATAGTTCCCCCACTCTTCCCGCCACCTCTTGTAACGAAAGTCTTCCTGGCTTTCTTTAGTTCTGGCGCTAATATGGATGGAAAGACGTGCTCCCCAAAGTGAGATCAGCAAGAAGACAAGGAGATTCCTAGGGCCAAAATCACTATAGGAGAGGGAAACCATCGAGGCAAGGATAAAGCCAAGACCCCAAATCGAGTCCACAATTGAGTTGTCTCGCTTTAAAACAGCTAGGAGATAGGTGGCAATATATAAAGTAAGGGTACTAAATAAAATACAGGCGATTGCGGAAAGCATAGTGATATCATTATGACATGTTGATCAAGGACGTGTATAAAAAGTACGAAGTAATGCCACAACTCATCGAGCATCAGATTAGGGTGGCAGGGGTTGGTCACCTGATCGCGCGCGGTTGGAGTGGGGCTAATCTTAGGGAAGTGACCCTGGCTTGTCTACTACATGATCTGGGCAATATCGTAAAGTTTGATTTAGTTGATTCGCCAGAAAGAAGAGCTTTGTTTGGGAACACACCAGACCTAGAGAGGTGGCAGAGAGTGCAAAATGAATATCGAACTAAATATGGCACGAGTGCTCATACTGCAACAACGGCGATTTTGAAAGAGATGGGCTTAACGGAGATGGTTAGAATCGTAAACGAAGAAGCGGAGCTATATTTTTCGGAGGCAAGCCCTAAACAACTTGATGCGATGAGTCCATCGGTTATTATCCTTATGTATGCTGACTGCAGAGTGATACCGAGTGGGGTCACCAGCTATCGGGCTCGACTAGATGACCTTGCTGTTAGGTATGGGGGCGGGAAAACTACTACTTGGCGTGAATGGATGAATCAGTTTGAGAAGTACATTGCGAGTAAAACCACGATAAATTTAGACTCGATTACTGAAGAGTCGATTAAACCTTTAACTTCAGAACTACTTAACTACTCGATCTAGATTCCCAAGATTAATAAACCTTGAACTTGGTAAACAGGGCGCGAACATCTGGATCATAGGCCGAGATTTCTAGCTGACTAACACCCCCAACAAGTGTTTTATCGTTGATTTTGAAGAGAGAGGTGCCATTTACTAACACTTCTAGGCCACCAAACTTGGGATTACGAATGACTTTGAGGAAGTTGTAGTTGGTGCCGGGACGAATTTTGTCGCTTTGGCCGGAGCGCAAGGTTGTGGTATTGCCCTGGTAGTAGCGAATTAACTCGTACGCTTGGGTTTGGGGGTGAAGACTGATTTTGAAGTATCCATCTTCAATAACGTTGGTCCTAAGCCTCAGCCAGGCGTTTGCACCGGAATCAGGCAGGATTCTGGCGTAGAGTTCGGTGGTGTTTAATTTGTTTGTCGGCAAAACGTATGGGACTGTGAGCATGAGATCTTCTGGGTAGACACCCGGTGCCTCTGTAATTTCAAGATAGAGACTCCCACCACTTCTTCCAAATGGTTCACCAGAGTAAATGCGACTACTTCCCCCGTCGCTGTAGTAGGTGCTATGAACTGTTTCTGAAATATCAAGAAAGTTGGCAGTATAAAGGGTCTCGGTTTTGACAGCCAGCGCATCTAGTTCGGAGGGTATCTCGGGATTGTTGAGCTCATCAACAGGGGCAGACCCAAGAAGGCCGGTAGCGCTTCTAATTTCGGAAACGTTGGCGGGTACGGCCTGACTTTTTAGAAAAAAGTAGATGGCCGAGGTAACGACGACCAAGGCGCCAAGCGCGATCATCAATTGACGATTGACAACGTTTTTCTTCTTTTTCATATCACTCCATTACTATATTTAATTGGGTAATGATTAAAGTAAACATTTTCTAATTGACAATGTCAATATGATTCAAAAGAGATTGATCTGTTAAAATAACCATATGAAATACTCACAGTTATTTAGCAAAACCTTAAAGACCGCCCCCAACGCCACCGATACTGTCAACCATCGTTTGTTGGTACAGGCTGGGTTTGTGCGACAAGTGATGGCGGGAGTTTATACATATACCCCCCTTGGACTTAGGGTACTTAACAAAATAAGTCAGATTGTAAGAGAAGAGATGGATAAGATCGGGGGGCAAGAAGTCTTGATGCCACTCATGCACCCCTCCTCGCTATGGAAGAAGTCGGGTGGATGGGACAAAGTAGATGTCTTATTCAAGCTAAAAAGCCGGACGGGGAAGGATTATGCACTTGCAGTATCCCACGAAGAGACAGTCACCACGTTAGCGCGCGAGTTTATTCATAGCTATAAAGATATGCCAATGTCGATTTACCACATCCAATGGAAGTTCCGGGACGAGCTGAGGAGTAAATCGGGGATCATGCGGGGGCGGGAGTTTTTGATGAAGGACCTTTATAGTTGGCACGCAACCCAGGCCGATTTTGATGTGTTTTATGCCAAGGCAAAGGCCGCTTACTTACGAGTATTTGAGAGACTTGGTCTGACGGCTAAGGTCACAGAAGCGAGCGGAGGGGCATTTACTGAAAAAGTTTCATACGAGTTTGAGGTTCTCTCTGAGGCAGGAGAGGCGAATATTTTGTATTGCCAAATGTGTGATTATTGCGTGAATGTTGATGATATTAAGACCTACCATGAGGGAGATGATTGTCCAAAGTGTGGGAAAGATAAGTTACGCCCGGCAAAAGCGGCGGAAGTCGGGAACGTTTTTGATTTGGGGCAAAAATATACGAAAGCCTTTGACCTCACTTTTATTGACGAAAAGGGGGAAAAGAAATACCCAATCATGGGTTGTTATGGAATCGGCATTTCGCGAACAATGGGTGTTCTGGTCGAGACTTTTCACGACGAGAGAGGGATTATCTGGCCTAGAGGTGTGGCTCCTTTTGAGGTACAGTTGGTTTCGATAGGGGGTGGATCAGCGGAGGTAGAAGAAAGAGCAGAGGCGGTATATAAGGAATTAACTCAGGCAGGAGTTGAGGTTTTATTTGACGATCGAGCCGAGGTGTCGGCTGGCGCCAAGTTGGCTGATGCTGACCTTATTGGCTGTCCGACCCGAGTGATCGTGAGCGAAAAGACCGGTATGCAGGTGGAGGTTAAGAAAAGAAGCGAAAAAGACTCTACTTTAATGGAAGTCAACGAGTTATTGAAGAAACTGCAAACGCTTAAGGACTAGTTTACGTCCAAGCACAGCCATGGTGTCGAACAAGGGAGGGGTGGCCATCTGACCTGTGGTTGCGATTCTCAACATCATAAAAAATTGTCCTGGCTTCCAAGTATGCGCAGACGCAAGGGTGCGGAAAAGTTGTTCTAGGCGGGGAGCGGTCATGTCTGAATCAGACATTTTCTCGATAATCTTTATGGATTCGGTTAACTGTTCTTTGACTTGTTCAGGATTTGACTTTTTGTGTAAAAGACTATGGTCAACCTCAATATCCCGGTAGAAAAATTTGGTTAATTCTTCAAAATCTTTGAGAGTGACGAGACGCTCTTTGACAAGTGGGATCAATTGGGAAACTAAATTCTTTGGACAATCTGAGGGAATAAAAGGAATGAGTCTAGAGCTTAGTTCTTTATCATTAAGGGCGCGGATGTATTGGCCGTTTAGCCAATTTAGTTTGTCGATATCATAAACGGGCGCCGTCAAAGTAACACGCTCTAGTGAGAAGTACTTCACAAAATCTGTAACGGGGAAGATCTCTTTTTTCTCAGGATGCGACCAGCCCATAAGAGCCATAAAGTTCATGATTGCCTCAGGGAGATACCCGCGATCGCGATGAGATAGGATTGAAACGTCGTTTTTACGCTTGCTCATTTTGCTTTTGTCTTTGTTTCTAATAACTGGCAGGTGGGCAAAAATAGGGAGTTCCCAACCAAAGGCCTGGTAGAGCAAGATGTGTTTGGGAGAACTAGAGAGCCATTCCTCCCCACGAATAATGTGGGTAACCCCCATCAGGTGATCATCAACAACAACTCCTAGATGGTAGGTGGGATAGCCATCGGATTTCTGTAAAACCTGATCATCCAGGCCAGAATTCTCCCAACTTACATCCCCTCTTATAACGTCGGAACATGTGGTTACCCCTGATTCTGGTACCTTGAGCCTTATCACATGTGATTCTTGAGCTTTGACCCTAAGCTCGGCTGAGCGGGGATCAAGAGCGCGACAATGTCGATCGTAACGAGGCAAAGTCTTGTTTTCTAGATTTTTTTTTCTTACCTCTTCGAGTCTTTCGCGAGAACAAAAACAATAGTAGGCTTTGCCTAAGTTAACTAACTCCTTGGCATGTTTCTTATATATATCTAGACGCTCTGATTGAGTATAGGGAAGATGTGGCCCACCAATATCTGGACCTTCGTCGTGGTCGATCCCCAACCACTTGAGGGCAGAAAGAATGACTTCGACTGCGCCCTCTACATAGCGCTCGCGGTCAGTATCTTCGATTCTAATCAAGAATTTCCCGCCACTTTGCTTGGCAAGCGCCCAGTTACGCATTGCAGTATAGGCGGTCCCCAAGTGGGCGATACCGGTCGGAGAGGGAGCGATGCGTGTTCTTATCTTCACCAATCAATTATACATCAGGCTGTTGGCCTGTTATATTAGAGTTTATGAGTAGACTCGGCGAAGTAGCGATTGTGGCCAGAAAAGCGATAAAGTACGGCAGTATCGGACTGGTAGTCCTTATGATTGGACGGATAGTCTTGAATGCAAGTGTGGCGTACTGGAAAAAACTACACCCCCCTCCCCCTCCCCCTCCAGACGTGAAGTGGGGTAAATTACCCAAACTCATTTTTCCCCAGAAAGATCAGCCAACTCTCAAGTATATTCTGGAAACAAGGACGGGTGGCCTGCCCAGCAAGATGGATACGCAGTTTAAGGTTTATTTCATGCCAATTAGAAAACCAAACCTCTTGGCCTATGATAGCTCAAAGGCGGTCGCTAATCGGCTAGACTTTATCGAGGAACCCAAGAAACTATCAGAAACCGATTATCGCTGGGATACGGCGTTTCCGGTCGCTTCTTCTTTGACAATGAACGTGATTACGGGCGCGTTTGTGATGGACCGGAAGTGGCAGGATGATCCAACATATGCCACCCCAAACCTAATATATTCGGATGCAAAGGCGGTAGATCGAACGAAAAACATCCTCTCTAGGTTGGAACTGCTACCTGAGGATGTAAAGGATGGAGATTTTACAAGGAGTTATCTTAGAGCCGAGAACGGCCAATTGGTCTCGGCCCCCTCTGGCTCTCAAGCACACTTTATAAGGGTAAATCTCTACCGTACTCCAGTAGAGGAGGTAGAGGTAGTTAATCCAAGATCAGATAAAGGTTTGATCTCGGCAATCCTTGCCATGCAAAGAGAGGACGATAAGCAATTTATTTACCTTGACTATTCTTACTTCCCGGTCGATTTAGAAAATTCAGCTGTTTATCCCTTGATCACGCCTGCCGAGGCATGGCAAAGGATGCAGACTGGAGCTGGATTTATAGCCAACATTAAGCCGGGCGTAGAGTCAACGACGGTGCGAGAGGTATATCTCGGGTATTATGATTCTGATATTCCCCAGCAATTTTTACAACCCGTGTATGTGTTTGAGGGGGATGAAGAATTTATTGGTTACGTACCAGCCATTGCAGATGCATGGGTCGAGTAAGATTGCAAACTACATTTGAGCAAATGCTGAAACAAGAGGGTTTTCGAGACGTGCCCAGTCTTTATAGGACATCTCAATCGAATGATCATGTAGTCCTGCGTTAAAGACGATTCTTTCGTTCTTGGAAAGCCCAATATCGCAGTAAGTCTCGATACCAAATAGACTCCCAAACGGGGGTATAGCTCCTATGGGCAAGCTAGTGAGGGAGGTAACTTCGTCAGGACTTGCCATCCGTAAATCCTTGATGTTGGCTAGTTTTTTGATGGCCTTCATGTCAACTTTTACTGAACCTGGAACGACGACCATTAAAGGTTTCTTGTCACCATATAAGACGAGGGCTTTGGCCCCTTGGTCGATATTTGTCCCACGTACTTTGGCGGCCTCTTCGCTTGTTAAAACTGGGGCATGCTCGGTAACCTTAACACCAGTAATTTTCTTGTCCTCAAGGAGTTTTACGATGGCGGCGAATACTTCTTGCCCGCCGGAGAGCTTTTTGGCACTAACAATTTCAAGCTTTAGCTCGCTCAATTGCTCATGGTCTAAAGCTGATGGAGCAGACATGACTGATGTATGGCCTTTGCCGCTCATCGGGAAGGCTTGTACTTCGCGGATGTATTCTTCATTCTGCAGGATCATGAGAAGACGTTCAAACCCATGGGCGCACCCACCGTGGGGAGGAGTGCCAAAGTCGAAGGCGCTTAGCATGTGGCCAAATTGTTCATTGATCTCTTCGTCCTTGTAACCCATGATCT
The DNA here is from genome assembly GCA_001003385.1 of Microgenomates group bacterium GW2011_GWF2_47_9. Taxonomy (GTDB): domain Bacteria; phylum Patescibacteriota; class Microgenomatia; order UBA1400; family UBA12108; genus LCPA01. The sequence continues at coordinate 8,796 of LCPA01000009.1, read as the reverse complement.
CAAAAGTACTTCGTAAAACGGCAGAGCTGTTCGCGCGAATACTACCACCCCCCACCTCCCGACCGTTACAGACGAGGTCATATTGTTGAGTGACAATTTTTTCCACGTTTTGCTTTGTGAGGAGCCATTGTTCGTGTTCGGGAGAGGGAGCTGAGAAAGGGTTGTGTGTAAACGTAAAGCCACCATCTTCGGTTTTTTCAAAAAACGGAAAGTCAACCACCCAGGCAAAGGCTAGTTTTCCAGCTTGTTTTTCCTCAGGCGTGCGCAGATCAAATTTGTCGGCGCCGTATTTAGCAAGCGCTGACTCATAAGTGATGACAGGAAAAGGGCTTGAGATAATTTTATCGCCAAAACCAACTTTACCTAAGGCATGGGTGATCATCCCCTCCACTACCGACATAACATCTTCTTTGGTAACAAAGCTCATCTCGAGATCTAGTTGGGTATGTTCGTAGGCGCGGTCTGCCCGAGGATCTTCGTCTCGAAGACATTTTGCTGTTTGAAAATACTTCTCAAAACCTGCGGTCATTAGGAGTTGTTTGTATTGCTGAGGACTCTGGGGGAGAGCATAAAATTGCCCAGGATAGTGGCGACTAGGAACTACAAAGTCGCGTGAACCTTCGGGAGTTGATTTTGTCAAAAGCGGGGTCTCGATTTCGGTAAAATCGCACTCGAACAAATATTCGCGTAGTGACTGGACGTATTTTGAACGGAGGGTGAGGTTGTTTGCAAGACGTGGCCTACGCAGATCGAGATAGCGATATTTGAGGCGCAGGTCTTCGTCGATGTCTAGTCCGTCGCCATCGAGCGGGAAAGGTAGTTCGCGGGAAGGCGACAAGATTTCGATTGTTGATCCTTGTAATTCAACGGAGCCTGAGACGATTTTGGGGTTGACAAGGTTTGCGGGCCGTTTTACCACAGTCCCTGTGACTGCAATAATATCCTCTGGCTTAACTCTAGCTTTCTTTATCACTACCTGTAACAAACCACTTCTGTCCCGCAAGTCGAAAAAGACAATTTTGCCGTGACTGCGAACAGAGTTGACCCAACCTTTTACAGTAACTTCTTTCCCAACAAGTTTAGAAGTTTCGGATGCGTATGTCCTGTTCATAAAATTCTCCTTTTTGTATAAAAAAACCGCCTATATTCCCTATCACAAGGGTCTTTAGACGGTGCCACCTTTTGTTTAACTTATCCTGCTATGACGGGCTTACCCGGTTCCAACTCGTTTGTTGTCAGCAAACTATTTAGCGTTGTTATTGTGGGTTCACAATATCAGAGAGGTAGGGGGAAGTCAATTACTCGTAGGAAAGTAATTGCCAGGTGTGATGGTTATAAGTCCAGTCAATGATTTGCTTGGTTTCCTCAAAACGCGCCTGCGAACCTAATAGTACGGTGATAATGGGGTGACCATTCCTTTCAACATACGTGACAAGACACTCTCCTGCGTTGGTGGTCCAGCCAGTCTTGAGCCCCTTGACCCCTTGAAAATCTAATAATTCGTTGGTGTTGACTAGTTCGTGCTCGATTAGTTTAGAGAGGTCGGTCACAACAATAGTCTTGGTGTTCACAATCCGGCTGATTACGGGATTTTTCATGGCGTAAGAGGCAAGAACAGCTAGGTCTCTTGCGGTTGTAAGATGACCATAACTTTCTATGCCGGAGGGGTTTTTATAGACGGTACTATCTAGATTAAGCTCATGCGCTTTTTTATTCATCGCCAGGACAAATCCAGCGTATCCTCCAGGGTAGTTCTCGGCCAAGGCAAGCGCCGCATCGTTGCCCGACTGCACTAGTAAACCATACAGTAGGTTTTCAACAGTAAGGGATTCGTTTTTGACAAGTTCCATGGTGGAGCCAATAGCCCGGTCTTCGGATTGGACTGTCAAGACATCGTCTAGTGAATAGTAGTCTAAGGCGACGATGGCAGTCATGATTTTGGTGGTAGAGGCTGGAAGAAGGAGAGTGGAGGGATCTTTGGCGTAGAGCAAGGTGTTGGTGACAGCATCTTTCACAACAACAGAAGAGGCTGTATGAGAAGGTGGGGGCGTTCCATCCGAGACAGGATAGAGATCGTGTTTTTCTGCGTCAATTTGATAGAGTTTTTTTTCACCTGGCTCGATTATTAGGGTCTGGTAGTAGTTTTGGCCTGGATAAAGAAAAAGAAAAAATAACAAGGAGAAATAGGCCAGCTTCCGGTCAGCCGAAAAAAGCTGTAGTCTAATAAATAATGTTTTAAGTTCTTTACTAAAGGACGACATATTGTGCCGTAAGCTGTAGTGATTCATTACTGCGAAAGCGATTGATGTCAATGGTATAGACAAGGGAGGAAATGTGCGAGGGAGGGGTCGCAAGATTACTGTTAAACCAGATCACTTCTCTTGAGGCACCATCCTGCTCTACGGTAAATTTACTGTGTTTCCCAGACCCTAGGAAGCGCCACTCAAGGACGGTAAGGTTTCGAGATACAAAGCGGGGCTTCGAGTTGCCGATCCCAAAGGGTTCTAGCCCCTCAAATAGAGTTGCAAGAGGAAGAGAAATTTGAGACAAAAGCAGTTCTGCGATAGCTGTAACCTTCTTAACCAATAGCTCGGGCTTGATTTCTGTGTTGGCGATCCTGGTAATTTTTGCGATAAATTCGGGGATTTTATCGGTTTTGAGACTAAAGCCGGCCGCCTGCTCGTGACCACCGACTGATAGAAGCAGATCCTGTGTTTGACGAAGGAGCGTGGTAATATTGACGCCCTTTGGCGAACGAGCGGAGCCCTTGGAGACTTCTTTCCCTTCACTTATCACAATCGCAGGGCGAGAGTGGGTCTCGGCAAGCTTGCCCGCGACAAGACCAATAATTCCTTCGTGAAACTCAGGTGAGCTGGCTACCATGACCTTGTCTTTGGCGGGAGATTTGAGGGCGAGCGACAGGGAAGCGGAGGTCAATTCCTGGCGCACCTCGTTACTACTATTCATCATTTTGGCGAGAGTGGCCGTTTGGAGATCACTATCGCTACATAGAAGCCTTAAGGCGGTAAGGGGGTTGTCGATCCTACCAACTGCGTTAAGGCGCGGAGCTAACACGTAGTTAATGTCATAAGTCGAAAGCACAGGGCTCGCTAGGCCGGCAGACTTTATGAGAGCATTTAAGCCTTTATTTTTGGAGTTACTTAGTGCCATCAAGCCATGTTTAACGATACTGCGATTAATTCCTTTGAGGGGGAGCTGGTCAGCTGTAACACCGATCGCGGCAAGATCAATAAAATCGAGGACTGCTTGGAGGGAGTCTGATATATATAGCGAGGTGAGCCAAGCAATCCCCGCCCCTGAGGTAATATCTGAATGGATAATAGCGTCACATTTAGGCAGAGTGGTCCCTGGCGTGTGATGGTCGGAGATGATTACCTTGATGTGGTTGGCTCTTAGGCGAGCTACTTGTTCGTTGGCGGTAATGCCGTTGTCGACGGTAATGATGAGACTGGGTGAGAAATCTTTATAGTGCGTACCCTGAAAGGCTGAACCAGACAAAATATCGTCTAGCGCTCGAGATGAAAGACCGTATCCATGCCTTGTCCGGTCGGGAATAAAAGGGAGAATGCGTGCCTTACTCTTTTGATTTAATAGTTTGAGCGTTTGCCATAGAATAGCAGTCGAGGTGATTCCGTCGGCGTCATAGTCGCCAAAGACACAGATATCTCTGCCTTTTTGAATCTCTTCTTCTACAATAGCTTTGGTCTTGGTAAGGCTAGAACTTTTAATCTTGATGTTCTCTAGCAAGTAGTTAAGGGTGGGAAAAGGAGGGGCAAGAAATGTCGCGATTGATTCCTTTGAACGGTATCCCCTAACCTCGAGGACCTTAAGGAAAATATCTGAAGGTGAGTTTTTTTGCGTAAGGTCGGACAGGAGTGAAATTTCCATAATGATCATTGTACCCTACCATTATTATTGGCTAGGACGGGTTATAATAGAAAAATGAAACTTCACATCAACGAAGGAGCGATCAAAATTACGGAGGAACTTGAAAAGCGCGGATACGAGGCGTATGTCGTGGGGGGGGCAATCCGCGACACTTTACTTGAAAGACCAAATAAGGACTGGGACGTAACAACCAGTGCAAAACCTGAGGAAATGTTGCCTCTTTTTGAAGAAAGTTTTTATGACAACGCCTATGGCACGGTGATGGTGGCCGGAAAACACCTAAAGAAGCAATTCAATCTTGCCCCGGAAACATGTGAGGATGAGGAAATATATGACATCACAACCTTTAGGTCTGAGCATGGATATAGTGATAAGCGTCGCCCAGACGCGGTAGAGTGGGGAAAACAAATTACAGATGACTTGAAGAGGCGAGACTTTACAATTAATGCCATGGCGGCAAAGATCATAAAAGTTTTGGAAGCGGGAATGTGTGAAGTTGAGATTATTGATCCATATCAAGGTAAAGATGATTTAAAGGCTGGAGTGATAAGAGCAGTTGGGAAAGCGGAGGAAAGATTTGAGGAGGATGCTCTACGGATTTTGCGGGCGGTGCGAATTGCGGCACAGCTCGGATTTAAAATCGAAGAAGAGACTTTGAATGCAATCGGAAAAAAATCAGAGAACCTTAAGCAGATTTCTTGGGAAAGAATCGGAGAGGAAATGCGAAAAATCTTGGCAACAGAGTACGCGGCTCAGGCAATACTACTTATGGCAAGCACAGGGATCCTAAAAGTAATCCTACCCGAATTGTTGCAGGCAAAAGGAGTCAAGCAAGCGGGACACCACATTTATGATGTCTTTACGCATTGCGTGGAGGCTTTGCGCGCATGCCCTTCTCCTGACCCGGTCGTACGACTGGCGACATTGCTCCACGATATAGACAAACCAGTTGTATTGGGGGAGGTTGGGGGGAAAATTACTTTTTATAATCACGAAGTATCTGGGGCTAGAACCGCCAAAAAAATTGCCGAAAGACTCAAGTTCTCGAAAAATGAGCAAAACCGCATATTTACACTAGTCAGGTGGCACATGTTTGCATATGACTCAAAAATGACAGATGCCGCCATTAGGCGATTTATCCGAAGAGTCGGGAAAGAAAATATACACGATATGATGGCCCTTCGGATCGGAGACCGAGTGGGGGGTGGGAGCAAGGCTACTAGCTGGCGACTGACGGAGTTGCAAACAAGAATCGGGGAACAGTTTTACGAACCACTTTCCCTGAAGGATTTGGCAATTGACGGGTCAGAGGTAATGCAGATTTTGGGGATTCCCCCATCAAGGCGAGTTGGAGAGATCCTAAACATATTGTTTGAGGAGATACTCGAGGACAGTAGTAAGAACACGACTGAGTATTTGTCACTACGTGTGAAAGAGTTGGTATAATACCCATTACTCAGGTAGGTGGATGATCGCCCCGCCTTGGCGGGGAGGAAAGTCCAGACAGTAGTGTGCGAGGTGCACGGACAGAAAAACGTGACGGGTAACCGCTAGTTAGAGCAACAGAGACGAGTCCCCGACAGGGGGGTGAAACGGGCAATCCTCCCTACTGCAACCGGCGAATGGAACGACAAAGACGGATGCACACCCGAGTTCCGAAGCTTACGGGCATTAGATAAATGATCATCGAGAAACAGAATCTGGCTTACTACCTACCTGAGTTTTTTAGAAAGTCTTTCCCATATAACGAGAATAGGAGCGGCTGTAAATGTTGAGGAATAGGTGCCTGAGGCCGTGCCGACAAGGAGCGCAAGAATAAACCATTTGATGGTCGTCCCACCAAGTAGGTACATTGCCAAAAGCATAAAGATTATAGTCATGGAGTTATTAATGCTTCTCGCCATAGTCTCGACTACGGCGCGGTTCGTGATTTCTTCAAAAGTCAGGTAGGCGTGTTGTTTCTTTATTTCTCTCACCCGGTCGAAGACAACGATAGTGTCGTGAACCGAGAAGGAGAGAATCGTGAGGAGGGCCGTCACAAAAAGGGTGTCGACCTCGACATGCGCATACTTCCCCAGCAAACTAAAAATGCCCAACACAACAAAGAGATCGTGGAGCATGGCGATAATGGCAGAAACGCCGAATTTGAAGTTTTTGAAACGGTAGGCGACATAGAGGAGAATCAGGGAGGCGGCGGCGGCGATCCCGTAAAATGTTTTCTTGATTAGCTCGGCGCCTAGGCTTGGACCAACCGTATCAAAGGACAGTTCTTTGAAGCCCTCAGAGTCTTTTACTTTAAAGAGGACTTGGCTGTAATCGTTTCGGTCGATCGGGGGAGTAGTTATTGTAGTCATCTCTCCCTGCAAGGTGACTGAGCTAACGGAGATGTTTTGATTTTCAAATGCTTCGACAATTGATTCCTTGGTGAGTGATGGAGCGATCCAGGAAATACTACTGCCTCCCGTGAAGTCGATACCTAGTTTTAGACCGTTTTTGATTAATGAAGAAACTCCGGGGATAAGCACCGAGAGAGAGATAGCAAAATACACCCACCAAAAGCGCATTGGCTCGTAAATTTTGCTATTACTTATATCTTTATGTTTTTTTGGCATATAAATTCCTCAATAAGGTTCTAGTCACGAAGATGCTTGTAAAAAGACCAATGACAACTCCCAGGAAGAGCGTGAGCGCAAAGCCTCGAACTAAGCCGGAAGTGTTGAAAAAGTTCCAATCTAAGGGATTAAAGAGAATGAAGGTGGTAATGAGGGTCGCAATATTGGCGTCTTTGATGGAGTCCCAGGCACGACCGAAACCAAGCTCCATGGCAGATTTTTGATCGTGACCTTTGCGCAGTTCTTCTTTCATCCGCTCGAAGATAAGGATATTAGCGTCAACTGCCATGCCAATTGAGAGGATAAAGCCGGCTAGTCCCGGCAATGTGACGGTGACGGGAATCAACTTATACACAGCCAAAGTGATAAGCCCATAGATAATAAGCCCCAAAACGGCGATAAATCCGGGCAGTCCATACAAGAGAACCATAAATAGGGCTACTGCGATAAGACCAATGCCTCCGGCTATGAGACTTTTTTTAATGCTATCTTGACCAAGTGACGGATCGACATTTTGTTGTTTGATAATTGAGATTGGGACTGGTAAGGCGCCGGCGTTTAAGGTGAGTGCGAGATTTTTGGCCGAATCTAGCGTAAATCCGCCATTAATAACCGCCTGGCCGCCTGAGATTGGTTGTTGCACGATGGGAGTCGAGATTGGATAACCATCAAGAAAGATGGCGAGGGGTTTGTTGACCGAGCGGGTTGTGATTTCTTCAAACTTGGCCGCGCCGTCGGGCGTGAACTCGATGCCGACGACAGGAGTGCCGGTTTGCTCATCAAATTGAACGGTAGCTTTTTTGAGATCCTTGCCGGTAAGGTCGGTAAGCTTGAAATCGGCAAATGTGGCGGAGGCACTTGCCTCGCCAACTAGTTCGCGAAAATCTAACTGGGCCGTGGTACCAATGAGGTCGAGCGCCTCTTGTGGGTTAGTTACGCCAGGGAGAGAAATAGAAATTCGATATGAGGAGTCGCTAACTAAAGTCTTAATTACTGGTTCAGATACTCCATAAAGATCTACTCGGCGAGAGATGATCTCTTTGGCACTATCAAGAGCGTCCTGCCGATCGCTGTCAACGATGTTGGTCATGTCGGCCAAAAGAATAACTTCGGTACCTCCCTGTAGATCAAGTCCTTGCTTAATCTCGAGACTGCGTGAAAAGGCAAAAGGTTTCTCGATGTTTATGGAGGGAGAGGAGATAAGGAAATTAATATCTTTGCCAAAGAGTTTGAACGCAAGGGAATAGTTCTTGGGAGCGTCGATTACAAGGCTAATAGCTGTACACAAAACAATAAAGATAATGTTCCTAAAACTCTTGGACATACAGGAGTATTGTACATCAGACTCATCTGATTGTAAGTTTGAGTTGTTTTGTTTTAGGGAATGTACAGGAGAGAGTTTGTGAGGCTAAATCAAATGTAAGAACGACCTCATCTCCCTCTTCAAGAGCTTGCGACTTAATGACTTCTGAGGGGATAATGATGCCTTTGGAGTTGCCAATACGAGTAATTTTTGTTGCTGTCATATTCTTACCTCTAGGCAACTAACTCTTCTTCGTCCCCGACTATCATGACCCGGGAACCGATGAGGATCCGCCCAATAAAGGGGTCGTTGTGGGTTTTGCGATATTCAAGTTCCTGAGCTGTCATAACCGTATAGTTTATTTCACGGCCTAGCTTGGCTTCTTGCTCTTTAATGAGTTCGCTAAGCTGGGGCATAATGACATCACCGACAAGCAAGAGATCGACGGTATCTTTGAGGCGTGGCATTTTGCGAGCAAAGCGGCCAGACAGCATGGCAAATTTGAGCCTGCCTAACTTGGGCGCGGATTTGGCTAGTGAGAGCCCGAGGCCGGTAGTTTTGGCTACCATAGAGAGCAAGTCTTTGTGAAAAATATAATTGCGGTTGAACGAGTAGTACAGTCTATTGCCGCGTTTTTCCTCTTTGAGCATGCCGTTACTCTTCATATTGATTAGTTCACGCCTGACAGCGTTAATTTCTTCATCAATTTTACGGGTAAGCTCGCGGATGTAATACATCTCTTCTGGGTCGGTAAGAAATGTCTCGAATAGTTTGGTTCTGACTTTGCTAACCATAAAGTCACTAAGAGACGACATAAAACCTCCTCCTTACGGTACACGATATAGGGCTATTATAGTACAAAAAATCTACTCAAACACTAGTTTCGGATCAGTTGTAGTCGACAGAATTGCCTTTGGGGACGATTTCGACAAACATTTTGCCCCGGACAAATTCTAGTTCTTTACCTTTGGC
>LCPA01000008.1:29117-36131 GCA_001003385.1 Microgenomates group bacterium GW2011_GWF2_47_9 | reverse complement strand
CGCCTGTGGCGATTTCGGGAACATACTGCACAATAACATCAGAAACTGTGATTTGTTCTTTGTCCTCTAGATTAAGGTGAGGTGAACCACCCATAAAGCGCTTGTAGGCGTTTAATTGTTTATCGTAGACCCATTTGACATCGAAGTCATGGTATCCATCCCAAAACCCAAAGCTAATCTCGACAGCGTCGGGACTAGCGGATGGCTTACCATCTGTGAAAAGCCAAGAGTCAAAACCGGCGGCCCAGGTTTTTTCTTTGCCCCAAGAGCCAGTAAAACCGCGTGTTTCGGCTTCTTTGTAGAGGTGAAAAGTATCTCCTACCATCGTGTGTTCTACTGCGATATCACGATCTGCACCCAGGCGATTTTCGTCCCGACGTAGTTCGGGATAACCGGCGTCGAAGATAGTGTCTAGATCGTTACCTCCTCTGACACGCCAGCCAAACTTGGCAAGTGCTTCAAGGGCTAGGACTCTTTTGTCAGATTCACAGGTCCCCTTGCCTACGTCGCCTGCCCCACAGTTGGCTCCACCAACGTGGACGAAGACGGGGGTGTTGTATTCAGCGGCTAAATTTGCAAAGTAAATACGGACCGAGCGAACAGGAGCGATGAGGGTATTTTTGGCGGCAATGCCACAATAGAAGACACCCATAAAGCGAGTGATCCCACCCTCGGCGACTGCCTCGTAAACGATGTCGGCTTTTGAGAGCCCTGACTGGGGCCGCGAGTCGACGCTGTTTTCGATCATAGCTACTATGGGTCGACGGGTCTCCCAAACACCTGCTTCAGTTTTTGTAAACATTTCACCGTTGACGGGACACTCGGCGACTTTTGGTTCACCGGGGTCAATGTTTAGGCCTGAGCCGGAGGGAGGCGTCGCGATCGGGGTAATAGGACCACCATTGCCAGGGCTGTACAGGTATGAGGTTACCCCAAAACTCACTCCAGTTGAGACAAAAAAAGCGAAGAGGGTGTAGAGAACGATTTTAACTGTTTTGTTTTTCATAGATTACTCCAATTATTTGACTATTTTTTGTTCTTCGCTTGAAAGCGGATGGTCAACTCCCGAGCCACCTTTGACTGATTTTACATAGAAACGGGTATTTTCTCTACTATGAAGTGAGGTAATCACAACGCCATCCTTATTTCCGTCGAGTAGTGCCAAGATAAAGCTTTGGTCGCCGCCGGTATCGGAGAAGGGATTAAAGCGTTTAAGGGTCATTCTCTGGACGTGAAGCCGGGCAGAGTCGACCGCCTTATTTAGATCTTTTTTGATTACCATGATACTTTTTTCATGCAAGGCAAGAGTCTTTTGGATCCCTTCAAGAGCAGAAATTAGTGTTTGTTTGTCTGCATTTTCAACAAGTGAGTTGTAGTGCTTTTTGAGCTTTATAAGCATAATCAGGGTCACAAGATTAAAAACAAAAAGAAGAAGAATGGTAGAGTAAACGACAATATCAGTCGGAGAAAAATTGTACATTCCCTAATAATAGCAGATAGACGGCAGATATAAAGAATGGTTTTGGGATACAATGGGATAGATGGAGTATGTTTGGGCAGGAATAATATTTTGGTACTTAATAATTTTCGTCTATAAAACAAAGACCGGTTCCCCAACCGTCCCGAGTAAGGACACACAGATCGCCAGGTTTTTGAAGTATGTAAAAAGGGGTGACAACGTCGCTGACCTTGGGTGCGGAGACGGGAGAGTACTTTTTTCGACTGCAAAGAAGGGTGCTAGCGGGGAGGGATGGGAGATCGAGCCCCTGCCCTACCTATACGCAGTCATTAGGGCGATGAGAAAGAAAAACTCGAAGATAAAAATTCACTTTGCCGATATGTGGAAAGCTGATTTATCGAAGTTTGATGTAGTGTTTGTGTATCAGTTGACGAGATACGCGCCAAGGTTTGTTAGGAAATGCCAGAAAGAAATGAAGAGAGGGGCTTTGGTTATCGCGAATACCTACCCACTTGATGGGCTTTACCTTCTAAAAAAAGACGGTGAGCTGTATGTCTATAAAATACGATAGAAATCTTAAACAAAGGGTCTAGATTTAATGTATAGTTGAAGAGAAATGGGATACATTACTTACGATCAACAGACAGTCAACTCTCAATACGCGGGGCAAGAAGTTGATATTAAAACAAAAGTTGGAGCAATATTTAAAATTGTTTCTTTGTTTGCGTTTATGGGACTACTGGGCGGGTTTTTGGTCTTACGTAAATACTTTTTTTCGACAAGCGTAAACTCGGTGAGTTTAAATGATAGCTGGGGGAACTTAGAGTTTCGAATTCCTTATAAGAACACGCTTTACGAAAATTTTGGGTTTGTACAGGATCCGAGGGTGACAATACCGCTTAAAACAATTCAAGGTTTTGTGAACACGACTTTTTTATTGGATTCGGGGGCGGTCGTAACAACCATGCCTCTGCAAGCGGCACACGATACAGGGGTGGACCTCTCAAGGGCAAAAAGGATTACCCTGCAAGGCTTTTCTGGAGTCCCGGCCTTTGTTATCAAAAGTTTTCAAAAATATTGAAAGTTCTGCTAAGGGAACAGAAAGTGAAGATGACTTAAAAGGATTGTTTGATGATTTTTCGATCCTGTTTGATCATGAACAACGAGCTATAATAATCAGCAGGAAAAAGGGTTAAATAAGAGGGAGGATCAGATGAGCGACAATGTATACGAGCGGATACACCGAGTACTTTCCTGGAAAAGGATCGTAGCGTTTAATGCGGTGCTATTCCTGGTATTGGTGGTGCCGATTTCGGTCAGGTTGTCGCAAGAAGATACCGAGAACAGGTCCGGGGCGGCCGAAGAGATTGAACTGCCCCCAGTTACTCCACCACCTGCCTACCCTGCACTCCCCCCAAAAATCGAGCGAGTGAGTATGTTTTTCGGTAAAAAAGGAGATACGGTCGTAATTCTTGGTAATAACTTCGGCGAATATCGCTGGGAAAGCAAAGTATATGTAGGAAACGTTCTGTCTCCTGAAACTGGAATTGTGAGGTGGGGGAACAACGTAATCGAAGTACAGATACCTGATGGGGCGCGGACTGGCAAGGTGTGGGTCGCGGTGAACGGCAAACAGGCCATTTGGGAAGGAAGTCTGTTACTAACTGATATTGCACGGTCTGCACAAGTAGGACTCACGAAGGAAAGCCCAAATACGGCAAAGGTGTGGGTTAGTAATGCGGGTGGAGTGGTACGGGGAATGATTGAGATTGGACACGTGAGCGAACCCGTTATTGTTAGCGCACTAATTGGGAGTATAACTAGCCAAAGTCAGAGCGTCGATAGTCTCGGTAAAAAACTTCGAGTTGAGTTTGACCTCCAACAGGCAATTGCGAGCCCCCAAACTGAGCTTATGAGACTTGAATATCCAGGGATAGGTCAATTGGAGATTTTGCGGGTAGAACTTTATGATCAACAAGGAAAGCTCATTAATGTTTACGCCGACCCGTTTAACGTAAAAGTACAATGAGAAGCGAAAGCAGGCCGAGTGTGAAAGTATAGGGTGCGAATTTGTAGAACTCGCCTTTTTTCACGATTTTGGCAAGAAGGACTAGTGCGAAATAGCCAGTTATTGTGGCCGCAAGGAACCCCGCCAGATAGTTGAGGGTCATAGTCTCATCCCATACCAGATCTTTTGCGCCGAGAATAGAGGCTCCCATAACGGTTGGAATGCTCAGTAAGAAGGAAAAGGTAAAAGCGACTTCTGGTTTTATACCCAATAAGAGACTCGTGGCGATGGTGGTGCCAGACCGACTTAAGCCAGGTAAAATGGCAAAAGCTTGCGAAACCCCAATAAGAAAAGATTTTCGAGGTGAGAGAACTTTTGATAGTGCTTTTACGTACTTGGATGACCAAACGACAGCTGTGGTCAGGAAAAAGCCAAGCGTAACTCCAGACAAGGAAGTAAAGAGCGAGTCGATATATGGCGAGACGAGAAGCCCTACAATGCCCGCGGGCAAAGTCGCGATGAAAAGTAAGAGTAGATCGCGAGATGATAGAGCAAGGATTTTTCGTCTAAAGAAAATCAAAACAGACAAGACTGTCCCCCCTTGGACAAAAACATCAAAGGCGGGATCAACGTTCTTGAAACCAAAAAGAGAGTGGAACAAAACTAGATGTCCAGAACTTGAAATGGGAAGGAACTCGGTTAGTCCCTGGACTACGCCGAGAATAATTGTTTGGAACATAAATAATACCTTTGCCGTTACTTGCGCTTGAGTTCTTTTTGAAGGTCGGTATGCCACTCTGAAAGGACTCTGGAAACCAAGTCTTTTGCCCCAAGGCCAATCGCCAAACCAAAGCCAAGCGCCAGCATTGAGACGAAGCCAATAAATAAGATATTCACGAAGTTTTCGGCGATTTTAAGTTCTGAGAAGGCGGCGAGAGTGGCAATCGAGGCTATAGTATAGCTTGCAATTTTGCCCATAAGCCGAGAAGTTTTTAGATCTACGCTAGCCAATGCCCCTTTGACGAGGCTTTCAACAACGCCGGCGAGCAGAATCCCAATAGAGAGAACGATAACAGCAGAGATAACGTTCGGGATATAGGCAAGAATACCTGATAGGAGTTGTGAAACTGTGGTGAGACCAATAATGTTTGTTGCGGCGATAAAGAAAATAAGTACGATAATCCATTTAATGAGAGTGCCAAAGATTTCCTCTACTTTTTGATTGATTTCTGCTTTTTTCAGAAATTCCTTTATTTTAGAATCTTTGACGAGGGAATCGAATTTGACGAACTGAAGACCTTTGATAATGAGAGTACGTGACCAATTACCAAGGATAATTCCAAGCACAAAGACGAGCAAGGCGCCTATTAAGTTTGGGATAAACGTCAATGACTGGGAAAGAGTATTGCCGGCTACGGTACCGAGCGAGTTTTGCCATGAGTTAATGTTAAACATATAACCTCCTAATTGTTTTTTGTAACGTGCTCATAAGCTGTTGTGATGGTTAAAAAGAGAGGCATGCTTAAAACGGCGCCCGCAATACCCCCCAATGTGTATCCCACCAAAAGAACGAGAATTGTGATTAAAGGCTTGGTCCCTGTCGCCGCCTGCATTACTCTTGGGACGATAAGATTATTTTCTAACTGCTGAATGAGTACTCCAAGAATTGTGACCCCAAGGCCTGTAATTGGGGAGACGGTAAGACCAATGAGGATAGCGGGAATCGCAGAAACAACGGGGCCGATGTTGGGGACGGCCTCCATAAGTCCTGCAAGGACGGCAAGGGGAAGAGCGTAGGGAATGCGAAGGAGCACAAGACCAATGTAAGTAAGGAGGCCAATTATGCCCATGAGAAAAAGTTCACCCCTCACCCATCCGCCGACTTTCTTTTCGATTGCGAGAATAAGCGCTTCTGCTCTGCGCTCTGAGTTGCCATCTGCAAATAGTTTGACAAGGTAGAGGTGAAGTGAGGTTCGCTCGAGCGTTAGATAATATGCAATAAAAAATACCGCCAAGATATTTAAAATATTGGAGAACGCCCCTGCCGCGAGCTTTAAGATGTTAGAGGGGATTGACGCCAAATAACTATTTCCTAAACCCGAATCAAGTTTAATACTAAGAGAGTGCTCTAAGGCTCCGATATAGTTTGGCATGTTTTGGACAAGGGATTTGCTTTCGTTGATGACGGCTGGGACAAGAGAGGCTACGACAAAACTAAACAGAGCGATGACCCCAAGATAGACGACAAGCATGATGAGTAAGACGGGGATTTTCTTACGCCTACCAAGAGTGACAATCGGGTTTATGGCTGTCATGAGAATGAAGGCAATAAAGATGAGGATTAAGATGCTACGGATTTGGTATAAGAGCCACAAAGCAAGCAAAAAGAAGACTGTGAAGACAATGGTTTTTGAGGATATTTCTACTTTTGTCGGTTTCATAACTTTAACTACTTATTTATGATACCAGGAAGTAACAAGTTCTGCTAACTTCTCAAATAAATGTGGATCTTCACATTCATACCACTTAACATTTTTTATTTTTGAAAACCAAGTCATTTGTCTCTTGGAGTAGGCATACTCATCAGCCAACCAGCTAGTCAGCATGGCAGAGCGCGTGAGTGACCCACCTAAGTACGCAATGATCGAGCGATATCCGATGGCGCGATGGGAGAGTAAATCTGCATTGTATTTAGAGAGTAGTAATTTTGTTTCCTCGATAGCCCCACCCTCAACCCGAGCTTTAACTCTTGATTTTAGATTGGAAAGATATCGATCCTGATTATTAAACTTGAGACCGATTATGAGGGTATCGTGGGAAATATTTTTGGGGAAATTCGGCGTTATAGCTGAAGCAATCTCGATGGCACGGACTAACCTTCTTTTATTGTGCTTATCGCTGTTATTCATTTCGGAAAATTTTTTACTGTTAAGCCCAGCAAGATGAAGTTGCAGATCTAAAACGGAGAGAGGCTCTAGCTCAGCCCTCAGACTTGGGTTTGGAGGAATAGACATAGTCGGGATACCTTCGGTGATGGCTTTGACATAAAGCCCTGTACCGCCGACTATGATTGGGAGCGGAGACTTTGTTAATAGATCTTTGACTTTTTGATACCAAAGAGAGACGGAGAGAGGGTCAGAGGGTGAGACAAGGTCGATCCCGTGCAGGATGACATCTTGAGGATGATCTTTGCCGGTCACAATGTCCATGCCGCGATAGACCTGACTTGAATCAGCAGAGATAAGGACAGATGGTAATTGCTTAGATAAATCGACAGCTAGGCTTGTTTTACCCGTACCAGTCGGACCTACAATGCAAAGAAGTTTTTGTGTCATTAAAAAAATATAATCATTTAATTACTGGTCGCTTGGAACCAAGGTTTGGCTTGTTGATAAGATCTTCAAGTATCTGCCAGCGGCGTTTTTTCTCTAGAGGAGAAACGTCGTCCTTGTAAAGCCTAAAGCTCGCGGTACCGGGCCTAGGTGAGTAGCGGGCGATAAAACCAATTTTCCAGCCAATTTCTTTGGCTAGGTCAACGGTTTCCTGA
>LCPA01000008.1:0-29059 GCA_001003385.1 Microgenomates group bacterium GW2011_GWF2_47_9 | reverse complement strand
TAAATAATCTTCTCGCGTATATCCCCGATTCATGCGGGCAAGAACAGAGTTACTACCCGACTGGACGGGGAGATGGAGGAAGCGGTCTATTTTGGGGTTATTTGCAATTTCACCAACGAGTTCATCGGGGAAGTCCCAGGGATTACTAGTCATAAATCGGATTTTAACAAGTGATTTGTACTTGGAAACTTCGCGAAGAAGTGTAACAAATGGAGGAACCCCATCTGGCTTAAGATATTGTGATGCGTTATCTGGGAGATCAATTTCTTTGAGAGAGCGGTCTTTGTCCATAAGAAGTTTGCGCAGGCCAATCCCTACTTTTTCCAGTCCCCACGAGTTGACATTCTGCCCAATCAACGTGATTTCGGTATAACCCTCATTACTCAGGCGCTCTACTTCCAACAATATTTCATCAAGAGGTCGGGACCTTTCTCTTCCCCTGCTATAGGGGACAATACAGTAGGTACAGAAGGAGTTACAACCTTCGGAGATAGGGACCCAGGCATGCTTATTATCACTTCTTATAGCTTGCTGGTTAAACCCGACTTCCCCAACCGGTAAAATCTCATCTACCATGGGCAGGAGTTCACGAAGTTTGGCTTGGCCGTGATGAGTCATGCAACCGGTGAGAATAATCTTGGGTTTCACACGGAGCGGGTGAGTAGTAAAGTATTTCTCAACATTCAACAAAAAACCGGTGGCCTTGTCTTCGGCTGATTGGCGAATAGCACAGGTGTTAACGATGATGTTGTCTGCAGATCTCCATGAACGGGCGGGGGTAAAGCCACGTGCCTCGTAGTCGCCGGCGATCCGCTCACTATCACTCTTATTGCTTTGACATCCAAAGGTGTGGATATAGTATTTACCAGACATGGCGACATTTTAACATGCCTTGCGAGGAATATTTGCTAATTTTATGAGGAAGAGGAGGAGTAATGGATAAGGCACCTCTGCCAAAACCAGATAGAGAGGCGAAGCTCTAGGTAGGCAAGAAAGGCAATTACGATGAGGAGAAGTGGGTTATATTGTCCAAAGATATACTTGGCCGGGATGGTCGCCATGAGGGCAAAGGGGGCAAGATAGGTAAGTAAAAACTGACCGAGTTTGCCGTAGATATCGACTGGGAAGGCCCCCATCCGCTCAATGTCTCGGTATAGCATAATCGTATTGTCTACTTCTAGATAGCGGACCCCGATACTAATAATTAGGATGTGCCAAGAGATGACCATGATAAAGGTAAGGATTGTAATCAAAAGTATAATTAGGGCTGACCAAACTGTAAGAGCGTATCCCGCGTTAACAAGGCCCCAGCCGGTCAAGAAAAGGTAGGGTATAAAAACGACAATGTCCAGAGGATCAGTATAGGAGAACAAGCTATAAAAAAGTTCGCTTAATGGGTTTAATAGATAAAAGTCGAAGGTTCCGTCGATGACTTTTTGCCTAAACATGTATACTCCCCGCAGGAAAAGTTGAGAGAAAGTTTGGATGAGATTAAACAACAAGAGGATAAAAATTGCTTGATTTAAACTGTACCCGCTTATAAGTTTGGCTCGGCCAACCACAACATAAACCAAAAGGCAGGCGGTGGCCAGCCGGAGTAATTTTCCCATAATAAAAAGAAGGGCCGCGCCTCGTGAATTTGCGATCTGCGACTGGAATAGCTGAGCGGTGAGTTTGAGCCAGACTCTCAGGTATGCTCTCAGATGATATTTGCGCATAATTTACCTACCTTCAGCTTCGTATAATTTGAGACCTTTTTGCCAGATACGGCGGGTGAGATACCAAAGTAAGATTAACCATCCGAAAGCTAACCCAAGAGATAGGGCTATATGAGAATCTTGCCCTAAATATATTTTCATGGGCACATAAAGCAGATACGGAAAGGGGGTTAGAAGGGCGAGCTTCCTCCCTATGTCTGGGAGCATATCGAGAGGAAACATGGCACCGGTCGCAAATTCCATGATCACCATTAAGAGGAAGCGAGGAGCCCAAACATCGCGAGACCAAAAGGCGAGTGAACCAAAGATAATGTTTATATAAAAATATATAAGGATTGCCATCAAAAGCGAGAGTAAGAAGAACAGGATCGCTGAAATATCAGACTGCAAAAACACGGGTGGGCGGAAAAAATAAAGAAGAAGGGGAATTTCGATTAAAATGAAGGAAAGATTATAGAGCTTATCGGCTAAATCACGCACAAATAGTAAACGGAAGGTTCCAATTGGGCGCATGAGAGGGATGGTGAGATAGCCGCTGTTTATCATCCATCCAAGGTCAACGGACCGACTGCCCATGACAAGAGATCGAATCACAGTAGTGCCAAAAAGATAGGTAATAACTGAGGCGAAGGTATAACCATAGATATCTCCCCCTTCACCCAAAACAGATTTCCAAATAAAGAATGGAATTAGGAAAACGAATATTTGTCGTACCCTCCACATAATCATGTTGAGACGGTAGACAAAGTATTCCTGCAAGGTTATCTTGAAAATTGACCAATATTTTTTCATGGGTGGGTCAAGGTTTACTTCTTATTTTTATTAGCACTCGCAAAGACTTGTCTTATCACTTCTTCGATCGGGATTTCTTTAATGTTAATGTCGACAATATCTAGGTTCTGCAATAGTTTCGCAGACCTCCCTGTAACTTCGTCGCGGGGGACTTTGTGGGTTTCAACTTTGCCTGATCGCAGAATAACTTCAATGATTTTTTCGTTACTAAATTTCGCGATCACATCAGCTAATAAGCCATCATATAAGATCTCACCCTCGTTGATGATGATGACGCGTTTACATAGCTCTTTGACGTCTTCCATGTAGTGACTTGTCAAAATTATTGCGCCTTCGTGAGTGTTGTTGTATTCTTTGATAAAGTTTCGCACTACTTGTTGCATAACTACGTCAAGGCCGATTGTTGGTTCGTCTAAAAATAGGACTTTTGGAGAGTGAAGTAATGCGACAGCCAACTCAGCTTTCATGCGCTGACCCAAACTAAGTTTGCGGACTTGGGTATTTAAGACTTTGGAAAGATCTAACATCTCGGTGAGTTCCGACAGATTTTTTTTGTAGAGGTTAGCGGGGATGTTATAGATATCTTTGGCTAGGGAGAAACTTTCTATCGCCGGCAAATCCCACCAAAGCTGATTTTTTTGGCCCATAACAAGGGAAATTTGCGTGAGAAAGGGATATTCTCTTAACCAAGGGTCGTGACCTAAAACTTGGACAGAACCTGATGTGGGATAGAGAAGGCCAGAGAGCATTTTTAGAGTTGTAGTTTTCCCGGCCCCATTTGGGCCAATAAAGCCAACAAGCTCCCCCTCGTCGATGACGAACGAGATGTTCTTAGCGGCCATAACCGATTTATATTGAGGCTTTATTAGATCGCGAAGTGATCCTGTGAGGCCGGGTCGCTTTTTCTCAACTTTGTAAGTTTTAGTAAGACTGTCACATATTATTGTGTGCGTCATAGGCAGGCATTAATCATCACCAAATCGCTTTTCGAAGCGGTTTTGCGGCTTTGAAACTGATGACATTGTGGCTTTTGACAGTGACCCGCTTGTCTTCTTTTCCGAAAGGGACAACGTCTTTAGGGCCGACTTTGCCGATCGAAAAAGTGCCAAATCCAGATAAGACAACTTTGTCGCCTTTTTTAAGAGTCTTGGTCATTTCGGACAAAAATGTATCTATCGCGTCTTTGGCGGCTTTTTTGGTAAGGTGGGCAGATTTAGCAGTAATCTCGTAGAAGTTTGACTTCTTCATAGAACCTCCATATTAAATAATTATTTCGCTATTTGACTCGCGCGAAGCTCCCTAATAACGGTGATCGTTACGGTACCGGGGTAGGTGACACTAGCCTTAATTTCGTCTCTAATGTCACTCGCAAGACGAGTCGCCTCGTCATCGGTCACGGCTTCTGGAGAAACAATAACCCGCACTTCCCGACCGGCTTGGATGGCAAAGGCTTCAACGACACCTTTTTTGCTGGTCGCGATTGATTCGATGGCTTTTAATCTCTTGACATATTCATCGTAGTTTTCGTAGCGTGCGCCTGGTCTTGAACCAGAAATTGCGTCAGCAATGTATACCAGAATCGACTCGATACTTGTATACTCTTCGTCTTCGTGATGCTGAGCGACTGTGTCAATGACGACCTGAGGCATGTTGTAGCGCTTGAGGAGATTGACACCAAGTTCAATGTGACTTCCCTCTTCGTCGCTCACTACTTTGCCTATGTCGTGGAAGAGACAGCCTAGGCGAACAGTATTTCATTCCCATCTTGGTTTCTTCGAGGGTATGAGCAAGCATGTTCTGACCGTAGGAAGAGCGATATTTGAAGCGGCCCAAGACACCAATGAGGTCGTGATGAACGTTATACGCACCGACAGCATGACAAAGTTTTTTACCCTCTTCATACATGATTTTCTCGATATCGCGTCTTGCTTTAGTCACATATTCTTCAATACGGGTGGGTTGGATGCGACCGTCTTTGATCAATCGCTCGAGAGAGACACGAGCTACCTCTCGCCTTACAGGATCATAACAAGACAGCCTTACTTCACCGGGGGTTTCATCCATATCGATATCAACCCCAGTAACTTTTTCAAAAGTACGAATATTACGGCCGTCTTTGCCGATAATTCTACCCTTGACGTCATCATCGCTGATTTTTACAGTCGAGATCGTGTATTCTGCTACATACTCAGTTGCGCCGTGATACATGGCGTCAACAAGTAGTTCTTTGGCTTTTTCTTCGGCTTCTGATTTGTACTTGTCTTCGGCTTCGCGTAATTTTTCGGCGATCTCACGTGAAATTTTCTTGTCAATAGCAGAAAGGAGAATTTCCTTGGCTTTATCCTTGGTGAGGCCGGCAATTTTCTCTAGTTTCTCTAGTTGTTTCTTTTGAATTTCTTTAATTTCGTCTTGATTTTTCTCAATTTCACGCCTTAAGTCGGCAAGCTTGTTCTCGCTTATCGCAAGGGTTTGTTGTCTAGTTGAAAGGTCAGATGATTCTTTAACCAGCTTTTGCTGTTGTTCGCGAAGAGAAGCTGAGAGCCTGAGCATTTCCTCTTTGGCTGTGTTTCGAATCTTCTCTGCTTCTTCGCGTGCAAAGAGGATTATCTCACGTGCCGTCTCTTGTGCGGCCGGAGAAGCGGCCGCGGGTGCCTTTTTGACTGTCTTTTTGACAGATGATTCTGGCTGTTTGATTGACTTTTTAGCTGACTTGTTCTTGGCTAAAGTTGCTAAAAGAGAATTTAGTAATGTACTCATAATGATATCCGCCTGACGCGGCTCCTTCACAAAATTAAATATTCTATTCCCTGGAAGTTCGGCGATACACCTG
This sequence comes from Microgenomates group bacterium GW2011_GWF2_47_9, assembly GCA_001003385.1. Lineage (GTDB taxonomy): Bacteria > Patescibacteriota > Microgenomatia > UBA1400 > UBA12108 > LCPA01. Next base: position 23,719 of record LCPA01000008.1, on the reverse strand, counting down.
GCCAAAAAAGGCCAAAAGAGTTTATTGACTAACTGAGGATGTATTTATGCTATTCATATGAGCCGAGTTTACTAAATAACCAGGTATAGATGAGGGTATTCTACTCGTTATCGGGGTCTTTGTCTACTTCGCCCTTAATTAATTCCCAGGAAAAACCAAGTCTTGCCAGGTGAGCGATCAACTTGGGGCGAGATAGATTGGCTTTTTTGGAAATAATTTTTTTGATAGCCTCTAGGTCTCCCCCGAGCTTACTTACTGTCTCTTCTATAATATCTTTACTAATACCTTTTGCGTAAAGCTCTGACCTGAGGTGTCTAGAACTTCGTGGACGATGAAGAGCGCGAGACGTAACAAACCAGTGGGCAAACTCTCGATCATTAACTAATTGTAGTTTGGCTAGCTTTTCCAAGATTTGATCTTTTGACTTTTCGTGAAGAGACGGAGCATATCTTTTAATTCGCTCCGTGATCTCTTTTATTGAGCGAGGACGATAGGAGATAAAATTGACTATTTTCTCAAAAATTTTTTCTTCTTCGGAAACAGAAGCAAGATTTCCAAGACTGGATTCGTCAAACTCCTCACCTTTGGCGAGACCACGTTTAACCACTTCGTCCAAGGAAAGAGAGAGGACAAATTTTCCATCCAAGTAAATATTTGCACGGTCTTTGCGTCGCACCCCGACGGAAATTTTAGTAATAATCGCCATTTAACTTCTCTAGTCTATACATCTTTTTCGAGGGCTTTAATTTTTGTCCAGATTTGCTTCTCTATTTTCTTCGCGAGCTCGGGCTTTTCATCAAGGATGGCTTTGGTCGCTTCCCTGCCCTGAGCTAACATTTCACCCTCGAACTTAAAAAATGAACCGGATTTTTCGATGATTTCATGTTCGACGGCAACATCAATTAGACCTCCAGACTTTGAGATACCAGAGTCGTTCATAATATCAAATTCGCAAGTCCGAAACGGAGGGGCGACTTTGTTTTTGACTATTTTGGCTCGGTGGCGCGAACCAATTATCACTTCTCCTTCGGTGATATTGCCGATCTTGCGCATATCGATTCTTACTGATGCATAAAATTTGAGAGCTCGTCCTCCTGGAGTAGTCTCTGGGTTACCAAACATTACGCCGATCTTTTCGCGAAGCTGATTGGTAAAGATAACAACAGTTTTACTTTTGTTGATGGCACCAGTTAATTTGCGTAGTGCTTGACTCATGAGACGAGCCTGAACTCCAATGATGGCATCACCCATTTCGCCTTCTATTTCTGCCTTGGGAACGAGAGCGGCCACTGAATCAATTACAATTATGTCGACAGCACCTGACCTGATAAGGGTTTCAGTAATTTCGAGAGCTTGTTCGCCGGTATCGGGCTGAGAAATTAAGAGTTCGTCGAGGTTGACGCCAATGGCTTTGGCTCTTTTGGGATCGAGAGCATGTTCTGCATCAATAAAGGCGGCAGTACCACCCTTTTTCTGGGCTTCGGCTATGACGTGGAGACAGAGAGTAGTTTTGCCGGAAGCTTCCGGACCGTAGATCTCCGAAACCCTACCACAGGGAAACCCACCAACACCAAGAGCAAGTTCTAGGGCAATGGAACCAGTTTTGATAACTTCGATTTCGGTGTGAGTGGAAGTTCCTAGTTTCATTATCGAACCCGCGCCAAACTGTTTCTCAATTTGTTGCATGGCGACTTTGATTGCTTGAAGCTTCTCTTCTTGTAAACCATTTTTTCTTGTCACTTCTTCAATCTGTTTTTTGTTCTTGGCCACTTTTCCTCCTATCGGGCAGTAAATGATAAGTATTACCTAGTATATAACACGAGTGATACCAGTTAATACCAAATCAAACCCGAAGTCAACCTGCAGGATAAAATTGATACTTTAAAAGAGTAAAGGGGATGGATTAGCGTTTTGGTGACTGTTTCGATCGCCTGGCCTTACCGCCGGTGCCTACTTTTCTGCTTTCCTTGGCACGAGAATCTCTAGTCAAAAGACCAGCTGGCTTGAGGATGGGACGATTGGTTTCGCGATCTATTAAAGCAAGTGTTCTTGAGATAGCATGAACGACTGCATGAAGCTGTGCGTTTTTACCTGAACCAGCAACAACAACAGAAGCCGACATTTTTTGAAGAGTACTAGTAAGAATAAATGGTTTACGGTAGATTGATTTCTGGCTTTCGGAGGGGAAAAATTGTTCAGCCGGGACGCCGTTAACCATGAGTTGGTGTTCGCCTTCGACTCCGGGGACAGAGGGTTTATTGTATAACCTGGCGCGGGCGGTGGCTGTTTTTCGTCTGCCAACGGCATAGGTGTAGTTTTTCTTTGTTTTTTGATCAGCCATGTTTATGACTCCTTATTGTTTAAGTGATTGCTGTAGGGGTGTTCTGCCCCGGGGAAAACTTTGAGCCTTTTAAGACGAGGAAGGGAGAGTTTGTTTTTAGCTAACATCCCCTTGACGGCTTGAGCAACCACTCTCTCTGGATATTTTGTAAGCAAAGTAGTAATTGATTTTTCTTTAAATCCTCCTGGCTGACCAGAGTGAGAATAATACTTTTTGTCGACAAGTTTATTGCCAGTCATGATTAGCTTACTCGCATTAATGACAACCACGTAATCGCCAGCATCAATGTGGGGAGTATAGGTCGGTTTATGCTTTCCTGCTAATAATTTGGCGATTTTGACGGCGACACGGCCAAGAACCTGATTTTCAAGATCGATCAAGTGCCACTCTCTTTTTACTTCGGCTGATTTCTCCATGTATGATCTCATTATCTATCTCCTTTTTTAGTGCCGATCGTCGATTTTGAGGCTTGAACCCCTGCAGAGTGGGTAGGTTTGACAACGCGAGTATTAGGGCGAGGAACAAGAGATTTTTTCTCTGTGGGTTTAGATGCTTGTTTCTTAACTACTTTGGAGTCAGCTTTTTTGACCGATTTCTCAATAGGAGTCTTTTTGGTCAGACTAAGCTTGACGATCGGGGCATTGTCGCCACGACGAGTGGCAATAATCGCCAGTTTGGTATAACCGCCCTTAACGCCTTTGTAGCGGGGAGCTACCTGGTCGACCAACTTAGAGACGAGAATCGGATCTTGAACAAAAGCGGCGATTTGACGTCTACTGTGGATGGAGCTAATCCCTGCCTTGGTAATCAATTTTTCAAAAATTCCTCGCACGGCCTTCGCCTTGGCGCTGGTTGTCTTAATTTCTTCGTGTTCGATGAGGGAAGACACGAGACCTTTAAACAAGGCTTTCCTAGCATTGGTATCACGGTTTAGCTTGCGGTTTTTGATACTCTTTTTCATGTTTATTTTGCTCTGGTAAGCCCTTTTGTGGATAGAGCCGCATCGACAACATCAAGTGATTTGGCACCCAAGTTTTTGACATTTTTCAGATCTTTGTCTGAAGCCTGAGAAAGCGCGAGGGCTGTCTTATAGCCGGCGTTCTTGAGGGCGTTGGCTATTCTCGTTGGGAGACCAAGCTCTTCGGTTGAAACAGAAGGAGCACCAGTAACAACATCTACTGTTTCTTCCACAACTTTGGGATCTACAACTTGAGAGAAATATTCAACAAGAATCTTTGCCGCTGACTTGAGGACATTCTCTGGTTCGATAGAACCGTCGGTATAAATATCCATTACTAATCTGTCGTAATCGGTTCGGCGACCGACACGAGTAGCTTCAATTTTGTAAGAGACGCGTTCGACAGGCGAGAAAATTGCATCCATGACTAGTTCCCCAACAGAGTCGGTCGTACGATCTTCTGCAGGAGAGTAGCCGAATCCAGTCGAAATCTCGATCTCAATGTCTAGTTTTGCGGTGGGAGAGAGTTTGGCAATAACTACGTCTTGGTTCACGATTGTTACACCAGGCCCCACCACGATGTCCTTGGCTGTTACGACTTTTGGACCTTTTACCGAGAGTTTGGCTCGTGTGGGTTCGTCCCCTTCGTAGGCAACCTTTACTCCTTTAAGGTTTAACATAAGATCAATCATGTCTTCACTCATCCCAGAGAGAGAAGAAAATTTGTGAGTGACTCCCGCAACCTTGACTTTGGTGATGGCGGCACCCTTGAACCCAGAGAGAAGAACTCTCCTTAACGCGTTGCCTAACGTGTGTCCAAAACCGTTTTCCAATGGTTCGATGGCGAATTTACCGAAATTGGATTCATTTTTGAGGGCGGTAATGGTAAACATGGGTTTTTGCATGATAATCTCCTTTATCGAGAGTAAAACTCGACTATTAACTGTTCTTGAATATTTTCTTGCGTGTCATCTCGCTCTGGGAGTCGCCTGACCTTGCCAACCAGAGCTTTGCGGTCAAGCCATTTCGGGATCTGGTATTCTTTGTTGGCTAATAGTTCTTTGATATAGGGAATATTGCTGGCCTTTTTCGAGATTGAAACTAGCTCGTCTACAGTGACGCAGTAGGAAGGAATGCTCAACTTCTTATTGTTGACTAGGACATTGCCGTGAGTAACAAGCTGGCGAGCGGCACGTCTAGTGGGAGCAAACCCAAGCCGATACACAACATTGTCTAAGCGCCTTTCAAGAAGAGCGAGAAGTACTGCTCCGGTAGCCTGGGGAGTTCGGGAGGCGATAGTATAGTATTTCTTGAATTGACGCTCTAAAACTCCGTAGGTGTTTTTGGCTTTTTGTTTCTCGGCCAGCTGGATCCCGTAATCGGACATTTTTCGAGTGCCTTTGCGGCCATGCTGACCAGGAGGTGTGTTGATGCGACGCTCGAGTGATTTCGGATTGGTTTTGAGGCCAAGGTCGGCACCTAATCTTCTTGCGACTTTGTTACGTGGTCCTGTATATCTTGCCATTTTTTAGATTCCTAGATAACTTAATATATGAGTTAGCCGTGGCGTGGTTTTTTTGCTCTTGTCCCATTGTGAGGGATTGGAGTAACGTCAGATAATTCGGTAACTTTAATGCCAGTACTTCTTAGCACTCTAAGAGCCGCGTCACGTCCTGGACCAGGACCCTTGATGAACACACTAGCTGAACGAAGACCCATGCCTTTGGCGGTGTCGATGGCGGCTGTGATCGCCTGGGTGGCGGCGAAGGGGGTGGATTTCCTTGAACCCTTAAAACCTACCTTGCCAGTTGAGTTCCAGCAGATGGTATTACCTGACTCGTCGGTGATTGTAATTAGGGTATTGTTGAAGGTGGCGACAATGTAGACGCGACCTGATGTGACTTGTTTTTTTATTTTTGATTCTGCCATATTTTTATTCCTATGCGGCCACTTTGGCGGCGTCTTCTTTCTTCATAGCTCCGATTGTCTTTCTCTTGCCGCGTTTGGTGCGGGCGTTGGTGCGGGTGCGCTGACCTCTTGAGGGAAGACCCATGGTATGACGCATACCACGATAGCTCCCGATTCTTTTGAGGCGTTGGACATTTTCGCGGATTTCTTTGCGGAGGTCACCCTCAACCTTGTAGGTATCAAGGATTTTTTGAAGAGAGGCGACATCTTTGGCGGCCAGGTCCTTGGCGCGTAGGTCAGGACTAACCCCGGCTTTGACGAGAATCTCTCGGGAGAGCTTGAGGCCGATCCCATGAATATAGGTAAGGGAAATTTCAATCCTTTTCTGCTCTGGTAAGTCGACACCGACTAAACGTAACATATATTGTCCTTTATCCCTGTCGCTGTTTATGGCGAGGGTTTTCGCACACAATAAATAAAACACCCTTTCGGCGTACAAACTTGCATTTTAGACAGCGGGTTTTTAGTGATGCTTGTACTTTCATATTATTTGCTTGGTGGCGCTTGGCCTTCTTTAATTCGGTAGGTGATCCTACCCTTGGTCGAATCGTAGGGTGTCATTTCGAGCTTGACTTTGTCACCTGGCATGATGCTGATTCGATACATTCGCATCTTGCCAGACAGATGGGCCATAATCATGGTCCCGTCTTCTAACTCGACCCTAAACATTGTGTTGGGGAGAGCGGATGTTACTGTCCCCAAGTGTTCACTTACATTAGCTTTACTCATACGAGGTCGTATTGTACCAGATTAGATTATCTGAAACAATGTAGGAGTGGTCAAAATAGAGCAACCGCCCTCGGTGACTTGGACGGTTTCTTCGAACACGGCTGAAAGTTTACCATTAATCACGTTGATTGTCCAGCCATCTTTCTCGAGGGAAAGTCTGGGTTTTACGTCGGCGTAGATGTTTTCGATCGCTAAAGTCTGGCCTAGCACGAGTTCTGGAGTAGATTCGATTGGAACGGAGAGTAGATTGGGGATCATTGGTTCTTCGTGCAGTTCCCGGCCGATTCCATGACCCGTGAGTTCGCGCGTCGGGTAGTAACCAGCATTCTCTAGGACAGTTTGGGTTGCGAGACTGATGTCGCCAATCCTACTGCCTGGCTTTATTACGCTAAGGGCTGATTTGAGGCTAGCCAAACCTGCCGCCAGAAACTTGTCTTTGGCGGGAGTCGAAGTGCCAACGACTTTGCTAAAAGCGGCGTCGGTGTGAAAACCTTTAAAATAAACTCCGCAGTCAACCGTAACCAAGTCCCCGTCAACAAAGGGAACATCTGATACTGGGAGGCCATGTACTATCCCGGAGTTCAGATTAACACAGGTTACATGGTGGTAACCGGGAACTTTGGTAAAGGATGGCTCACCACCATACTCTTTGATAAGAGCGCGAGCTTTTTCTTCGATTTCAAGCGGAGTGACTCCGACTTCTACAAAAGAATAGAGCTTAGACCTTACCGCTCCGAGGATGGCGCCCCCCTCTTTCATGATCTTTAATCTATTCATTGAATTTATGCCCGACCCTCTTTTGCCGCAGTTAGCGATACTATTTCTGCATGGATATCTTCAATTGATTTGGTGCCATCGATCTCTTTTAGCACGCCCATTTGAGTATAGTAGCTTAGGACGTCGGCCTCTTCGGCTTTGTACCGCTTGAGTCGCTCTTTAATCAATTCTTCGGAATCGTGCAGGGAGCCGTCGGGTGAACGCCGGCCACGCAAGAGGAGTCTTTTAACGCTCACATCTTCTGGCACGTTTAAGTAGTAGACAATATCAACTGTCTTGCCGTATTTGTCTAGTTTATCAGCCAAAAATTCGGCTTGAGTCATGTTGCGGGGAAACCCGTCAATCACCCAGCCATGCTGAGTGTCCTCGTCTTTAAGTCGAGCCTTCCACAAGACAAACATCTCGGAATCAGCAACATAGTGGCCTTTTGCTAAAGTTTCCCGACAAATATCCCCCATGATACCCTGATCTTTTTCGGCCATACGCCGAACCAAGTCGCCTGAGACAAGATTGGGGACAGAAAGTTTTTCGGCCAACATTTTACCCTGGGTAGACTTGCCTGATCCCTCTGGGCCATAGAAAATAATGTTCAGACTCATTTCTCCTCCTCTGCCAACATAGGGCTAAATTAATTATCTAGTAAATACTTCATAGCTTTTGGCGACTGAATACGACTTGAGTTTCCGCGCTGTCTCTAGAACTACCGAAACAACGATGAGAATGCTTGTACCCCCGATCGTGAGGGTCGAAATAGAGGTAAAACCCTGTACGAGACTAGGAAGAACAGCGATAGCACCCAAAAAAAGAGCTCCTGCCAGGGTAACCCGACCAACAATGTAGCTAAGATAGTTGGCGGTATGTTTGCCAGGACGGATACCAGGAATGTAACCACCATTAATTTTAAGCTGATCGGCAATTTTATCCGTATCAAAGACTACGGCTGTATAAAAATATGTGAAAGCAACAACCAGAGTAAAATAGATGAGATTATAAAGGACAGATTCGGGAGTGAAGTAGTTGGCAAAAGCGGTAGCGGCGGAGGCCACCCCGGGAGAGTTTACCCCAGCCACTAATTTGGCTAACATGCTGGGTGCTAAGACGAGAGCGATCGCAAAAATAATGGGGATAACTCCGGCGTTATTGAGTTTGATTGGAAGATAGGCGCTTGACCCACCAGTTTCACGTCCACCCCTCATCCGACGCGAATACTGGACCACAATCTGACGTTTGGCTGAATCAACAACAACGATCGCAAAAACAACGGCAAGACCGAGTGCTCCAAAAATAATAAGGTTGGCAAAGTTAACGGTACTTGCAACTGCCTGGGTCTGCAGGAAGCTTACGGGTAGGCGGCCGACAATACCGGCGAAAATCAGGAGGGATATGCCGTTGCCAACACCATACTCAGTTAATAATTCGCCGAGCCACATGAGAAAAATACTCCCAGCGGACATGGTAACAAGGAGGGTGAGGAGTGAGAGAGGATTGGTCACGGTTACGAGGTCGGCATTTTTTAGCAAAAGATACATGGCACCACTTTGCATGAGGGAGAGGGGCAGAGAGAGCAGGCGCGTATACTGGTTGATCTGTTCTTGACCAGATTCCCCTTCTTTTTGCAGTTCCTCGAATTTGGGGACAACCATGGTTAGTAACTGCATAATAATTGAAGCGTTGATATAGGGGTTTAAGCCAAGGGCTAGAATGGAAAAGTTGGCGAGAGTACCACCAGAAAAAATATCAAGAAGACTTAACAATTGGTTGGAGCTAAAGACGGCACGAATTGCGGCCGTGTTTACCCCGGGAACTGGGATATGAGTGACAAAACGAAATAGTGCCAAGATACCTAATGTAACGAAGATACGCGACCTAAGTTCGCGGTTTTGAAGAGCAGATTTTACTTCATTAATTAGACTCACAAAGATAGACTCCACCAGCTTTGGTAATTGCCTTAACAGCTTGTTTTGTGGCTGGCAGGGCAACTTTTAGTTTAGTACTTAACTCACCATTTGCAACTATCTTTACTTTGGTAAATCTTTTGGGCTTAGCTTGAAGCAGGCCTGCCTCGGTAACAGCTTTAAGGTCAACGAGTGAGTCGGCCGCAAATTTGTTGAGGTCGGAGAGAGTGATATATAAAGAATCGTTAAGCGAGTTAAATTTTGATTTACCCCTCATAAAGGGAAGGCGCTTGAACCACACCCAAGAAGAACCAATAAAATGAGCAGGTACGCTATTTCTAGCCTTTTGGCCTTTGGTTCCACGCCCAGAGTTGTGTCCTCCTTTGCCAGAACCATAGCCCCGCCCAACTCTTTTTTGCGATCTCTTCGTGGTTTTTGATAGGCTATGTAATTTCATAGTTTATTTCCCTTTGGTCGTTTTTTTTGATTTTGACTTTAATGGTTTTTTTGTCTGGGGAGCGGTAGGCTTGTCTAGTTTCTTGGGGGCGGCGGGAAGGGCCTCGGGAAGCACGGAAGGCTTTTTGTGGAAGTGGCCGGTATTCTGACCAAGAGCGGTTTTTTTGTCAACCATGTTCTTAATGGATTTGAGGGCGTTGAAGGTGGCGGTAACATTCGTCAATTTATTGTTGGTACCAAGAGTCTTGGCGACTACGTCCCTAACACCTGCTAGCTCTAGAACTGCACGAACTGAGCCACCGGCGATAACTCCAGTCCCTAGTGGAGCTGGCTTCATAATTAGGTGAGCCGCACCGAACTTGATGTCGATCGCATGGGCGATGGTACGACCATCAACGAGGGGAATATTAACGAGGTTTTTCTTGCTTTTGCGAACGCCTTTTTTGATGGCTGAGAGGACGTCACCGGCTTTGCCAAGGGCAACACCAACCCTCCCTTTGCGATCACCGATAACGACAAGGGCGGTAAAGCCAATCTTGTTCCCTCCCTTGGTTTTTTTGGAAACACGGGAAATCCGGATTACTTTTTCGTCAAATTCTTTTGGTTCACGAGATGTGTGTTGCATAGATAATATTTTCTAGAAATCTAGACCTTTCTTGCGCGCGGCCTCAGCTAGCGCTTTTACTCTACCATGGAACCGATAGGAACCACGATCAAATACGACTTTTTTAATCCCAAGTCCGAGCGACTTTTCTGCAATCAAAGTTCCAACGGCCACCGCTTTTTCAGTTTTGGTACCTTTAAGACCAATTTCAGAGACTGCGGTAAGGGTAGTTTTTTTTGAGTCGTCGATAATTTGTGCCCATATGTGAGCGTTTGATCTAAAAACGGATAGCCTGGGCAATACGCTTACTTGGCGAATTTTAGCCCTGACCCTGACGGCTCTTTTCTTATATTTTGTTATATTCATATTCGTTTTTCCTTAAGCGCTCGCTGATTTAGCGGCCTTGCCAGCTTTGCGTCTAACAATTTCACCTTGATATTTGATGCCTTTGCCTTTGTAGGGTTCGGGCGGTTTGTAGGCTCTAATATTAGCCGCAACCTGGCCTACCAGATGTTTGCTTACGCCGCTAATATGAATAAGGTTCGTGCCTTCTACTTGAATTTGAACATCAGAAGAGGGGGTAAACTCAATCTCATGAGATAACCCCAAGGACAATACAAGCTTAGATCCAGCGAGTTTGGCGCGGTAACCGGTACCTACGAGCTCGAGCGATTTTTTGAAGCCACTAGTTACCCCTTCGACGTGATTGGCAAGGATCGCACGAGTAAGGCCATGGAGGGCGCGAGAGGACTTGCTGTCGCTTTCTCTTTTGACATGGAGGATGTTACCATCTTGTTCGACTGTAATGCCCGAGGGGAGGTTGTGAGACAGTTCACCCTTGGGACCTTTTATCGTCAAAACGTGGCCGGCGATATTGACGCTTACTGCACCAAGAGAGATGGGAAGTTTGCCAATTTTAGACATATTTACCAAAGTTCTGTGAGAACTTCTCCTCCTATTTTTTCACGTCTTGCCGTTCTATCGGTCATGATGCCTTTTGAGGTTGAGAGAATGGCGATCCCCATCCCAGAGAGAATGGGTTTGAGTTCCCGCCCCTTTTTGTAGATGCGACTTCCGGGCTTAGAAACGCGACGGAGCTTGCTTACTGCGGCCATATTGCCGGCATAGTTTAAAACTAGTTTGAGGGTGGGCTTGGGTGACTCAAGTAATTCTGAGGATTTTAGATATTTTTCTTCGACTAAAACTTTGGCTATCGAAGCCAGGAGTTTAGTAGAGGGCATGAGGACTTCTGCCTTATGGGCTAGGTAGGCGTTTCTAATACGGGTTATCATGTCTGAGACTTTGTCATTCATATAAATTTTCTCTCTAGCTTGCTTTTGTAACTCCTGGTAAGTTGCCTTTGTGGGCTTGTTCTCTAAAACAAAGACGGCACATCCCAAATAATCTGATATAGGCTTTTGGTCTGCCACAGAGTTTGCATCGATGGTAGCCTCGCGAAGGATACTTCGGTACTTTCTGACTTTTTAGGATTAATGCGAGCTTTGCCATTTATTTGTCTCCTTCTTCTTTCTCGAATGGCATGCCAATCGATAGAAGTAATCTATATGCATATTCATCGCTTGAGGCGGAAGTAATAATACTGATCTCAAGACCATGAACTTTTTCGACCTTCGAGTAATCTATCTCAGGAAAAATAATCTGTTCAGTTAATCCCAAGGTATAGTTACCACTACCGTCAAAAGCGTTTCTTTTGACTCCGCGAAAATCTTTGACTTGCGGAAGCACTATTCTACACAATTTATCGAGGAAATCAAACATTCTTTGTCCACGCAGAGTAACGCTAACACCAACCGGGTCTCCCATTCTGATCTTGAAGCCGGCAATCGAGGCTTTGGCTCTTGTTACTTGAGGAGCTTGACCGGTAATTGTTGCTAGTTCGGCTTTGATCGTTTCAACGTCTTTGGTTGATGAGTCGGATTTGGGAATGCCAACGTTAAGTACTACCTTAAGGGGTCTTGGAGCGGCCGCGACGTTTTTAATCCCCAATTCTTTCATGAGAGAGGGTCTAAGTTCCTTATCAAAGCGAGTTTTTAGATCTTGATCTGTCATACAGTTTCCCCTGATTTCTTACTGATACGCGTAACTCCTTTGGAAGTTCTCTTGAGCGCGACGCGGACTGGTTTGCCTTTCTCAGAGAGCATGATGCTAGCAGTTGGGAGTGAGCGTTCTAGTGAAACGATGCCTCCTTCTGAGTTTTGGGTGGCTTTGCGGTGCTTTTTGTAAAGATTGACTCCACCAACTATAACCCGGTCTTTTTTGGGAAAAATACGAGTAATTGCGCCGGTTTTGCCTTTATCTTTGCCAGCCATAACAATAACTTGATCACCTTTTTTAAATTTTTTCATGTTAGAGTACCTCCTGTGCGAGCGAAGCGATCTTGGCAAAGCCAGCTTCTTTTACTTCACGTGCGATAGGGCCAAAAACTCGGGTAGCAATAGGCTCTTTGGTTTTTGGATCAATCACAACGGCGGCATTGTCATCAAATCTGACATATGTACCGTCAGCACGTCTTATCTCTTTTCTGGTTCTCACAACAACAGCTTTCACCATCTGAGAATCTTTGACGTAACTATTGGGTTCGGCTTGATCAACTACGACAGTCACGATATCCCCTACGTGACCAAAGCGACGGGTCGATCCACCGTGCACATGAATCACTTTTAGTCGTTTGGCACCTGAGTTGTCGGCTGGTTTGAGGACTGAACGTAATTGAATCATATATTTATTTCTTAACTATTTCTGTAATAACAAAGCGAATTTTGCGAGAAAGAGGACGTGACTCAGTAATGACGACATGATCTTGTGTCTTTGCGCCCTTGGCGTTACCGACTAGGTATTTCTTGGATCTTTTAACTGTCTTCTTATAGAGAGGATGTCTCCAGGAGGTTTCGACCATGACGACAGCGGCGGAGGCCATTTTGTCTGAGATAACTATGCCTGTTAGTTTTTTCACATTACTCCTTAACACTCAAGAGAGCTGTTTTTAATTGAGCGATAGCTCTTTTAGTTATTTTATTTTCTTTTAGATTTTTGAGTTCGCCTCGCTTTAGTTTGAGCTTGTTTTTTGTTAGCTCAATTTCTAGCTCGACGAGCTTGGCCAGAATGGACTTGCGGCCTGCTCCAACGACCCCGATGATATCATTCTTTTTCATTTTCATAGTATTTCTCCCCTTTTAACGAAAGATGTTTTAACTGGGAGTTTGCTCGCGGCTTTGCGGAAAGCCTCGCGGGCTACATCCTCAGGAAGACTTCCTAGTTCGAAGATGACGGTTCCCCGCTTGACGACGGCGACGTGTTTGTCGATATCTCCCTTGCCGGAACCCATTTTACTTCCAGCGGCTTTGTGGGTAGTTGGCTTGTGGGGGAAGATACGTAACCAAAGTTTCCCAATCCGGTTGGTGTGGTGGGTGATAGTGCGACGAGTTGATTCGATTTGGGCGGCGGTAATCCAGGAGGTTTCAAGGGCTTTAAGCCCAAAATCACCAAAAGAAACGGTGTTCCCGCGGGTCGCTATCCCACTCATAGAGCCTCTAAATTCTTTGCGGTGTTTGCTTTTCTTGGGTTGTAGCATATAGTTTTAAAGCTCAGCTTCTCCCTTATATACCCAGACTTTGATTCCGACATACCCAGAGCGGGTTAAGGAGGGAATTTCGGCATAGTCAATGTTGGCGCGGAGAGTTTGGGTTGGAATTGAACCCTGGGAATATTTTTCGCTTCTTGAGATTTCGGCACCATTGATACGGCCGGAAAGTTGGATCTTGATTCCTTTTGCTCCTGAGGCCATGACACGTTCTTGGGCTTGGGCAATGGCCCGGCGATGAGGATAACGCTTGATCAACTGTTCAGAGATTCGCTCTGCCACTAATTTGGCAGACAAATCGGGATTTTTGACTTCTTTGACGTCAAGTTGAAATTTGAGAGCAGTCGGAGCTTTAATTTTTTTCAGGAAATCCTCTAGTTCCTTTTTCAGGAGTTCTAGATTTGCACCTCCGCGGCCAATAACAACCCCTGGTCTGCCGGCAAGGATAGTAATTTTGATGACATTGATTGATCTCTCGACATTAACAGAAACTATTCCTGCAAGCTTGAGGCGGTCAAAGATAAAATCTTTAATTTTAATATCTTGCAGAACAAATTCCTGGTATTGCCCCTTGTTGGCATACCACTTCGAGCTAGGGCTAAAAATAACCCCTAGACGGAAGCCTGTAGGGTTAACTTTTTGTCCCATTGTCTTTCTCCTTCAGTTCGATATTAATGTGAGATGTTCTTTTCATAATAGAGTGGGCAGAACCGCGAGAGACGGCGCGCCATCTTTTGTAGGTTGGACCTTCACCAATATCAATTTTATTGATCACTAGATCGCTTTGAGTTATACCTTTGGCGCGGGCATTGGCGACGGCAGAAAAAAGAGTTTTGTAGAGAGGAAGCGCGGCTCTTTTCTCCATAAAGCGGAGATTGTTAAGTGCGGTCTCAGCCTTTTGGCCGCGAACAGCTTTGGCAATAAGACGAAGTTTGCGGGCGCTGGTTCTTACAAATTTTTGAGTTGCTTTCATATGTTTTTAGGTTTTGGCGAGTATACGTTTAACGATTTTGCCGTGACCGTGGAAAGTGCGGGTGGGGGAAAACTCCCCTAGTTTGTGACCTACCATTGTTTCGGAAACAAAGACCTCTTTGAACACCTTGCCGTTGTGAACAAGGAAGGTGTGACCTACAAATTCGGGAGGAATGGAGGAGGAGCGTGCCCAAGTCTTGATAGATTCTTTTCGTCCAGACGCGTCGGAGGCCAATACTTTTTTAAGAAGCTTCTCATCGATTCCTATTTTTTACGATTAATTTATTTGAGTAGCGATTGCCCTTCCTGGTTTTTTTGCCAAGAGTGCGCTTGCCCCAAGGCGATTTGGGTGAAGGCATACCAATACCTGACCTACCCTCGCCTCCTCCGTGTGGATGCGAATCTGGATGTTGGGCAATACCCCTCACACTCGGTCGCCAACCCATGAGACGGCGGATACCAGCTTTGCCGAGTTTCCTGTTTTTGTGATCCAGATTAGAAACCTGGCCGATTGTAGCAAAACAATCGCTTTTGAGCAATCTCACCTCGCCAGAGGGGAGTTTGACGGTAACCAAATCCTCTTCTTTTGACTGGACATAAGCCGCTGTGCCAGCAGAGCGGACAATTTGACCACCCTTGCCCGGAGTAAGTTCTAGATTGTGAATAGGTAAGCCGACGGGAATGCGTTTTAAGGGAAGGCAATTGCCAATTTTTGGTTCAACTTCGGGACCGGTTGAGATAATATCGCCGACTTTGATGGTGTCTGGGGCAAGAATGTATCTTTTCTCGCCGTCACGGTAGTGAATTAGAGCAATATTGGCTGAACGGTTGGGGTCATATTCAATTGTTGCTACACGACCGTCAATGGTTTTTGTGCGACGAAAATCAATAAGACGATATCTTCTTTTGACGCCACCGCCACGATGTCTTGTTGTGACATGGCCGTGGGCGTTACGACCAGCGTTTTTCTTCTGTTTTTCGGTCAGGCTTTTCTCAGGCTTTGAGACTGTGAACTCGTTAACGGCATTTAGACGATGTCTGACTCCGGCGCTAGTCGGGTTAACTTTCTTTAACATGGTTATTTTCCTTCCTTCATGTCAAAAAGTTCGATTGATTGACCTTTTTTCAGCCAAACCTTGGTGATTTTCCTGGGACTTGTGGTTGTACGGATCTTGAGTTTGCCGGTACGTTTGACAACCCCCTTTGATCTAAGGGAGGTCAATTTGATAACGTTGACTTTGAAGAGTTTTTCTACTTCTGCTTTTACTTGGTGTTTGGTAGAGCGACTTTCCACCTCGAAGGTAAAAACTCCCCGCGAGGCGGCTAGCATTGACTTCTCGGTGATGATCGGTTTTAAGATGTTCATTTTTTATCTGCCTTTTTTACAGTCTTTTTAAGGGGGGTCGATGAGCCCAATATCCGGGTCATAATTGAGTCTAGGGCGTCTTGTGTCAGGACAACGTGATCGGCGGAGACAAGGTCGAGTGCGTTAACGAGGTTGGCGTTTTTTAGCGAGGCTCCTTGGATATTTTTTAATCCTAAATAGAGAGCGTCTGTACGAAGTTTTGAGACAACCAAAACTTTTTTCTTGGGGTGATTGGCGATGGTGCTAAGCAGATTAGCGATGGTGGCAGTACGTGCTGAAAGTTTGTCAGCGTTAGCAAGCCCAACAAGTTCGTCGTTTTGAGCTTTGAGAAGAATGGCGCTTGCAAGAGCCTTGCGGCGCATTTTCTTGGGCAGAATGAGCATGTCAGCTCGAACTCCCTTTGGACCATGCGCAATACCTCCCCCGACGAAAATAGGAGCATATCTGGCTCCGTGCCTAGCGTTACCGGTACCTTTTTGGCGATAGATCTTGCGAGTTGAACCATTAACTTCGCCGCGAGTTTTTACACGACTGGTCTTTTGGTGAGAATTGGATTCGTAGATCCTTAAGGCCTGAGCTAGAAGAACTGAATTGACAGAACCTAACTTCTCACTAAGTTCCCAGGCTGATTTTTTCTTACCTTGGTGGTCAAAAACAGTTATTTTCATATATTTTCAGCCTGTGATTCAAGTCCAATTAAGGTAACGGGCGTGGGAAGGTCTTTTTCGCCGGTAACTGTAATTGCAAGATAGCCTTTTGTAACCCCTGGGACCGGGCCTGTAACCCAGATATCATTGTTTTGCATGGCTATGACGGTAAGGTTTTTGATCGTATAGGTGTTATGTCCCATGTGACCAGCCATTTTTTTGCCTTTGTGGACGCGCCCCGGAGTCGTTCCTTGGCCAATACTGCCTGGTGCGCGAAGACGGTCGGACTGACCGTGCGTCTTGGCTCCGCCGGCAAAATTCCATCGTTTCACAACTCCCGCAAATCCCTTGCCTTTTGTTACACCCTGAATGTTAACTGTTGAGCCAGGTTTGACAACCGTCTCTGGCATAATCTGAGTTCCGAGCTCTATATCTTTAGTAGCCTCAATTTCTTTGAGTTTTCCCGATTTCAGGCCGGATTTTTTAAGATGGCCAAGTAAAGAAGCTGGTAAGCGTTTTTTTCCTTTACCAAACCCTACCTGGGTTTTCTCTATGCCGTCTTTTTCAAGAGACTTGATTTGAGTTACTGTCATGGGGAAAAGCGAAATCTTGGTGACTGCAGTACGAACCGGGCCTAGATAGGCTGAGGACATACTTTGTTTGATTCCAAATATAGTTGCTGTCATATTTTTCTTCTTTCAACGCCTACATCTTTACTTCAATGCCAACTCCAGCCGGAAGTTCTAGATGCATGAGAGAGTCGATAGTTTTGCCGGTTGGCTTTTCGATGTCTATTAACCTTTTGTGGGTCAGGATTTGGAATTGTTCACGAGCATCTTTGTCGGAATGGGGACTTTTGAGGACGGTGATTCGCTTTCGACGGGTGGGGAGAGGGACGGGACCGACAACCCTGGCTCCGGTTTGAAGGGCGGTATCCACGATTTTGGCGGCCGCTTCGTCGATGACGCGGTGATCAAAAGATTTGAGTTTGACTCTGATTCTACTAGCGGCCATTATTTGCCTTTCAATATATATTAACGACTATTTAATGCGGAGCGCGAGTATAACCCAAGCTCCGCATTAATGCCATATCCCTTTTATTTCGGGATTGGCTTCCGGTGAACCGGAATTAAGCAAGAATCTTAGTAATGACTCCAGCACCAACAGTTTTGCCGCCCTCACGGATGGCGAAACGTTGACCCTCTTCCATGGCGACAGGGACGATGAGTTTCACGGTCATTTTGGCATCATCGCCAGGCATAACCATTTCTACACCGTCGGGAAGCTTGATGTCACCTGTGATATCGGTTGTCTTCACGTAAAACTGAGGCTTGTAGCCTGAGAAGAAGGGAGTGTGACGACCACCCTCTTCTTTGGTTAGGACGTAAACCTGGGCATCAAAATCGGTGTGAGGCTTGATACTCCCTGGCTTGGCAAGGACTTGTCCACGCTCAATGTCAGCTTTTTCAATACCACGAAGGAGGATGCCGACGTTGTCGCCTGCTTGACCTTCGTCGAGTTGTTTCCTGAACATTTCCACTCCAGTAACAACTGACTTTTTGTCTTTGGCCATACCGACAATGTCGATCTCTTCGCCTACCTTAACGACTCCACGTTCAATTCTGCCGGTTGCAACCGTGCCACGACCCTTGATCGAGAAGACGTCTTCGACGGGCATTAGGAAGGGTTTGTCGAGGTCGCGCTCTGGGGTTGGAATGTAGTCGTCGACAGCTTTCATTAACTCTTCGATCTTGCCCTGCCACTCGGCGTCGCCTTCGGCGGCCTTGAGGGCGGAAACACGAACAATGGGTACTTCATCGCCTGGGTATTGATATTTGGATAAGAGTTCGCGAATTTCCATCTCAACTAGATCGAGAAGTTCGGGATCATCAACCATATCACACTTATTAAGAGCAACGACGATCTTGGGAACGTTGACTTGGTGGGCAAGCAAGATGTGCTCACGGGTTTGAGGCATAGGACCATCGGTTGCGGCGACAACTAAAATGGCGCCGTCCATTTGGGCCGCGCCGGTATGGAGCGTCGATGTGAGCGTAGTGGCGAGCCTCTGTTTCGTACTCTTGGTGACTTAGGTTAATTGTCACGCCGCGCTGACGTTCCTCTGGAGCCGCATCAATATCTTCGTATTTTTTGGCTACTGCTAACCCTTTTTTGGCAAGAACAACGGTGATCGCCGAGGTAAGTGTGGTTTTGCCGTGGTCAACGTGCCCGATTGTGCCAATATTGACGTGCGGCTTAGTGCGAACAAATTTTTGTGCGTCTGCCATTGTTCCTCCTTGTATAATTCTTAATTACTTAATTACTTTCTTTATTAATAATTTTGTCGGCAATGTTGCCGGGGACTGGATCGTAGTGACTGGGTTCCATATAGAAACTGGCCCGACCCTGGGTCATACTGCGGAGTATTGTAGCATATCGAGATAATTCTGCCAATGGAACGAGGGCTTGAATAATTCTGACATTGCCGCGCTGACTCGTACCCAAAACTTGTCCACGTTTACTTGAAACGTCCCCAATAACGTCCCCCATAAATTCTTCTGGGGTTGTTATCTCGAGTTTCATGATGGGCTCGAGGATGATGGGACCCGATTGTTTGACGGCTGATTGAAAAGCCATGCTCCCAGCGATTTTAAAGGCGACTTCAGAGGAGTCAACCTCGTGATAGGACCCGTCGTAAAGTTCAACTTCTATGTCAACAAGAGGGTACCCCGCGATGACACCGTTCTCCATTGCTTCTTTGACACCTTTTTCGATGGGTGAGATGAATTCTTTGGGAATGGAGCCGCCGACAATTGAGTTAATAAACTTATAGCCTTCACTTCGTCCAAGTGGCTTGATGCGAAGGAAACAATGTCCATACTGACCACGTCCACCAGATTGGCGAATATACTTTCCTTCCGCACTACCTGCGACTGTGATGGTTTCTTTGTAGGCAACCTGGGGATTGCCAACATTAGCCTCGACTTTGAATTCTCTTTTCATGCGATCAACCAAAATCTCGAGGTGAAGTTCGCCCATACCGGCTATCAGGGTCTGGCCTGTTTCGTGGTTAGTTTTGATTTTAAAAGTAGGGTCTTCCTCTGAGAGCCTAGAAAGGGCAACTCCCATTTTCTCCTGGTCAGCCTTGGTTTTTGGCTCAATCGCTAGGGAGATAACAGGCTCGGTAAACTCGATCCCTTCGAGGATTACGGGATGGTCTTTGTCACAGAGAGTGTCGCCTGTTTTAGTGTCTTTGAGGCCGACAATTGCGACAATTTCTCCCGCTATCGCTTCTGATATTTCTTCCCGATCGTTGGCGTGCATGAGAAGTAGGCGCCCGATCCGCTCTTGCTTGTCGCGCGTCGCGTTATAGACATAAGAGCCTGACGCAAGGGTGCCCGAGTAGACGCGGACATAGGTGAGTTTGCCAACGTGTGGGTCAGTTTGGATCTTGAACGCAAGGGCCGTAAATGGTTCTTTGATGTCGGGGTGGCGAACTGCCTTTTCATCGGAGTTGGGAAGAGTGCCTTCAGCTGGAGGAACATCAAGGGGGGAAGGAAGGAAGTCGACAATTCCGTCTAAGAGTGGCTGAACACCCTTATTCCTCAGACTGGAGCCTGAGTAGACAGGAACTAATTTGTAGGCAATGGTGGCGGCGCGAAGAGCCAGTTTTAGCTCTTTTACGGTAGGCTCTACCCCTTCCAGGAATTTCCCTAGGAGGCCGTCGTCAGTTTCTGATATTTGTTCAATCAATTCATTGCGGTATTTTTCAACCTCGTCCTTCATGTCTTCAGGGACTTCGCCAAGGGTATACTTTGCTCCTGTCTCGTCGCCTTCCCAAATAAGGGATTTTCTTTCAAGGAGGAGAACAACTCCTTTAAACATGTTTTCAGCCCCGATTGGGAGAGCCATAATCGCGGTATGGGCACCTAATTTTTCTTGAATATCTTTAATTGTGGCATGGAAGTCTGCTCCTAGCTTGTCCATTTTGTTAATAAAGCAGAGGCGGGGAACTTTGTACTTGTCGGCTTGTCGCCAAACAGTTTCAGATTGGGATTGCACTCCCTCTTCACCGTCAAGAACAGTAACACCACCATCTAGGACGCGAAGTGAGCGTTCGACTTCGGCAGTAAAGTCGACGTGTCCCGGAGTATCGATAAGATTGATGCGATATGAATCTTTATAAAGAGAGTCGGGGAGCTTTGGGGTCCAGAATGTGGTTGTGGCCGCGCTCATAATGGTGATACCGCGCTCTTTTTCTTGCTCCATCCAGTCCATCTGGGTATTGCCGTCGTCGATGTCGCCGATTTTGTAGCTTTTGCCGGTGTAAAAAAGAATCCGCTCACTAGTCGTTGTTTTCCCAGCGTCGATATGAGCAATGATGCCGATGTTTCTAATCTTGTCCATTGGCATTTGACGATCTGTTGTTTTTATAGGCACGTTATACTTTCCCTGTTTTCAAATTCCAAATTTATCGCAATCGGGAAGTTTGAAGAGTGTATATTTAATTCTCATTCCTGAGTCAGGTGAGCGAGAATGTATTGTATATTAGCAATGACAGTTTGTCGATAAGTCGAGGTGAGGTATGATATAGACATGAACGAAGACATTAAGGTTGGGGGGTTAGTTGAGATGGCGAGAGAAGAGGGTGTGGGGGGAGAGGAAATCGTACTCCCAGAGCCCCCCAAAAAGAGGTCAAAAATTTGGTTCATTTTTATATTATGTATTGGGCTAGCGATCGCAGTAGGCTTCATGTTGTTCGGCGGGAAAAAGCAGAATGAGGAAGCTCAGTCAAGTCTTCCTACTCCGGTTCCACAAGACTTATCTAGATATAGTACTGATACAGATGAGGATAGAATTCCAGACTTTATTGAGGAAAAGTTAGGATTTAACCACGAGTTTTCGGAGCTAGAGCGATGTTTTAATAGCAAGTGTTCGGCGACCAATACAGAGGAGATCGCCAGGATTCCCAGAAACGTAATGATACTTCTTGACTCTTCGGGAAGCATGGGTCAGAAAGTGGGAGAGCAGACCAAGATGGAAGCGGCTAAGATTGCAATCCGAGAATATTTAAAGAAAGCAGAGAAGCTCGAAAGTACTAGGGTAGGTTTGATTGTGTACGGGGATAAGGGAAGTAATTCCCAAGCCGATAAGGGAATTAGTTGTACTAGCATTGAAACAAAAGTAGAACTTGGAGAGCTAAAACTTGAGACCATTGAGCAAGATTTGGCGGATATCAGGCCGGCCGGTTGGACGCCAATCGGCTTGGCATTAAAAGAGGCGGCCGAAAGCTTTATCCCAAAAGAAAAGGAAACGGGTAAGGAGATTGAAAAACCTACCCAAGTAATCAACGAGGTGGTAGTAATATCTGATGGAGTCGAAACTTGTGACAGCGATCCTTTGGGACAAGCAAAGCTACTTTTTGAAGGAAGTGAGAAGATAATCGTCCACGTGATTGGGTTTGCTGTCGCGGAAGCTGACAATGAATCATTGCGCGCAATAAGTAGAGCGGCAGAGGGCACGTACGCAACAGCCCCAACCATTGACGAGCTCAAGCTAGCGATGGATCTACAATGGGACAACTACGTGAGGAGAGCAAAAGAGGAGGCGTGTAGAGTGAAGGGATATGACACCTATCTTGCATGCAAAGATGACACCTGGGCTAGGTTAAAGGCATACATTAGCCAGGAGTTGTCGCGAGACCCTAAAGAGTTGACCTATGAGGAAAAGCTTAAGATTGACAGAATCCGTTACACATTTCCCGCCTATATGGCCGGAACCTTGGATCCTGCGTTTACCAGTTCTCCCCGACCCTCTACAGAAACCCCAAACTGATATACTACGAAAATGCAAAATCTGTTCAGAACACTTGAGGGAGTGACGTATCCATTGCCGATGTTTTTTCCGGACGCTACCAGAGGATTTGTGAGAACCCTTTCTAATCAAGACGTGAGAGCGACAGGTACGCAAGGAATCCTTGTTAACTCCTTTCACCTATTTAGGCTGGTGGGATACGAGAAGACGATAAAAGCGGGAGGAATTAGACCTTATATCGGTTGGAAGGGGCCTATTATATCGGACTCGGGAGGGTTTCAAGTCATGTCAATTGCCAAGAGGAAGGAGGGGCGGGCCGCGGTCTCTGACCTGGGAGTGCAGTTTGAAATAGAGGGAGAGAGATATCTATTCACCCCAGAGGAATCAATTAAATACCAAATGGCCATGCAAACAGATTTGATCGTAGTCTTAGATGATTTTACGCCAGTGACGGCTGATTACGAAGAGGCCGAGAGAACGGTGAGGCGCACTACCTTGTGGGCGAGGCGGTGCCGCGAAGTTTTTGATAGCGAGTGCCGGAGACTTCATATATCCAAGGACAAAAGACCCTACATAATTGGAGTAGTGCAAGGCTGTTACTTTGAGGATTTGCGTAAGCGAAGTGCAAGGGAGTTACTTGAAATAGGGTTTGATGGTTATGGATATGGGGGTTGGCCGATGAAAGATGGGAGCTTTGATATTGGAACTGCCAAACTAATCGCCGAGGTCTTACCCAAGGATACCCTTCTTTATGGTCTTGGGATTGGCAAGCCGGACGATATTGTAAAGTGCTATGAACTAGGATGGCAGATATTTGACTGCGTGCTACCAACAAGAGACGCCAGGCATGGCAGACTATATGTATATACGGCAGATTCGATGGACGAAATTGATCTAAAAAAGGATAAGTTTTATGAATTTTATAATCCAAAGAAGTTGATCCATACAACGGAAGAATACCCGGTAAGTACTGCTTGCGATTGTGAGCTTTGTACGACTTTAACAAGGGGGGAGCTCGCGAGGATGTGGCGAGATCGGGACGAGCGAGTCCTTAGACTGGCAACGATTCATAATCTTAGGTTTTACGCGGTACTCATGGAAAAGATAGGCAATATGGTAAAGTAGGTGTGTATGGCAGAGTTATTGGCGATACTAGTTGTTTTGTGGCTGACGGGAATTGTGTCGGTCCCTTGGCTTGCCAAACCCCATTTCCCTAGCTTAGACATTTTAGGATTTCAGCTGACGATCGAAAAACTTTTAATCCTAGTCATTGTTATCTGGATCGCGTCGAGCTTGGGTGGACCATTTCGCCAAATTGTGTGGGTTCTTGTCGTCTTATGGATCCTCTCAACCTTGGGCATTATCGCTATTTCTGGACTATCAAACCTACTTGTAATCGGGATTGTGGTGGGACTGATCTTAGCAATGGTAAAAAAATAAATTACCCTGTTACCAGCGGAAGTGACTAAACGCCTTGTTGGCTTCAGCCATGCGGTGGACGTCGTCGCGTTTTTTGATCGCGTTTCCAAGGCCATTATAGGCGTCGAGGATTTCGGCGGCCAACTTCTCGGCAAAAGTATGGAATTCGGAG
>LCPA01000007.1 GCA_001003385.1 Microgenomates group bacterium GW2011_GWF2_47_9 | reverse complement strand
TAGGATTTAAAGCTAAAATGGTCAGAGAGCCAATCTGGACTTACTCCTTCCGGCGTATTCGAAAATACGGCCATCTTGGCGCCGCCACTCGCGTCCTTCAGCTGGAGCTTATGGACTTACTAGGCCTCGACAAAGCCCATAATCTCGCCAATCTTTACCCTATGAAGGGTGGAAAATACTTTGACACCCCCAAACGTAAAAAGCTCCTGCGAACCATCGAAAAACTCTTAAAATCAGAATCCGCGCGTAAAAAACTCAACACATAAAAACCAGCCCTCTTTAATTTCAAAAAAATTGGGCTGGTTTTAGAAAAATTTTAAGCTTTCTTTAGAACGGGCATACCCGTTCTCTTCGTCTCAACAACCATATAGCCTGCTGGAACTGCGTCGAGTGCTTCAGGTCTCACGTCGCGTGCGAAGTAATAGATCTGTTGCATTCTGCCATTCTTTAGCGTTACTTTTTTTCCGTGTAGGTAATAGGTATCACCCTTAGAATTTGTGTATGAAAATGCCATTTTTACTTTCACCCCCTTCCCACTAGTTCAGTTCAAATATTAGCCTGGAAACCAGACTACTACCTCTGGTTATACCCTGGTTGAGATATACTTGTCAATACCCTCTTACTCTGGAAATCTATTCTCTTCTATCACAAATCGTATCAGACACCACCCCAACCCATCACTCGACAAGAGACTTAATTCTCGTCTCAAGTTCCTCAAAGTCGGTTTTTATGCCGTTTACAAAAAAGCTAGGCGTTCCAGTTATCCTCAATCTCGTAGCCGCCGCGGCATCCAAGTTAACCCTTGCCTGTATTTCTTTGCTAGTCATCTCAGTCTTAAATTTTTCTCCATCCATCCCCAGGTCCTCTGCATAGCCTACAAAGACCTCATTTGCCTTATCGCTCAAAGACCACTCCTCTTGCTGAGCAAACAAAACATCGTGATATTCAAAAAATTTGTTCTGCTCTCCCGCCGCTTCCGCGGCTTGAGCCGCCATCTGCGCGTTTTTGTGAGTTGATGTTAGCGGGTAATGTCGGTAAACAAATTTGATCTTCCCTTGATATTTCTCGCTTAACTCTGGGATCGACAACAGCTCGCTTCCAATTGCCTTAACTTCATTGGGGTCCTGCACCGCCGCGCAGTACGGACATTGAAAGTCGGAAAATTCAACCACAACAATCTCTCCCGATCCTTTCACGTTTCGCATTTCCCCCGCCACGTCACTCGCGCTAGGTTCAGTATTCCCAAAATTCCATAACAAAAAAACCATTCCCAACAGAAATCCTATCCCTAAAAGACCAAATAGAGCTAATGACTTGACGTTCATATCCAACCTTCCTGCCTACTCCGGAGGCCAAAGCTTTTTATCGTTTTCATAGATTTCTATTGCTCCAGTTGGACATGACTGTGCTGAGAGCATGACATTGTCTGGCTCATCTGTCCCACCTTCGATTATCTCAACCAAATTCTCCTCGTTAAGCCGAAATAAGTCAGGCGAAATCGCAATACAAGAAGCGGCGGCAATACACTTTGACTGTATTAATACAACCTTGTACTTTCCAATCTGTTTTATAATTTTCCCCTCTAAAACCATCAAGCGATTCCTATCTTTTTTTTGACTCATACTCAAGCCGAGCCTTGTCGCGCGACTTGGCACCCATCATACCACGGCAGATCGGACAAACTCTAGGATCGGGTAGCCCGCGTTTTTTGTACAAATCTTGCTCTTCCAGGCTAAAAATAAACTCATTTTTGCAGTTATCACACCTGATAGTTTTATAATTCATCCTTCCTCCTCAGTAAACTTCTCATAATGAAAATTCTCCTCCGACACTCCCATTTCTCTTAAAAGAGTTTTTACCTCTCCCACCATTTTAGAGTTCCCACACACATAAGCGCCCCAAAAACTCATATCTTCATGTTCAAAATCTCGGCTCAAACAGTCTTGTACGTGTCCGCTACACAAACTCCACTCCTCATTTGCCTGCGAAAGAACAAGATCAAAGACAAAATTTTCGTTGTTTTCAGCCAATCGTTCCAAATTATCAAACCAAAAAACATCACTCTCTCTCCTCATCCCCCAATGCAATCGAATTGGTCGTTTTTCGTGTTTATTCAACAACAAGTCGGTAATCATCGAATAGATGGGGACTATCCCACTCCCCGTCGCTACAAATAACAACTTCGCCTCGTCCCCTATCACAAATTTACCCAAAGGAGCCAAGGCCTCGATCTCACCACCCATCGGCAGATCCAACAAATATTTAGATCCAAGGCCGTCAGGGATTATCTCAGAAAGTAGAGTAAATCCATGTTTTACGTCTGGTGTAGTTGCAAAAGAATAGCTCCTTCTCACTCCCTCCTCACTCACTTTAAGCGACAAATATTGTCCCGCCAAAAATTCAATCACTCTTGGCGAAACCAACTCAAACTTTGTTAACAAAAACCTTCGGCTATCATTTACATAATACCTATCACTCAATTTGGCTAAAAATTTCTCTGGTTTAATCATTTCCATTCTCTTGATTATATCCCATCCCCATCCCTATTAAGGTAAAATATGTCCTATGCAAGTACAAGACTTGAAACTAATAAACATGCTCCAACCTGCTCTCCAAAAACTATCTCAAGGCAACCTCGTCATTTACCCCACCGAGACCTGCTACGGCCTCGCCGTCGACGCTACCAACCCTACAGCTGTCACCAAACTCTTAGCCTACAAAGGCGATCGCCACCGTCAGGTAAGTATTGCGGTCGCAGATGAGGCCATGGCTAGAAAGTACGTCTCTTTAAACCCCATTGCGAGAAACCTATATGATAACTTCCTCCCCGGTCCCATCACCGTCATCTCCGAATCTCTTCACCTAGTCGATTCTCGCCTAGAATCGTCCCATGGTACTCTAGGAGTCAGATTCCCGGGTCACACCTTCGCCCTCTCCCTAATCCAAGCCTTTGGTAAACCAATTACCGCCACAAGCGCTAATACGAGTGGCAAAAAAGAACCCTACTCTTTGGCAGACTGGCAAAAATACACTACTCTCGCCAAACAATCCCTGGTTTCCCTCTTCCTAGACGCGGGGAAGCTAGAAGAACGCCCAACCAGTACAGTTGTCGACACAACCCTCAACAACCCCCTTGTCCTACGTCAGGGAGAGCTCATCCTACCAAACTCATCTCCTTCCTATGTCTCGCGCGGTGAAGGCGATACCCAAAAATTTGCCACTAATCTAATCGCTAAACACCTCAACCTCACTCGCCGCTTCCCGCTCATAATTGCCCTCCAAGGAGATCTCGGCGTGGGCAAAACACAGTTTGCCAAAGGAATTGCCTCTGCCATCGGAATCGACGAGACTGTCAGCTCCCCCACTTATACCCTTATGCGAGAATACCCCTACAACACACCCAAGTATTCCGGCATGCTCTATCACATCGACACATGGCGCCTGTCTGATCCCGCGGAGTTAGAGTCAACTCTGAACCTCCCCAAATTGCTAGTCCCTGGGAATATCCTTGTTATCGAATGGGCAGGCAAGGCCAAATCTCTCCTAGAATCACTCAAAAGTAATACTACAATTATTTTGATCGATATCAAAGAAAAAGACGAAAATAATCGTATAATTAGCTACGCGCTTTCAACTCCAGAATGGTCCTAATCTAGCTTAAATTTATCCGCAATCTTCTGCATTTCTTCGGGTGACTTATGTCGTGTTTGAAGTGCCTCTTTCCATTTTTCTAAGACCTCATTATGCACTCCAACCGTATCCGGTAAAAGCTGTAAATGAGCATGCTCGACCAAATGCCCGATTGCCTGTGTATAAACATACTCACTTCCCGTCACTTTTCTCATCCTAGTCACAATCTTTTTTGCAACTTCCATAAACTGCCCAAATGGCAAAACATCCCACACCCACCGAATATGCTCTTTGGGTATAAGTAGAGTGTGTCCGTCGACAACTTGTGAAATATCGAGGAACGCCAAATACGCTTCATCCTCATAAATCTTGAAGCTCGGAATCTCCCCAGCCACGATTTTACAAAAGATGCAATCAGTCATGATTTCATGATAGCAGAAATTAATGGCCGGTTTTTTGCGCAAAGTGCCCCGAACCATAGCGAGCAGTCTAGTATAATACGCAAACATGTCAAAAGAACCTACCATCCTCTCTATCGAAACCTCCCTCGACGACACCTGTGCCGCTGTAACTCGTGGTACTCGTGTGTTAAGTAACATCGTCTCCTCTCAAACCCGCTATCACGAAGAGTGGGGAGGGACAGTCCCAGACATCGCCAAACGACTACACAAAGAGTGGCTTCCCAAAGTCGTCGCTCTCGCCCTAAAGTCTGCCGGCAATCCCAATCTTAGTGCCATCGCCGTGACGATTGGCCCTGGCCTTGCTCCCTCACTCGAACAAGGCATTGATTTTGGTAAAAACTTAGCAATAAGCCGCAAGCTCCCAATAATCGCCGTCAACCACCTAGAAGGACACCTCCTAGCTCCATATGCCAAAACCCGCAGAGGTACGCGCGGTCTCACGAATCCTGTATATCCGGCTCTTGGCTTTCTCATTTCTGGCGGTCACACCGAGTTGGTATTAATGCGAGGAATTGGTGAATACAAACTCTTGGGTGGAACACTAGACGACGCGGCGGGGGAAGCATACGACAAAGTGGCCCGCATGTTACTCCTTGGCTATCCTGGCGGCCCTATCCTGGCGGAAATGGCAAAGAGTGGTAAACCCATTTACCGCCTTCCAGAGCCCATGACTAATAGGAAAGATCTTAACTTTAGTTTTTCTGGGCTAAAAACAGCCGCACGCCACTTCCTCGAACGTGACCTGCCTGCCGACGAGGAAGGAAAACCCGCCTTAACCAAAGAATTTATCCAAGATTTCGCCGCCAGCTTTCAAGACGCAGTCTTCCGCCACCTCATGAAGCGCTTTCGTCTGGCGATCGAACTACACTCTCCTCACATGATTCTTCTTGGAGGTGGCGTTGTCAGTAACGTCGCCCTACGTAAGCTCGCGCGCCAGACAGCCAAAGAATGTGCACTTGATGTTCATATCCCCTATTCGAAAAAGTTGTTTACTGACAACGCCGCCATGATCGGAGTTACAGCCTCTTTCAAGTTCGCCCGCGCCGAATTTACCGATCCCCGCTCTCTCGACCGTCTCCCCAATCTCAACTTTCCAAAATCTTCTGCACCACTCTAATAGGGAGTGTGAGACATTTCATTCGTCCAGGATTTACCTGAAAACCAATCGCTTTTACTAGTTCTGCCTCACTCATTCTTGCCAAATCCCCCAAGGACTGTCCTTGAAGATACTCTGACAATTTACTCGCGCCAGCCACACTAATTGCACACCCAATCCCCTTCCACTTCACGTCTATTACTCTCCCTGCCTTAGTTTTTATAAAAAACTGAATCATATCCCCACAGCTCGCATTAGCATCGCGTGCAGTTCTTACATCATTCCCTTCAAGCTCACCCTGATTTCTCGGCTGTTCATAATGATCCATCACCTCTTCGGCGTATATATCCATGATTATCTCCCAAAAACTTGTTTTACTTTCCCTAGTGCCACAACCAGCCTTTCGATATCTTCGTGAATCGTATACACGTTAAAGCTTGCTCGTATACTCGCCGTGATCCCCAAAGCATTATGTAAAACCATCGTGCAATGGTGCCCGCTTCTTACAGCCACCCCTAGACTATCTAGGATCGTCGCCACATCGTGTGCGTGTACTCCCTCATAGATAAAATTCACCGAACCGCTACGCTTACTCGCGTCTCGGCCACCAAGTAGTGTAATCTGCTCTACCTCCCCAAGCTTAGCAAGTGCATACCCCACAATATCCTCGTCGTGCTTACGGATATTATCCATCCCCAATCCCTCTAGGTACTCTATCGCCGCCTTAATACCAACCGCCCCAGCCACATTTGGCGTCCCAGCCTCAAACTTCTCTGGCACCTGCGCCCACGTAGAGTGGTCGGCATAAACCTCATTTATCATCCCTCCCCCAGTCAAAAACGGCGACATTGACTCCAAAATATTGCCTCGTCCCCACAAAACCCCAATCCCCATCGGTCCAAGCATTTTGTGCCCGGAAAAAACATAAAAATCACACTCCAAATCATTCACATTCACGCTCATGTGCGGAATTGCCTGAGCACCATCAACTACTACGACCGCACCTGCCTTGTGTGCCATTCTCGTCATTTCAAAAACTGGATTTATGGTCCCAAGCGCATTAGACACTTGGACTATCGCCACCAATTTTGGTTTCAGCTTTAGTTTTCTTTTGTAATCCTCTTGGTCTAATAAACCTTGGGCGCTAACCTTAACAAGCTCAACCTTCGCCCCCGTCCTTCTTGCCACTTCCTGCCATGGAACAAGATTCGCATGGTGCTCCATCTCAGTTGTCAGGATAACATCCCCAGCCCTTAAACTATCGAGCCCCCATGCATAAGCCACGAGGTTAAGCGCTTCCGTCGCATTGCGGACAAACACAACTTCTTGACTTTGCCCACCAATAAACCGTGCAACCACAGATCTCGCATCTTGATACATCTGCGTAGCCTCATCTCCCAAAGTATGCGCACCCCTATGTACGTTTGCATTATGCTGTTCGTAATATTCTCTTTCTGCATCAAGAACAACCTTAGGCTTCTGGCTGGTAGCTCCGCTATCAAGATATACGAGAGGTTTATCATGTATCACTCTTCCCAATATTGGGAAATCTTTTCTCACTTGCTTGGGATCAAACACGACTCACCTCCAATGTATAGTATTAACTAAATTATACCCCCAAAAACCCCTTCACAATTTCTTCCCTTGCCTGCTTCTCGCTCAATCCACGGGAAGCCAGGTACAATATTTGTGTCTCATCTATTTTCCCTACGCTTGCCGCGTGAGACGCCCTCACATCATCCGCCTCAATCTCGAGCTTTGGCTCAGCCGTCGCCCGCGCTGAAGGATCAAGAAGAAGAATCCTTATCTCCAAAAAATCATCTATCTTCTGGGCCTGCTTTTCAATCTTAATCATCCCCCTAACCGTCAAGCTTGCACCTTTTCCGACCACCCCCCTCACCGTGATCCGCCCACCCGTGGAAGGTGCAGTATGCCAAGCAAGTATCTCAAGCTCGTACTCCCCTTCCGCTCGCGCGTCAACAACCCCCAACCACGCTTTTTCCTGCCCCTCTTTATCAAAAGGTATCGTTATCTCATGCTTCCCCGGCTTGTTGTATTTTTTCGAAATGGTTTTCATCCTACACTACCCTCCATTTCTAGTTTTACCAATCGATTTAGCTCGACCGCATACTCCATCGGCAGTTCTCCAACAACAGGCTCCAAAAATCCTCGCACAATTAGTGTTTGTGCCTCCGCCTCACTCATCCCCCGACTCATGAGGTAATACAACTGCTCTACCCCTATCTTGCTCACATATGCCTCGTGCTCCAAAATCACCTCATTATTAAGCACTCTGTTGGTAGGATAAGTATCGGATCTACTCTTAGCATCCATAATCAGTGCGTCACACACCACTCTACTGCGCGCTTCCTTAGCTCTAGGCGAAATTGACACCAACCCCCTATAGCTCGCCCTGCCACCATCTCGACTAATCGACTTGCTCGTAATTTTTGATGTCGTTCTGGGAGCCAAATGATACATCTTCGCCCCTGCGTCTTGATGCTGTCCACTCGAAGCAACCGCAATGGACAACATCTCTCCATGTGCCCCCTCTCATTTTAAAATGCAGGAAGGATATTTCATTGTCACCCTACTCCCCAAATTGCAGTCCACCCACTCCATTTTTCCCTCACTCTCAACCACCGCTCGTTTGGTTACCAAGTTATAAACATTCTTGTACCAATTTTGAATCGTCGTGTACCTACAGCTGGCGCCAGCCTTCACAACTACCTCTACTACCGCCGCATGTAAGGATGCGCTGTTATAACTTGGTGCCGAACACCCCTCAACATAATGTACACTCGCACCCTCCTCAACAACAATCAAAGTTCTCTCGAACTGTCCCGCGTTTTCCGCGTTAATCCGAAAATACGCCTGTAACGGCAAACCAACCTTTACTCCCTTTGGTACATATACAAACGACCCCCCACTCCACACGGCCGCATTTAACGCCGCTAGTTTATTGTCGCCTATAGGAACAACGGTTCCAAAATATTTTTTAACTATCTGAGGATACTCCTTTAACCCCTCATCCATCGACAAAAACACTACCCCCTTTTGCCCCAAACTTTTTCGCAGACTACCATAAATTTTCTCGCTATCATACTGTCCCGACACCCCCGCCAAATGTTCCTTCTCTGCCTCTGGTACACCGATGGCGTCAAACACTCGGCGCACTTCGTCTGGCACCTCTTCCCAACTTTTATAAGGCCGATCTACCGGCCTCAGGTAATAACGGATATTTTCCCATTCGATTTGCGACAAATCGGCCCCCCACATTGGTACCGGTTTATTCTCGTACTCTTTAAGTGCCGCCAATCTCGTACTCAACATCCACTCTGGCTCACTCTTTTGCTTGGATAAATTTTCGACCAACTTAGCCGTTAGACCCTTTTCCGCAATATATCTATATCCTTCGGTATTACTAAAAGCGTTAATGGCATTTGTCATGGCTTAGTTAATATCTTTGTAACCATTCTCTTCGATTTTCTCAATTATCTCGACTCCCCCCGACTCCACAACCCTACCTTGCTTCAGTACAATTACTCGATCAGGCACAATATATTTTAATAATCGACGGTAATGAGTGATCAAGATAAAGCTTGAGCCTTCTGCCCTCATCTCGCCGACTATATCCCCCACAAGTCTCATCCCATCAACATCCAGTCCCGAATCGATTTCGTCAAGAATAACTAGCTTTGGCCTCAGTAACAGCATCATAAAAAGCTCCAACCTCTTCTTCTCTCCCCCTGAGAAACTATCGTTCAAATCCTTCCCCAAAACCGCGCTCTCAAGTCCCACCCGTTCAAGTAGTTTCTCTAATTTTCTCTTAAACTCTAAAATTGTCGTCTCAACTTCTCCATGATTTGCTCTGTATGCGGCTTTCGCCATTGCAAAAACACTCACTCCAGGTATGGCAACCGGGCTTTGCCAGCCCAAAAATATCCCCGCCCGCACTCTCTCGTCTATTCTCTTGTCTATTAACTCCTTGCCATCTAATATAATCGATGGGTTATCTCCGTCTAGAACTCTATATCCTGGATTACCTATAATAGTCATCGCCAAACTCGACTTTCCTCCACCGTTTGGACCCATCAAACCTACCACTTCACCCCTCTTGAGAAAAAACGAAACATTAGCCAAAACCTGCCGTTCACTAACAAAAACAGAAAGCCCGCTCACCTCAAAAAACCTAGCCTTGCCGATCATTACTTCCCTTTGGATAGATCACTTATCGTGTACCTATCAAGCACGCCCTCTAGTTCATCACTAAGCCTTTTCATGACCAGTCGATGGGGACACTTGTCAGCCATGGGACACTTCATCCCGTGGGCAACACAAGCCGTAGTAGCCACTTTCCCCTCCAACACCTCAACCAATTTCTTCAAAGTCACTCTCTCCGGCTTACCTTTTAGGTAATATCCTCCCCCTCTCCCTTCCTTTGCCCCCACTATTCCCGCATCAACTAGTGATTTGGCAATTTTTACCAAGAATGATCTTGGCAGTCCCATCTCCTGCATTTCCCGCACGCTCATTACCTGATCCCTGCCCCGTTGAGCGAGCAATGAAACCATAATAAGTCCATAGTCTGTCTTTTTTCTAAATCGGAAGGAACTCATACACACCCCCTTTTACATAAACTATCAACTATCGCCATTCTAATCCAAGTTTAGAAAATTTCAAGTCATCCTAAAACAACGTAGTCTGAACTTTTGCCTCCCCCTCACGTATATTTCCAAAATCAACATTCACCAAGACCACTCTGTTCCATTTATCCTTAAAGCTCAGCTTGCCCTGCTTAACCCCCACGTCATACAGCTCCTTAGTTACTTTGACATCCTGTAGACAATATTTCTCGAGACTTTCCCAATCCCCTTCATTATAATAAGTAATTGCGTCAAGCCCGTGTCCAATCTTCTGTTCACCCAAAGTCTCCTTTGCGACAGCGTCCAAGCTAACCCTATGTCCCACCACTTTCTCAATCTCCACCATAATATCTAAATTTGGCATATCAAGTAAGTTCCCGACATAATAAGGCGACAAAGCCGGCATATCAAAGTTAATACTATTAAATCCAACAATCCTCTCCGCCCGCTCGAAAAGTCGAAACATTTCCGGGAATTCTTCCTCCCGATAAGCCTTATAAAATTCCCTTGTCTCTTCGTCGTCTCGAAAGTACACTCCTGCAACCGATACCCCGAGCTTAGCCGGGAAAAATCCCCCCACATCATCAAAGGCTTTTTTTGTTTCTACATCAAAAACAACTAGTTTCATATATTCTTGTCTTTGTTTCTGCTATTGAGTGTACCAACCTCTCTCCCTCACTTACACCCGACTCCCCCTGTATTAAAACATAAGGATAACATTTTTGCTTATCTGCCCAACTTTCATGGTCCCACAACACGCCCGGTAGGTAGTAAATATTATGTACTCCCCTTACCAAATATTGCTTGTCCGCCAAGTTCTCTTTTACCCATCCGTCAGAATCATACCAATCGCCAAATTCAAAATTCAGCTTTTTAGCTAAGAAATTAGCCTTCGTCTCCAATCCCAACACGTACGGAACAAATTTCGTGTTTGCCGCTCCCCGATATATCACGCCCCCTAGTCCCTGCAATATCACAAGTCCCATGACGAGCGAATATTTGCTCTTGTTCAGGTGCTTGTCTAACCCACTCATAGCGAGCACTCCCATAATTGAGAGAGTCGGCAAAAAATACCTCCCATCCCATGACCTAGGCACGATATACCAAGATAGTAAAAGCGCTCCTACCATCACAATTAAAGGTCTCAATTTCCCCACTCGCCTAATATTTTTCCAAGACAACCATAAAATAATCGGTGTTACCGGACCGACGCGTATGGATGGATTTAAAGTCTCCCAAATTGGTCCTAATATTCTAGGAAAGTTCCACACTACGTGTTCACTAATTGAATAATACGATCCGACAGGATAAAAAAAGGGATAGCTCTGTAAAATATTGGCAATTCCCCATATCCCAGCCAGACCCGCGAAAACAACAAAAAACTTCACTCCTCTCTTCCAGTCGCCGTAACTAAAATACCAGGCGAGAGACATAAACACCGCGTCCACTCCCGCAAAATTCTTGATTGCATATGCGCACCCAATGAAAACGGCTGACCTAAACCAATCTTTTTCTAAGAAATACCAAACTGAGATAAGAGTAGCTAGGGTTCGCGCCAAATCTACGTAAACAACTATAGTCTGCCATCCCACCACCAAGGTCGTATACCACAAAACGACCGCTCCCCAAGCCGACGTTTCACTTGCAAATCTTCTTGTGATTTTGAATATCATCGAGGCGCACGCTAGCCCTATCCCAAAACTAAGTAATTTGGGTAACATTTCCGGAGATTCAAGTCCCACTCTCTGTCCCACAAACAACAAAAGGGCGTTCACAAACTCCATTAGGCGCGGCAAACCGGATGTATAAAGAAGTCCTCCTGGTATTACCCCCCACCATCCTCGCTCAGCCAGTAAGCGCGCAATCGGCAAGTGGTACCACAACGCGTCAAACGATAACTCCGGTCCCAAAGCGCCGATAAAATTGACTCCTGCTTGTGTCCAAAAAATTGCCCTTAGTACCTGCTTGCCCGTCATCTTCCTAGTTCTACACTTTCCTCAATTGTTCAATCCCCGTTAACGTTCCTCGCTCTATAAGAGACAGCATCGCCCCTCCACCCGTTGAAACAAAATCAATTCGCTCCAAATGCCGCTCTTCCCGGATCGCGCTCAGCGTATCCCCCCCTCCAACCACCGCAAAGGCATCCTCATTTAGGATTATCGCCTCATAAATTCTGTGTGTGCCCCCTCTATACTCCACTGATTCAACTTTCCCCATCGGACCGTTCCAAACTATAGTCTTTGCTTTTGCTATCTCCGCTTCATATATTGCGCTCGTTCGCTCTCCAATATCAAAGATCTCGCTTCCCTCAATGGGTACGAATACCTTCGCAGACCCCGAAAGCCGCATATTACGTTCAACAAACTCGTTTGCTAGCTTCCCCCCCAGCAAAATCGCGTCAGCAATTGTCGACAAAGTTTCAAGCAACTTTAGCTTGTCCACCACTTTCGCCCCCCCCATCACAACCACAAAGGGACGAGCAGGCTTAGTGATCGCCCCCAAGATGTTCTCAACCTCACTTACCAGATTAAATCCGGCAAATGCCGGCAGAAGTTTTGGTATACCTACAATACTTGCCGAACTCCTATGACACTCCCCAAAAGCCTCATTCACATACGCCTCTCCCATTTGTGCAAGGCGCTTTGCAAACTCGGGTTCATTACTCTCCTCACCCTCCCAAAATCGAACATTCTCCAAGATCGAAAGCTGAGCGTGTGGAACCACCTCAGGTTCTGAGAATATCTCAATTCTCCTCGCCAAAAGTTTGGCCGCATATTGAGCGACCGGCGCCAAAGACAATAATGGGACGATTTTCCCTCCCGGCTTACCTAGGTGACTTACAAGTACAACCTGCTTGGCTTCATTCTCTAGTAGCCACTCAATCGTCCGCTGTGTTCGTTTGATTCTCGTGTCGTCGACAACAGCAAGGGCTTTCCCCAATGTCACATTCCAGTCCACTCTCACGACGACCCGCTTACCGGCTGGCGCAAGCTCCTCTAGCGACCTCAACTTCATTCTGTATACTCCCGAAGTAGCTTGTATTTATTCTGCATCCCTAGCTCAACAAGAATCATCCGCGCTCTATCTTTCAAACTCCTCATAATTTCGTCTACTGTATGATCGGGAATCTGCCAAACCTCCCGCTGGAATTTACCCCACGCTCGTTTCCTCTCCCGATAAATACATTCTTCTGGGCTATTATATTTGTGCCCATATTCTTTGACCATCCGACCTTCCATCTCCCGCCTGAGTTCAAGTGGAAAACTCGGATGATCCATAATCATATTTTGCCAACCAGTCGCCAAATGTATCTCTAGTGTGTCATGCTCTACAAACCGTTTTAGCTGAGTGTCAGTCAAGGTCGAGGCTCCGTGCTGTACCACTCCCCCCACTCCCATCTCCCGGGCTACTTTCCCACATTCATCAATAACTTTCATATCGATCTCCATCTCTTGCGTTTCCCCATCCTTATTCACCACCCCTCCATGACGGGTCCCCGTTTGTACACTTACTTTGGAAAGAAAAGCCATCTTATCGCTGTTCGCTTGTTTGATCCCACTCAAAAAAACCTCCATCTCGCTTGCCCTAGAATTACGCTCACCGATATGCCCAATCTCTCCCCCAACCGACACTAACTGGTCCCCCTCTCGCTCCCTAAGATATTTCAACATTTGTCCGGTGACAGAAATATTGACTCTCTGCTGTTCCATCACGCTTGGTTCATCAAGTGCCACCAAAGTTGATCCATCAATATCAATGTTATAAAAGCCGGCCATAAGCGCCTCGTCAACCAACTTTTTCATCTTATCTACATCACCCTCGCTTGCAAATTGAAAATGGTCTCCTTGCAAGAATATTGGCCCCTCCCACCCAACATCAATCGCCGCCCCCAATATCTCAGCCGCGTATTCCATTGGCATCTGCTCCGTATACTCCATCTCACTTTTTGCTATCTCAAATATGAAAAAACCCGCGACTTCCTTTGCTACCTGAAGCATCGTCTTCGCGCTCTGATAAGTCATCCCTCTCAAATTGACGGCCGGCACCGTAAAATCGGCCGCCACTTTCCCCTCGCCCCGCGCCAAGTATAGGTTGTGAGTCGAAGCCAAGTAAATCTTCCTTGATTCTGCCAACTCTCTAATCTCTAGATATGCCCCATACCCATCCTCAAATAATACTCTCCCAACAAGCTCTCTTGTATCCATATCCTGATAATAGTCTATTTACTGTTTTTCTAAAAGGCCTTAAGCTTTTCAAAAAATTTCACGAGCTGTCTTTCAATTTGATCTTTTACTTGGTCAACGGCGTCAAGTAACTCCTTCGCTCTTGCCTCAGCAAACACCTCCTTGTTCCCCGGCAACCTAATCCTCAAGCTTACTCGGTATCCCCACCTTGGTCTTTTTTTGATTCTCAAAAATCCAACTCTAAAATCCTCGGCCACGTTCCCCAAATACTTCGCAATGCTCGCCAGTTTATCAATAACTTTCTCTCTCAAATCTCCCTCGGGACTTACTTTCTCAAACTCAAATTCAAATCTCATTCATTACCTCCTAATCTTATCAGTTAATTTATCTGATTGACCTCGCCACCACCTCCTTTCGATCCTCAATATTTTCTTCATTATACATTTTTCTATAATCTCAACCTCTTGCCATAATAACTTAACTCATACATAATAGGTCTATGTTTAAATCATTAACTCTACCTCTAATTTCGATTTTTCTAACCCTACTTCTAGTTATAACTTATTGGCTTACTAGGACCACACAACCACCTCAAACCTCTCCCACCTCATCCGTCTTATCCCTCTCATCCGACAACTATCTTCCCTTCACGAAAGATCTACTAAGCTCTGATCGTCGTCCCAAAAAAATTCTTTTCTTTTATGCCAACTGGTGTCCCACCTGTCGCCCGGTAGATCAAGAACTTGCTCAGGCTTCGCTCCCTTTAGACCTTCTTGTTGTTCGCGTCAACTACAACGACTCCGACACCGATCTTGACGAGAAAGCTCTAGCCGAAAAATACCACATTACCTACCAGCACACTTTTGTCCTCCTTGATTCAAATGGTGATCCTCTTAAATCTTGGAATGGTGGCGGACTCAACGAAATATTAAGCAATCTTAATTAAGATGTTTATCTTGCTAGTTTTTTCTTTTCTCGCCGGGATTGTTACCATCCTCTCTCCCTGCATCCTCCCCCTATTGCCGATTATCTTGGCTGGAGGAACAGGCAATAACAGGCGTCGTCCGCTTGGCATTGTTCTTGGTTTTGTTTTGAGTTTCACTCTCGCCACCTTGGGGCTTAGCGCCCTCGTGAAAGCAACCGGTATAAGTGCCAACCTCCTTCGCAATTTGGCCATCCTCATCCTCTTTGTCTTTGGCCTTTTTTCAACCTTTCCCTCACTAAAAAACATCTGGGAAAGACTAACCGCCAAGTTTGCCTCTATCCGCACCCCCACTCACCCAGGCTTCTTAGGAGGAATACTCATCGGTGTTAGCCTCGGGATTGTCTGGACTCCTTGTGTCGGTCCAATTCTGGCATCGATTATCACCCTCGCCGCTAGCTCCAGTCTCTCTTTTGGCTCTATCTTTATCACTCTTGCCTACTCTCTAGGAACTGCTATTCCGCTCTTTTTTATCATGCAAGGTAGTTCAATCTTTATTACTCGCCTTGCTTGGCTTAAGAAAAACTCCGCCCGCATTCAACAATCATTTGGATTGTTGATGATTTTCACCTCCCTTCTATTACTGTTTCAAGTTGACCGACGTTTTCAAGCATATATCCTCGACAAATTCCCAAAGTGGGGCACCGGCCTTACTAATTTCGAAGACACCGAACTAGTGCGCACAAATCTTATTAATCTAAACACCAAAGGAGAAACAATGAACCTCAAAAATCATGGGTCTGCCCCAGAAATAACCCCAGGGCTCAACTGGCTCAACAGTCCTCCCCTCACCTTACAAGAGCAAAGAGGAAAAGTTGTCCTTCTCGACTTTTGGACCTACTCTTGCGTCAACTGTATCCGCACCATCCCTTTCCTTAAAGCCTGGGACGCTAAATACAAAGACCAGGGGTTGGTAATTATCGGTGTCCATTCTCCCGAGTTTGAATTCGAAAAAGATCCAAAAAACGTCTCTGCGGCTATCCGAGACTTTGGGGTTCCTTATCCCGTAGTCCAAGACAACGATTTTACTGTCTGGCGAGCATACAACAACCGCTATTGGCCAGCCAAATACTTAATCGATAAAGAAGGCATTATTCGCTATACCCATTTTGGCGAAGGAGATTATCAGGAAACCGAATTGGCAATTCAATCTCTCTTGGATAGTGCGGAGGTAGAAAAAAACCTGGTCGACCTACCAGAGCACACGAATAGTACTCGTTCGCCAGAGACCTACCTTGGTTATTGGCGCCTTGCCAACTTTGTCTCCTCCCCCGCTCCAGTCAAAGACAAACTAGTGTTATATCAAACCGACTCGACCTTTGGGACCAATGGCGTTGGTCTCCGTGGAAATTGGCTTATCGCCTACCAACATGCCGAGGCTGAAAGTGGAAGCTCTCTTGTATATCGCTTCGACGCCAAAGAAGTAAATCTTGTAATGCGCCCAAAACCAGGCATCACCCCCAAAGTCATTATCTATCTGGATGAGGAAAAACTCTCCGAACTCACGATTACTACAGACAAACTCTACAATCTTATTAATCTAGCTAGTCCGGGTAATCACTATCTCGAAATTAAATTTCCAGAAGGTGGAGTAGAGGTCTATGCCTTTACTTTTGGCTAGGTCTTCCAACCCGCCTCTTTATAAGCTGGACATATTTTTCGTGCATCAGTCGATACTCCTCAAGTAACTGGTCAAGCTCCTTGTCAGTCAGCTCCTCAGCTCCCACAATTGAGTTTCTCGCTCCCTTGATCGCGCTTAACAGTTCATCCAATTTGATATGAATAGCCTTGGTATCTCTGTTTTGCGTATTTTGAATTAAAAAGACTGTCAAAAACGTCATTACTGTTGTAAATGTGTTGATAAACAATTGCCAGGTATCAGAATAATTAAACATGGATCCCGTCAACGCCCACCCTAGGATCAACCCCAATGCTCCCGCAAAAGCCCATGGACTCCCAAACATCTTGGAAACTTTTCCTGCTAACCTCTGAAATATTTCCTTCATAATGCCCTCCCTATATTATCTAACTCAATCATACCTTATACTGTGTACCTATGTTTAACAGCCTCCTTAATACTTTTACCTCGCTGGTAGTCTCACTCGAAACCGTCCTTCCTCTTCCCTTCTTTGTTATTATCGGCTCGGTTCTTGAAGAACTCATCTCTCCCATCCCAGCTACCCTAGTCTTGGGTGTTGTTGGCTCCTACATTGCAGCCACGACCGGCAATATTCCGTATTTGATTGTCCTTATTACCCTCGCAACTCTTGGTAAAACAATCGCGGCCTGGATGACCTACTGGCTAGGGAGATTAATGGGCCGCTTTGTAATCGTGAAATGGGGTAGATTCTTTGGCGTCAAAATCGAAGATATTGATAAGACAAATCAAAAACTCAAGAAGCACAATGCCTGGGCACTAACTTTTGCAATGCGAGCACTCCCCATTGCCCCCTCTGCCGCCGTCTCAATTGCTGGAGGGATTCTCCATCTCAACCAAAAAGTTTTTCTTTCCTCTACCTTTTTTGGATACATCATTAGAAATGGTCTCACCGCCCTTTTAGGCTATGCTGGTATCGACATTTTCTCAAACTGGGAAAACTACTCCACGAACCCTCTCTACGCTATCTTCACCATCCTTCTCCTAAGCATTCTTGCCATCTACTGGCTCATTAAAACCTTCAAATAACTAATATCATTTTTGAGCGTGGATCAAAGACATCCCCTTTGCCTTCCTCCATGGGACTATCTTGCCGTTTTTACTCACTTGAACCATATACCCAAGTTCTTCAAAAACAGCAATGATTCTCTCCATTCCGTGGTGTTCAATGGGATGAAACTCAATAAGATATTGCGGACACTTAGTCAAATATTTTCTTGCTTCAAAGATTACATTATCCTCCGCTCCTTCTATATCGATCTTTATTAGGTCCCACTCTTCCCCAAGATAATGGCTTAAAGGTTTAGTTAACACTTGCGTTTCTTCACTTTCCTGGTCCCCATTCCACGCCCCAGGATTAAACCCGGCAGTAGAATACCAGGCTGAATCTGATTTGTCATAATAAAACCTTGCCGCCCCTTCCTGATGAGCCAAAGCCACGTTTTCGATCTCGATATCCAGCTGATTCACAAACACATTCTTTTCGAGTAGTTGATAGTTCGCCAATAGCGGTTCCAAGGCTAAAATTTTTGCCTTGGGCCAAAGCTTCTTAAAATACAAGCTAGTAATTCCGATGTGTGCTCCCGCATCCATAATTTTTGGACTCTCTTTCTCAAGCTCCACGTAGTAACAATTAGCCCCCCATACCTCACGCTTAATTCTGTGATATTCCTCCGAATTGTTAAAATAGACCGTATACTCTCCCAAACGCGCGCTCTGCATATAGGACATTCTATCAGCTAGACTTGTACAATGTGCTAAACTTTATTCAAATAAGTCCAAGTTAAGGAGGTAATATGCTCTATAAATACATTCCTGTCCTGACTGATTTTGTCGTTGGTCTTATCGAATTTTTACTATCACTTCGCATTCTACTCAAACTTCTTGGCGCCTCGACAAACGCCCCTTTCGTAAGCTGGTTATACAATACTACCTCCCCACTCCTGGCTCCCTTTGAAAATATGTTTCCTACCACCAATTTTGGCGGTGGTTTTACCCTTGAGGCAAGCGCCCTCTTTGCTCTTTTAACCTACGCTTTTCTTGGTCTCCTTTTAGAATCCCTCCTCAACCACCTAAAAGCCCTCAAAAAGTAATAATAACTTTCTCTAGATGATATAATTTTTGAGATCTGGGAGGATCGCATAGTGGTCTAGTGCAGAGGTTTACTAAACCTCCGTGGGGAAACTCACCAAGGGTTCGAATCCCTTTCCTCCCGCATAGGAGACGTCGCATAGAGGCCCATTGCGAGGGATTGCTAATCCCTTGAGCCGCAAGGCTCGCGTGAGTTCGAATCTCACCGTCTCCGCCATCCTTCGCCAAGGCTACGGACTGGCTAAGCTATGTATTACACATATACCTTAAAAAGCTCAAAATCTCACACCTTTTACGTAGGTTATACTTCGGATTTACAAAAACGTCTCAAAGAACATAATTCGGGCATGACCCAAGCAACAAAAGCCTATATTCCCTGGAAAATCGCCTTTTATGCCGCGTTTGAGACAGAGAAATTGGCAAAAGATTTTGAGCTTTATCTAAAATCAGGATCAGGACGTTCATTCTCATACAAAAGATTGGTT
>LCPA01000006.1 GCA_001003385.1 Microgenomates group bacterium GW2011_GWF2_47_9 | reverse complement strand
ATACGTGACATGACGAGAGAGTGCAAGAGTCGCCTGAAAACGTAGTGAGTGAGCGTAGTCCCGCCACATTTATATTATTGCGGGATTTCGCATACGCAAGGTTAGACGACAAAATTGCATAAGCCGAAGGCTTATCCCACAATTCCCCCCGCGTATGCGAAGCTCATGAACTAAAGAAAATTTCAGGCGAACCCGGAGGGGACTCTTGCATTTTGTCTAACTATTGTTTATGTGAAGAAGCTTTCACATAAACAATTAAATCTCAATGTTATTGATGATAGAATCATAGCATGGGGATTAGTGACCTGCAAAGGTATATGAGAGTGGCCGGGTACAGCCCTAAAACGATCGAGGCGTACTCAAGATGTGTAGAGGAAATTGGCACGACAGATTTAATGATGTTCTTGGACAAGAAAGCGAGGGAAGGTAAATCATCTTACACACTTAATCAATACCATAGCGCATATAAGCTTTACACCATAAAAGTGCTTAATAAGAGCTGGAGTGGACGATTCCCTTATGCCAAGCGACACAAGAAAATACCGGTCGTGCTTTCACGCGAGGAGATCGCAAGGATACTTGCGGCTGAAAAGAACAAGAAGCATCGGTTAATGCTGGCACTCGCATATGGCGCCGGTCTACGAGTGAGCGAAGTGGTTAACCTCAAAGTACAAGACATTGAACTATATGCGCTGACATTGTGGGTTCGCCAAGGAAAAGGTAAAAAGGATAGACTAACTATTGTCCCCTCCAAGCTAGTGCGGCAGATAGAGTTTGAGATGGATGAGAAAGATAAACAAGACTATTTATTTGAGAGTGCGCGAGGTGGCAAATTAACTACGCGAACTGCTCAGGCTGTGTTTGAGACAGCTATTAAGAAAGCTCAAATCAATAAAAATGCGACATTCCATAGCCTGCGCCATAGTTTTGCCACCCACTTGCTCGAAAATGGTGTCAATATAAGGTATATTCAAGAGTTGCTGGGACATTCGAGTATTTCTACTACCCAGATATACACAAAAGTAGCAAACCCTGCTCTACAAAATATTAGGAGCCCTCTATGAGAATTGATATCATTACCCTATTCCCTGACTACGTTGAAGGGTTTTTCTCCGAGAGTATTTTAAAGCGTGCAAGAGAACAAAAACTAGTTGAGCTCGTAACCCATGATTTGCGAGATTGGGCAGTAGATGCATATGGGGCTGTCGATGGACACCCATATGGTGGAGGTGCGGGAATGGTTTTGCGGTGCGACGTAGTGGTGCCGGCAATCGAAAAGGTAAGCAAATTAAATCCAGACTCAAGTGTAATTCTCCTGACTCCGCAAGGCCAAAAATATAACCAAGTGGTGGCACGCGAGCTGTCTAAAACAAAGGGCATGATCTTGGTATGTGGCAGGTACGAGGGATTTGATGAGCGAATCCGAGAATACGTTGACCGAGAAATATCTGTTGGCGACTATGTATTATCTGGAGGAGAACTGGCGGCCGGGGTGATCATCGACTCTGTGGTGCGGCTACTGCCTGGGGCGCTTGGAGACGACTTTTCTAGTGTAGAAGAATCTTTCTCCACTTCCACGCTAGAGTACCCGCAGTACACCCGACCAG
This sequence comes from Microgenomates group bacterium GW2011_GWF2_47_9, assembly GCA_001003385.1. Classification (GTDB taxonomy): domain Bacteria; phylum Patescibacteriota; class Microgenomatia; order UBA1400; family UBA12108; genus LCPA01. The sequence goes on along the minus strand of LCPA01000006.1, from coordinate 18,749 downwards.
AAGAGTACGATGGTAAGAAAATTCCCCCTATTCTCTTGTCGGGACACCACGCAAAGATCGAGGCATGGAGGAAAGAAGAAGCGACTCGGCGCACTAAAGAACGACGACCTGACTTAAGTTAGGTCAAAGCCAGTTTGAGCACAACTAGAATTAGAGCAATTAAGAGAAGAGCTAACATTAACCTGTGACGTGCGGCCATTTAGGCTCCTTGTTTTTTGATCTCTGCCAAACCCTCGTCGATTGACTTCATAGTAATTTTAGACAAGGCGCTAATTTTGGCATTTGAGAGAGATAAGTGGCGGGCGAACGGGCGGGGATTTGTGGCAAGATAACTCGTAAGACTCCCCTCTTTGACTAGTTCTTTGTCAAAGCCAAAGACAACGGCAATTTTTTGTGCCAACTCGAACGGCGAGAGCGAAGTACTCCCGACCGCATGGAAAATCCCTTGGGGCTTGTTCTTCACCATAAAGTCGAAGACTTTGGCGATGTCGTCGATAAAAGTCGGAGTAATAGTAGTATCTTTAAACTGTGGAAAAAGTGTCCCGTTAGAAAGACCGAGCCGAATTTTCTTAACCAAGTCTGGCTTGGCGTCAAAGAGGGCGCGGTAGGGGTATGCAATCCGGACAATGCTGTAGCTCACCCCGCTTTTTGCTACCAAATCTTCTGCCATGGCCTTGGTTTCACCATACCATTCGATGGGGGATGCTGGATCATTCTCGGTATAGGGATCTTTTTTTTCACCGTTAAAGACAAAATCTGTCGAGACATGAATCAGATGAAGATTTTTGGCGCGGCAAAGATCGATAATGTTTTGGGTTCCTTCTACATTCACTCGGTAGCAAATCCCAGACCGATCCCCCTGTTCTTTGAAGGCGGCGGCGGTGTCCGTGAAGGCGGCCAAGTGGAGTAAGGTGTGCGCCGATTTGTCACTCGCAAAATCTGCAAGGGTTTGGGGCTTTGTGATGTCAACGCCGGTCGTAAGATCCATGTTGGCGATTGTGTATTGATCCCCGAACAGTTCGACAAAGCGCGAACCAACCAATCCTGTTGCTCCTGTAGCAAGAATAACATCGCTCATGAACGACCCCCTACTAATTGTTGGAACTCTTCATAATTTTCGCAGTAATCGCTTCTTGAAGGATCGTAGTTGGTACTTGAGATGGCCATAATAATACTGTCCCCGGACAAATCTTTGAAGCCGTGCCAAACAAGATGGGGGACGTAAATGGCCGATGTGGGGCCAACCAGCTCAATCTCAGAAAGGCCTGATCCATCGTCAACAGTAATGGTACATTTCCCCTGAACTTGGATAAAGAGCTCGTCCTCTTCTTGGCGGTGGGCATGGGAGCCGGTGTTCCCGACCGGGGAGCTAATAAAATACACTCGTTTGACTTCAAAATTGATATATTCCTTCAACTCTAGTGGAGTCATCAAGAAGTTTGGGGCCTTGATATTCTTGAGAGTGAAAAGTTTATAAAGCTTGTCCATTAAGTTTATTATCCTTTAATATGTTGATTGATTTCGTTCATGCGGCTACGAATTTTCTCGACCCAATCCTTGTTTTCTAGGTACCACTCGACTGTTTCCTGAAGACCTTTCGCAAATTTGTCGCGGGTATACTTGGCTTGCCAACCAAGGTTCATAATTTTTGTGGAATCTATGGCGTAGCGACGATCGTGACCAGGGCGGTCTTTTACGTAGGTGAGTAATGATTCTGGTTTACCTAAAATCGAGAGAATCATTTTGGTAATCTCCAAATTGTTGCGCTCGTTATCGACCCCGATATTGTATACTTCCCCGTTATTGCCTTGGTGCAAAAGCAAGTCTAGGGCTGAGGAATGATCGATAGCATGGATCCAGTCCCTGACGTTCAAGCCGTCCCCATAAACGGGAACCGGTTCATCGGCCATAGCTTTGAAGATAAAGAATGGAATGAGTTTCTCTGGGAACTGATAGGGACCGTAATTGTTGGAACAGTGTGTCACAATAACCGGTGTTTTGTGGGTAACCCAGTAGGCGTTACACATCAGGTCTCCCCCTGCCTTGGCGGCGGCGTAGGGCATGTTCGGCATAATCGGGGTATTTTCGGTAAATTTGCGGTCTTCATCAAGACCCAAAGCGCCGTAGACTTCGTCTGTCGAGACATTGACCATTCGCTCGATCTCGTTGGCACGAACTGCGTCAAGGAGCATTTGTACACCAAGTGAGTTGGTCATGACAAAATCTTTGATACCACCATGAATAGAACGGTCGACGTGGGTCTCGGCGGCAAAGTTGATAAGGTGGGTGACGCCGTGTTTTTTGATAACTTCGTTGAGTCGTGCAAGGTCGGTGATATCGCCCTGTTCGAAAGTGTAGGCTGGATTGTTTTCGATACTTTTGAGATTATCTAGATTCCCCGCGTATGTTAGTTTGTCGAAATTAATTATCTTGTAATCTTGGTATTTCTCGAGCATGTAATGGATAAAGTTTGAGCCAATAAAGCCTGCTCCTCCGGCAACCATTAACTTCATATCCTGCCTTTCTTGACTATTTTTTGCTTAGTTATTTTCTCGACAGATCTACGCAAGAGGTAGAACCCCCCTATCATAGCAAGGTTGAGCAAAATAGTCAGCCCCAGGACTTGGTCGATCCTCACCATAATCTGGGTTAATGAGAGTAAAAATCCGGTTGGCAAAACAACCTTTGAGCGGATAAGAGCACCGACTATGAGGGCGGTAATAATCGCCATAAAGGGCCAATTGCGACTGTCGGCTTTTGAGACAATCATGCTGTTGCCAACCACGATCAGGCCATAGATGATGAGAGCTATCTGCCATGTGGGCGCTGACCCCCAGAAGGTATCTAATAAGTAGCCGAGAATGACAAGAGCCGTAATCCCCGTAATAAAAGGCGCAAATCCAATGAGAAACCCACGGATGGGATCGGTGCGACCAGTCATCACGAACCCAAGTTTTTCCTCACCCTGGCCCATTGACTCTGCGTCTGGGAGGATCTGCATTTCGCCAGTTCTTACCTGCAAAATTTCAGCCATGAGCCAGTGGGAAAGTTCGTGTAGAACAGTCCCGGGGAAGGTCAAGAGAGCAAAAATATACGTTCCTCCTTTGGCCGAACCAAATGAAAGCAAACTCGTGCCTTGGAGTTCGTAGACAAGGCGTCTTCTGAGGGCAGAAATGAGGACAACGAGGACTGCAAACAAAAGTGTGGCGAATAATAGACTCACTAGCTTTTATAGTTCAAAGTTTTTTACTTTTGCCGATTCTTTGACCTCGGCAAACCATTTGAGGAATGCATCTCGCAGTTTGGCGTCTTTGAGAGAAAGGGCAACCTCCTCTTTGACGTCCTCAAATTTTTTGTCTTTGTAGAGGGTGTCGGCATTTTTGGCAAACTCTGCTTGGAGTTCTTCGTCGGTGGAGGTAACTTTGTCCTTCAAAATTTCTTCTACTCCTAACTGAGTCGAGACCTGCTTTTCAAGCTCTGCCCGGGTCAAGCCTCTTTGCACTAGTGCTTCGTCAAGACCTCCGACACTCTCAAACTGGGATTCGAGTGATTTCATTTGTTCTTCGACTTTGGCGGGATCTACTTTCACACCACTACTTGCGATTGCATAGTCTAGAACCTTTTCATTGACAAGGTCATCCAGGGTTTGTGCACCATATGACTTCTCCATTCTGGCCCACATTTCGAATCTAGTAACTGGCTTGCCATTGACGACTGCCGGTACAAGCCAGGGGCCAAATTTGTATGTGAGAAGGGCGATACCAAGGATGATGAGGGCGGCTGTTAAAAATTTGGGGTTCAAGGACATTTTTTTGGCGGGAGGCGAAACCATTTCGACAGCCATGCTTGGTGTTTCGGCGGGCATTGCCTTCTTCTTTGAGACTGATTTTTTCACGGATACTTTTTTAACAGTTTTTTTAGCGGTTGCCATATCAAACTCCCTTTTGACCATAGATTCCTAGTAATGCGCTCAAGTATAACACAAACCGGAGAGACTAAAACATAGCGTAAAGAAGGTAGATGAGGAAGGATCCAAGGAGGGCGTGTGAAACCATAATTGCGGGGAGGGAACGAAATCGAAGAAAATTATCCGCCCAAATTATCCCCATTAAACCAGTCGTCAGCACCATCAGCAAATTGCCAAGCGGAATATGGACAAGCATAAAAATCAAGGCCGAAAAAGTAATCAGGAAGAGTCGGTTATCGGTAATTTGCTCCAGACGTGGGATGTAAAACGCCCGGAAGAGTACTTCCTGCAAAGGCACGGAGAGCGTGACATAGAGAAAAATCGCGGTAGACATACTGAGGTGACGTGACTCTTCGAGCATGGCGGGAAAAATGAATTCGGCTGGGTGACGAGCGGCAATGTATGCCGAGAAGATGAGAACGAGAGAAGTGGGTATAAGAAGCGGGAGGAGGGCGGCAGTAAAGCCCTGGGTCGTAAGACCCATTTCTTCTCTTGTCATATGGAGCGCTCTTGCGATCAAGAGCACGTAGGCAAGACCGGAGGCCATGACAAGATGGCGAAAGTGGATGATTTGGGGGAAATACCTGAGTATCGCTAGTGGTAGCACAAAGAGTAAGATCGTCTCCATAGTCAGGCCAGAGCGTTTGGTGACTACGCTTATGGAGGCTGATTTGAGATAGGCCTTGACTGGTTTTACGATTCTTTCTCTCATACTTGGTTAACGATTGTCAAAATAGTATTTCTTTCCTTTTAGTTTAGCAGGTAAATAACTTTCGGGATCGTACTTCGAATATCCTTTCCCGTAATCTAGTTCTTTCATAAGGCGGGTGGGAGCGTTCCTAATTTTGAGGGGAATCTCTAGATTGCCATATTTTTTGACGTCTTCTAGGGCGGCCATGTAGGCGTCGTTGACGGCCCTACTTTTTTTGCAGTTACAAAGATACACAACGCCGTGAGCCAGATTGAGACCGCATTCTGGGTAGCCTATGGTTTCAACTGCCCGGAAAACGGCGTTGGCGACAACTAGGGCTGTCGGGACAGCGATCCCAATATCTTCGCTTGCAAAAATCACCATTCGGCGGGCGATGAAAATGGGATCTTCGCCTGAGACAACCATCCGGGCAAGGTAGTAGAGGGCGGCGTCCGCTTGGGAAGCTCGCATGCTTTTTATGAATGCAGAGATTGTGTCATAGTGTTCATCTCCAGCCTGGTCATAACGAAGGTATGGGGATTGTAGCGTGTCGACGAGATTTTTAAAAACTAGTTTGGAGCCATAAATTGTTTCAGCAGTTTCGAGAATATTGAGGACTTTTCTGGCGTCACCGCTTGCGTATGTTTGCAAGAATTCTCGCCCCTTTGTGTCTAGTTTGGCCCCCAACCTGGCAAGTCCAGCGTCGATAACTTGGCCAATTTCTGCCTCAGTCAAGGATTTGAGGACGTAGGTGTGACAGCGAGATTGTAAAGGCCCTATCACTTCGAAGCTGGGATTTTCGGTCGTTGCGCCAATGAGGGTGAGCTCACCATTCTCTACATAAGGCAGAAGAAAGTCCTGCTGGGCTTTGTTGAAGCGATGGATTTCATCCAAAAAGACAATTGTGTTCTGTCCATCCTTGGCAGAGATGATTTGCCGAATGTCTTCTTTCTTTGCTGAAACGGCTGAGAGGTGGTGAAACTCGGCTGAAAGGGAACGAGCGATAATTCTAGCAAGGGTTGTTTTGCCACACCCCGGCGGACCCCACAAAATCATCGAATGAAGGCTTCCTGAAGCGAGGAGTTTACGAATGGGGGCGCCCTCACCAACTAAATGGGCTTGACCAATATAATCGTCAAGCGAATCGGGGCGGAGAAGGTCGGCGAGTGGTGCACTACTCATACCCTCATCTTCGGATAATTTACGGGTATTGTCAAGCTATTTTCGATTTTGGAATGGCGTTACCGGCCACGATTTCTTTGTACTTGATCCCAAGCCTTTTCTGCGCCCAAAACCGACTGCTCCTAAAGAGAGAGTGGAAAGTACCCGAGTCAGACCAAAATCCATCAAGTTCTGACCAGGATAATTTCCCCCGCTCGATGTAGGCGTTGTTGACGTCGGTAATCTCTAGCTCACCTCGATCGGAGGGGCGTAGACCTCTAATGATCGCGTACACATCATTGTCATAAAAATAAAGCCCGGTCACGGCGTACTCTGAGGTGGGTGACGACGGCTTCTCGACTATTTTGATAATTTTTTCAGGATTGTTTTTGTCAAAAATAGGATTGCCAAACCGCTCTGGATCTATAACCTTCTTGAGAAATACCATTGCCCCTCCCCCATTTTGCTCGAATTTGTTGACGGCGGGAGCGATGTCGGCATCGGTTGTGTTGTCACCCAAGATAACGGCAATGGACTCTCCGTCGGCAAAATCCTCGGCATATTTGAGAGCGTCGGCAATCCCGGCCGAACCACCTTCTTGGTATGCGTACTCGACGTGAGTAAGACCTAGTTCTTTACCATTCTTAATGACGTTTATGAAATGACCCGCGTGAATGTCACCTGTAACAATTAATACCTCGGTAATTCCGGCTTTGACCAAGGTTTGAATAGGATAAAAGATCATCGGCTGATCGTAGATTGGTAGTAAGTGCTTATTGGTCGCATAAGTTAAGGGATACAAGCGACTACCTTTACCTCCGGCAAGAATGACACCTTTCATAAAATTTCCTCCCTAACCCTAGAGCAGAAGGGTTGCAACAATAATGACCGCGAGGGTCGAAACAAGAAAATATTCTAACACAATCCTAAGAGAGAGGGTTTTAGATCGTAGGTGGTGCCACACACCCCATAGCAGATAGGAAAAGGCGTAGATTACGCTTCCAATTAACAGATTGTTGGGATTGAGTTTTTGGGCAAGAAAATAGACAACAAAACACCCGGAGATAAGCGCCAAGATGCTGTAGTCAACTTTATTTTTGGCGATGTCACTAAGCATCAGATAATACTCCCTGCGTTAACGATAGTAGTGAGGATAAGGATAACATTGATAAAGATAATGTGGGCCCAGTTTTTGCCGACTCGCCGGGATAGACGGCGAGATTCAGCAAAAGCCAAGTCCCCGATCAAGACCAAGATCATAAGGGCTGTAGTAACAAGGCTGGCTATCCTCTTTACGTCAAATTCATTGTATTTAATAAGCGAGTAATCCCCCTCTGGTAAGACGGTGGGGGCGGGAGTTGATGATTCTAGAGGTTTGGCCTGTGCGATGACGGGCTCTGTTTCTACCGCCCCTCCCTCGCCCTTCTCTTTTACTTCCTTTACCTCGGCCACCTCGGGAATGGCTCCGCCACCAGTTGAGCCAAAAAGTTGCACAACAAGGACGGTATCCTCGCCAAGCAAGTTACCAGGTACGACCGCGATGCCAATTTCATCAAATTTATCACTAACGATGTTTTCCCGATGGGTTGGCGAGTTCATCCAGGCTTCTACCATCCGATCGGTGGAGGCAAAATCTTTGGCAAGATTTTCGCCGGCGTGGGTATATTTGTAGCCTGCTTGCTGAAACCAATGCCATGGACTGATGCCGCTTGGTGAGTTGTGAGCCCAGTAATTCTCGGCTAGCATGTTGGCGGCCTTGCGGCGGGCGGCATCTGCTAGGGTCGAGTTGTAACTCAATGGCTGTAGGCCAGCTGAAACTCTCTTTTCGTTGGTAAGCGACACCACCTCATCGATTGTTACTGAGGAAGTAAAGCCTAGGATGTGTAGAGACGTATTATCCAAGAGGCGGACAAATAAATTTACCCCAAGAACAATCCCAATTAGGACAACTAGGCCAGAATTATGGAGGATTTTGGCCCGGAAATTATTATTTTTGTGCGGGGTAAACCAGCGGAACACATGAGAGACAACGTCAACAAGCATGGTTCATTATAGGCACGAAAATCTAGAGAGAACAAGGGGGTTAATTCTCTTTTAAGGCGGTAACGACCAGCCTTTTACTATCCATAAAGCCACTACATGTATACAACGTGAGGCGGTAATCAGTAGTATCGTCATAGATTGACACGTCGGAAGGGGAAACTGTCGTCACGTAGTAAACTAGGTAATTTACCTCTTGTCCGTTTCCACTTACCGTAATCCGATCACCGGGCTTAATACGATCTAGCTCGCCCAATAAGCTGGGCCAATTATGCCCATAGAGGACGCTATTTCCTTTGGTCCCTGGAACCGGCGATGAGCTCAAATAGGATACGGCCGAGTCAGAAATTTCCCATTTACCGTCTCTTAAGTCGCTATGGGTGACGGGGAGGATTAACTCAAGAGAAGGAATCGAGATGGTGGAGGGAAAAAGTTGTTGGGGAGAGTCTGAGATTGGCGAAACTTCAATCGGAGTGTGGCGCCTCATTAGTAGGACAAAACCATACATTAGACATAAAATGCCTGAAAGCAATAGGAGATAGTTTATTTGACGAGTCTTTTTAAGGCGAGCAGTATTAGCCATAGACCAAAGGTAAAAATTAATATTAGATCAAGTGTGCCACCGGTTGCGGCCAAACCAAGTACTTCCCCTCCTCGACCTGACTCACCTAAGATTTCGCTTTGATTTTGGAGCTGACTCTCTGGCAGACAAGTGTAGTCGGTGTTTCTAGCAAAGTAGCTGGTTTCAGCAAGGCCCCAGACACTTCCGTCTGGGACATAGATCCAGCCAGAGGCCTCGCTCGGGAGCTCGTTCCCCTCCAAGGGTAATTCCCACCAATCGGTTTGAATCCCAACACCTTCGTCTGAGCAAAAACATTGCGTTAAGGTAGTTTCACTCAGTCGGTAGACAGTATCTTCCCCTAGATATGTTTGAGAACGCCCCACAATCCCGTGTACCCCTTCTTGCCAAGATACCTGGATCTGCCCGCTTGGATTGGCGCAGGATGTGAACCTAGGCTCTTCGAGTGCAAGAATCGGAGAACTTGAAAGAAGGATAAAGATAGAGGAGAAAAATAGTTTGAGTCTCATAGTGAGCCTGATTTTAGTCTTATGGGTCTTGCATGTCAACCCCAATACCAGATGTTATATTGTGTGTTATTGGACTATTTTTTCTTAGTAAAAAATTCATGTAGAACTTCTACGCCAGGCCGTGCAATGCCATCCTTCCATAACGCAGTAGAGCCACCCTCATTGACCCAATAATTAAGTCCCAGAAGATCTTTTTCTTCTGCTAGTAAGGCGAATGCTGTTCTTAGCCATTCAGCCTGAGCCTCGGCGGTCATCTCGCCATGAATGTCGGGAATCGGCGCACCAAACTCCCCTAAAAATACTTTTCCCCCGGAGTCTCTTGCGATCATCGAAACGTCGCGGGCCAACTTCGCGGGATCGGCGGTGTAGTGGTCGATGGCTACAATGCCACCGAGTGCCCTAGTCGTTTGAGGATCCATAATGAGGTGGGCAACATCGTAGTTCATACTTGAGTAACTTAGTGATATATCGACGCCATGAGCTTTAAACACCTCGGAAAGAGTCTCATATTCCTCGATCAAAAATGCGCGAAACCCAGCGATGTCGCCAGTCATTCGTGGGTCCCCGGGGCCACCATTTTCACATTCGGGACAGGGCGTAAAAATATCACCATCTTTGAATAAATCGGGATTGTGCGTCACAAAATCGACGACCCCTTGAAGGTGTTCTTGCCGAGTAACTCTAGGGTATTGGAACCACCCTTCCCAACCTGACAAATTGCCTCTAAACCAAACTTTGAGGTTATTTTTCCTGGCCTCGGCTACCCAGCGATTTAGGTAGGATACAAATTCTTCGTCGTAGGGAGTGGCTAGCGCGATATGGGTGGCGCCGGTTGCGGCAATCTTGGCAGTTTGGGTCTCGATTACTTCTTGAAAGCTGGCGCTTGATTGTTTTTCCCGTGCCAAGTCACGCGAATATTTCATGGTATCGACTGAGCGGATACTCCAAAGATCGCGGGGGATATACGGGGTCTCGGGCGGAACTGGCGGCCAAAACAAATAGCCGGTAAGACCCAATAAACAAAACGTAAAAAAACTGATGAGGACAAAGCGCATTGGCATAATTTTATCCTACTTGTTGTTTAAAATGGTTGGGGTTGTGTTTAAATTTTTCAATAAACTCTCGTCTAGTTCGTAGATGTCGGCAAACGGGAAACTCCTCACTTTGTGGTACATGGCAAACCCTTTTGTTGTACTCACGTCGGCCCAGACAAGATCTTCAACGCTGTAGGTGCGCATGACGATCCACCTGGCCCACCTATCTGGGAAAGCAAGGGCACTTTGCCAATATTTGCCGGTGCCTTCGTGGATAAAGCGACTCATGGGGAGACCGCTTGAGAAGATGATGGCATCGTGACTGGCCGCCGAGATCAAGATATAGCCAGGCTTATCTTTGGCATGTTCCTGCAGATAGTCAGAGACTTCGGAGACATTTTTCTGAGAACTACCAACCATGGCGTCGTCAATACTGACTGCATCCTGATTAGTGAAGGCGAAAAATAGGACAAAGATGAGAGAGCCAATGAGAAGGAGGCGAAATCGACGAGCGCGATCAATTAGGTAGCCCACAAAGATCGCGATCGAGGGCGCAAGCATCACGCCATAGCGAATGTTAAACCAGGTGTCCCCCGAAATCCCTTGAACATAGATCACCGAAAATCCTAGATATAGAGAAAGAATGTTGAATAACAAAGGAGAGAGAAGAATCGTGGTACTGGTGCGGACCGTTGGCGCTAATACTTTGTCGCGTAGGAGAACAAACAATCCTATAGCTGAAATTAGGGCAGGATAGGTATAACTATTATAGAGAAGTGCGTAGAGATACACTTTGGTAGACAAAAGCAGATTATGTTTGGTAGGCAAAGCCCCTGCTTGTTCCATGATTAGTTGTTGCGAGTGGGCGGAGAAGGGACCGAGAATAAAATAGAGCGCGTCTTTAAAAATCAATTGATTCCAAGCAAACCAAGCGACAACCCCGACGCCAGCTAGAGTAAGAAAGAGCAAGGTTACTCCCTCAACTTTCTTTAGGCCATGCCTAAGAACGTTTTTCATTACCAAGAGAGTGGCAATACCCAATAAGAACCAGCCATCGTACCTGACGAGAGTTGCGAGCATAACCCAGAAGGCACTTTTGACTAAATCAAGGACAAGGCCAGAGATATGCCATTTGAGTAAATAATAGCTCGCGGTTGTCATGGTGAAAAGGAGGATAATCTCGGTCATGGCAGTCGATTGGAGGTAGAGGATATTGACATTGAAAACAAAGATCGCGACTGCGACAAGCCTGCCGAGGATCCCAACCTTTAGATTCTCGAGAAAACGATAGATTACGAGACCAGTACCAACGAAGGAAAGCATATTCCAGAATGCGCCCGCAAAACCAGAATGCCAGGCCCAATCGTGCCAGATTAAAGGCACCATTAGCATGTGATTCAAGGGTAGCCATACAGAACCAAGCTGAGCGAGGCCTGGCTTTAGACCTTCGACCACTCTTCTGCCGATATCGAGGTGACTCCTAGCATCGTTGTAGCGGAGCGCTAAACCATTATCTAGGTAATGGACGAAAAAATAGAGCGAGATCAGGCTTAGAGCAATGCCCGTCAAGACAAAGGCGTGGCGTATTAACCAGGCGGTGATTGGAGAATGGTGCAGTTTAAACTTGATAATCATTTTTCTTTCAGATAGTTAATAAAGTTTTGGGCCGCTACCACGGAAATTGCCAAGTCGGCCGAGTCGGTAAAACCCGCAATGTGGGGAGTAATGATGACGTTCGGCAATGCTAAAAGTTTGGGATTGGGAGTAGGCTCGTTTAAAACGACATCAAGTGCCGCGCCTTTTAACTTTTGGTTGCCCAAAGCATGAATTAGCGCGCTTTCGTTTACTACTTCCCCGCGCGAGACGTTGACTAGGTAGCTCGCTGGCTTAACAAGGGCAAGCTCGGGAGTATCGATTAGGTTATTCGTTTCTGTGGTGAGGGGGATTTGAATCGAGATTACATCAGATTGAGACAAAACTTCCTGAAGCGAACTCTTGATAATAGGTAGATCAAGAGTGTTAAAGTCTAGATATTTGTCGTAGCCAAGGAGCCGAACAGAAAATGCGAGCAAGAAGTTCGCAAGTTTTTTTCCGACGGCCCCACAGCCTATGAGGCCAACAGTTTTACCCGACAATTCAGAGCCCATAAGCGTGCGATCTCTCCAAGCGCCCAGCTTAACTCTGTCCGTCTCTTTCAAATAATTCTTAAGCAAGATAAGAATACTTGTTAAGGCATGTTCCGCTACTGAAACGGCGTTTGCGCCGGGAGAGGAGATCACCTTGATTCCCCGAGTTTGGCAGTAGGCAAGATCGATATTGTCGAGTCCGGTACCGGCACGGATAATGACCTCGAGATTAGGAAACTGGGCCAAATATTTTGCGCTAAGGACGGTGTATGTTCTTATGAAAATGACTTCGATACTATGAGATTGTCCCTCGCTAACCTCATAAACAAGTTGATGACCAGATTCTCGTAATAAGTCTTGCGCGATTTGGGCAATTTCGCCTGGTTCGGGGAGAAAAATTTTCATGATTTTTTCCTAAAGTTAAGAATTATAAGAATAAGGAGAATCGCTGACAACGTGCTCACTACTGATAAATAATATTGCCAAGGCGAGAGAGCGGAAAAATAATTTTTGTAGATAAAAGACTTGGATTTGCCGGTTTTCAAATATTCAATATTCCGATCATAGCTATAGCGTTCTTGTCGACCGGAGAGCGCCTCTAAACTCAAGACTTCGATCTGGGGAGGGTTGGCGGTAGTGCTAATAGCTCCTGACGCGTTGACTATAACCGAGTAGCCTCCTGTCAATAACACAAAACTGAGTAATAAAAGATGGCGGTTGTATTTGGCGATAAGAACGCCGAGAGCTAGGGCAAGAACCGACATCGAGGGAATGAGGTAGCGTGGCCCAAAGGCCCATCCTCCCCATGGATCGCTACGCATAGCGTATAGCAAAATATTGAGAACAACGACAGCAAGCAGGGTTTGGGCAAAATGAGCATTTTTACGCAAAAGTATCCCAAAGCCCAAAAACCCAAGGACAATAACGGGACTAAAGACTAGAAGGCCACGATCCGGGCTAACACTAAAGGCATATAGCCCAGTTACCAAATGCCTGGCCTTGAAGAAGTTAAGGGCATTGCGCTTACGAGCACCAAGATTTTCGATGTCACTACTAGCTCTTTCGTCGGCTCCTCTTCCGGCTGAAGGCCGACCATCCTCATCTAGAGCCTGAATATGAGTTACCGTATTGCTAAGCTGAAAGGCATTGCCGTAACTCAAGTGGTTTAGGGCTAGGTAGATGAGGAGAGGAATAAGAATGGTAAACATGGAGGCGACGAGGACCGAGGGGAAGGAAATTTCGGTGAGGTTATTTTTATGACTTTTTGAGATGAATCTGTAGGTAGAGTAAAGAATCACGGGCAATATAAGGAAGGCGTTCGGGTAATCGATAATGATCGAGGTGCCAAAGAGAAAATAACTAAGAGCAATCTTCCATATTTTTTTCTTTCCTAGGGCGAGGGCGATAACAAAGAGCAAGAAAAAGGTTGAGAGGTGGTGCTGATAGATTACGCCGGCATAAGTGAAGGCGGGAGTCCCAACCAGGAAGATCAAAGCGGAGATGACCCCAGCGACAGGGCGAGCGGAGAGACTTGCCACGATATGGATAATGAGCCAGGCGTTTAGAAAGGCAAAAATACCAATAGTTAGGGAGGCACCCAAGTGGGAGGCACCAAACTGTTTGCCTACGAGATACCCTGGAACCATCGCGAGTGAGGTGCCTGGGGCAAAGAGAGAAACATAGTGACCATCCTTGTAACCCAAATCTGGTGTCGCCAAGCGGGCTACTTCGTTACTAAGCTGGAAGGACTTGTCCTCGACTAGCGAATACAGGAGGGCAAAACGAGCCCGCTCAGGACTCAATTCGAGGGGACCATTTTCAGTCCAAACTAGGGTATTTAGCTCCCCGATCTCGGGTGAACCGAGACGTGACTTGGTCGAGATGAGGATGATCCCAGCAAAAAGAGCGCTTAGAATAACAAAAAAGAGAATATTTTTCATAATTTTAGACATATTTATTAATGATTTTTCCGTAAACTTGGTGCATAAGGTATGCGGTTTGGTCCCAACTTTGATATTTTTGGCTTAATAGATTTTGATGAATTTTATCTTGAACTTTGAGAGATTCTTTTCGGCCTAGATTGCGCAGGTGTTTAGCGAGTCCCGCGGAATCAAAAGTCCTGACTCTGAGCCCTGTTCTGCCGTTATGGATGAGTGACCTTAGAGCAGTATTGTCGGCAGTAATGCATAGCTTGCCGAGACTCATCGCTTCGTAAACTACGTTACAAAAACTTTCCCAGCGGGCCAAGTGTACGAGCGCGAGTGAATGTTCGAGAAGATAATACTTGTCACTTCCCCTCACTACTCCCAAGAATACTACACGACTCTTAATCCCTAGCTTATTAGTGAGCTCCACAAGCGATTGGTAGTAGGCCGAATTTTCGGTTGGCCCAACGAGTGCGAGATTGAGGTCTTTGGTTTGGGCAAGTGCCTTTAGCACCGTCTCGTAGTTTTTGACCGGTGAGATCCGGCCGATCGCGATAATATAGGAGCCTAACCCTGCGACGATCTTTTTGACTTTGTAAGAGGCCAAAGAGCGATGATCGAGTTTGGCGACTGGATCAAGACCATTTTGGATAAGGACAATTTTGGATTTATTGATCCCACTTACCTCAAGCTCTTTCTTCTCCCAGAGGGAGATTGCGCGGACTGCGTCGACTGTGTGATTCACCAGGAATTTACCGAGCGTCAGGTGATAAATCTGCTTTAGGAGGCGGGCAGGAGGCGAAAAGGTCGGCCATTCAGGATTGTATCCGCCGTGTGGGGTGAGAAAGATCCCGTTAGATTTACCGTGAAACCTACCTTTAATAAACGCGCGTAATAGAAATAGCGAGTGGGGGAAGATATTAAAGTTGTGTAAACATAATAGACCGGTGTGGCGGGATAGTGGCAGATTAAAGGCAAAGGCAAAAGGTGAGTAACGAATAATTTTGATCCCTCTTACAGTAGCTGTTTTCTCTAACAATTTTTTCTCGTTGAAGCTTTTCTCTGTGGTGTGAACCGTGACGGACCAGCCAAGGTTAACGAGCTTGCTATAGGTCTCAAGGATATTGGTTTCGATCCCGGCCGTGACGGGATAGAAGTATTTGGTGATGACGTTGAGATGAGCTATTTTTTTCATAAACTTTTTGAGCTAGTACTGGGTTCCCAAGTTTTTTGTTGTGGTAGGGGGTGAGCTAGATTAACAAGACGAGAGTAGGCAAGAACTGCAAGATACGATACGGTCAGACCTGGTTTTTGAAATAAAGCCTTTAGCCAGGCAGTCGTCACAAGCGCGAGTGATAGTTTGTAGGATCTTGTGATAAGCAATTGCGGAAAAAATTGGGCAAGCTCTAGGCGACCGTCAAAATACCGTGAGCTTTGCATAAGGTGGTCGCGGAGGTTTGTAGGCGAGCGAAAAATGACCCGGGCTGTAGCCATGTACTGAATACCAAAACCAAGTTGACTACATGCTAGATAGGAATAAGCATCCTCAGCGATAAGCCCAGGGAAACGGAGTTTGGTATAAAAACCGTGACTCAGGGCGCGCGCGCGACCATGAACCAGATAAATTGAGTGAGGGTGAGCCTCATACAAGTGAGTCTTCACCTCGTGACTCCAGTTGATAACCTGAGAGAAAAATGAAGTAGCACCCAAGGGGACTGGCCGCGCAGAAGTCATCCCAAGTAAGGGATCGGTGTGGAACGGGGCGATGAGGCGAGTCACAAACAGGTTGCCAGCTGGCAGAACGTCGGCGTCTAGGAGAACGAGGATGTCTGAGTTGGCGGATTTAATGATTTTATTTTGGGCAAACGAAACCCCACGTCTACGCAAGCTTGTAATCAAAGTCACGCGCTTGTCACGGGACACGATTTTTGCCGTACGATCACTACTCCCGTCCGAGTAGACGATAACTTTTTGTAATACCCAAGTCGTCTCTTTTTGAGCGTAGATGCTAGCCAATAGCTTGGCGATATTTTTTTCTTCGTTGTAGGCGGGAATACCGATTGTAACTGTTATTTTTTTCATATGTGATTAGCCTGCCAGATAACATCTTGAAAGTCATTGAGCCGCCCTTCGGTATGGCGACTATCAGTAAGACCGAGAACCGCGTAATAGATTGACATGAGCTTAAACCTAGTGAGTGATAGCTTGTTCACGCAATACTCATTCTTTACCTCTTGTAGGAACGAAGAGGAAAGTCGCCCGTCACGACTCAAGCTACGCCAAATACCTGCCAGTTCGTATTCGGGGAGGCTTTTGGCGGCATACTGAAAATCCAAGAGATAGATGCAGTTATTTGTGACCATAATATTGTCGAGCCCGAGATCACGGTGAACAAAGCGGGTTTTTGTAAACAAGAGGGTGTGGGCGTTACCAAGGAATAATCGGCTTGTTTGCATGATTATCCGCCAGTCAACCTGTCCGACTAGCAGAGCTTTAAAAACTAGGTAGGGAAACGATAAAATTAGATATAGGGCGGGCCTGGCAAATATGCCTGTTCCCATAGCTGGCAGGGAGGAAAGGGCGCTAATCACCTCGCGATAGACTGAGAGCTGTTGGGCCAGGGGAAAATTGCCAAGAGTTTTCCCTTCTACGTATTCAAGGCCGATATCAAGCCTGCTTTTGGAGCGATCGACAAAGAGGAGTTTGGGTAGTTTGACACGACCTTTTAGGGATGAGCTAAGAAGGCGGTAGGCACGTACCTCGTTTAGCGCCGACTTTGGTGGCTTGAGCCAGCTTTTGACGAAAATACGATTACCCTTATACTTGGCTTGGCCAAGTAGGAGATTGGGATAGCCGGGACTACGACTGGATTTGATCCACTTGTACTTTCTAGGTAAGCCTGCCCGGAGGATATTGATCGCTTTTTGGGCACTTTGATCCCAATCAAACTTTTTAGCCCAGGCGAGGCTGTACTTAGACATTTGCGCGCGCATTTTGTGATTCTTTAAGAGGAGAGTGATGCTTGCCCCAAATTCTTTGGGTTGACCGTAGGGAACTAATAATCCGGAATGAGGATTTTTGACTGCGTCTCTTAGCCCAGCTACGTTTGAGGCAATGACAGGGGTACCGCAGGCATTGGCTTCGATTGTGGTGATCCCCCACCCTTCGATCAAACTCGGGTTGACAAAAACCCAGGCAGAGGACAAGAGTTTGATTTTTTCTTTTTCGTCAACGTGGCCCACAAACTGTACAACTTTTTCAAGGTGAAGATTTTTCGTCAAGCGAACAAGCGATTTGCGGGCTGGCCCGTCACCGGCTATCAAAACTTGGACTCGAGGGATATGAGCAAGGACTTCTAAGGTTGCGTGAAGCAGAACCTGCACGCTTTTGACAGCAGTCAGGCGACCCAGGTAAAGCACGGTGGGACGCAGGGCTTTTTTGCCTGGAACACATTTTTTAAGATCTACTCCGTTATAGACAATGTGGGGAGTGACCCGCGTTAATTTGTGAAGCAAGATATCGGCTTTGCTTGATGGACTGACTGTAATCACTTGTGTGCGACGGTATACGAATGGCATCACCCGGCGTTCGAGCAGACTCGCAAGCCAGGAAAAGGGTGGCGGGAGACTTTTGCGGAAGACTTCCTGATGTACATGATGAATCAAAAGAAAAACAGGCTCTTTGACATAAAGTGGGGTAAAGAAAGGGAGGCCGTTTTCACTATCGAGAACGACGTCATAGCGGCCCCGCAAACGGAAAAAGTAGTAAACAAAGGCCCAAAAATAGACTAGATAAAAGCCGCCACGGCGAACAAGTTTGACACCTTCGTAGGTCTCAAAACGAGCGCTTTTGCCGTCGTTGCCGGAGAAGATCGTAACTTCGTTCCCGTCTTCGACAAAGCGTCGAGCCAGTTCGTGCAAATACACTTCTGCGCCACCTGCCCATTTGTGCCTGAGGTCGCGCCAATTAAAAATGAGAATTCTGAGCTTGCCGTTTGGAAGAGGCGGGGTGCGCGGGATGCGGCGGAAAAGACCAATAAAATCGATGAAGGCGTGGAAAAGGTCGACGGCAAAACTATAAAATTTGGTGAGCAAAAGGATACCAACTAGCGAGATTACACTAGTAATTGAGACGACTAGGACGATCTCGCCAATCGAGTGGTGTTCAAGATACATCCCGACCCCCATGAGGAGAGCGAGGATGAAACCAAAGACTGGGAACAGGTGACGACCGCGGACTTGCTCAAAGGTAATCAAGCTGGATGAGGTACTAAAGAGGGCCATGGCGAGGGTGTAGGCCGGGAGGTAGCGGACGATAAGCTCGGCTTGACTGCCCCATAAAAGCGGAGCGGTGACAAAACCAAACAGACCGAAGACTAAGAATGCTCCCGCGTTGACGAGAGAGATCATGAGAAACAGTTTTCTAAAGGAGGTCTTTGGACTTTTGCCTGATCCCAAGTCCCGACTGGCATAGGGGATTAGGAATTGACTAAAGATGGAGCTTAGCAAAAACACCATTTTGCCAGCGAGTGAGAGATAGCTATAGGCGCCAGCCAAAACCGGACTTAGGAAATGTTTGGCAAGCATGACATCTAAACTAAGGTAGATGGCTTTGGTGAGAGAAGTCATGACTGAAGTGAGGTAGAATTTTTTGGAGAGGGCTAATTCTTTGACTGAGAGGGTAGCTTTACGTTTGTAAACAGCTAATTTTTTGACA
>LCPA01000005.1 GCA_001003385.1 Microgenomates group bacterium GW2011_GWF2_47_9 | reverse complement strand
TTACCGGCAAGCCTTCCACCTAACCAAGGCGGATCAAGCCCGCGTAACACGGCAAAAGACCCTCGACACGCTCAAAAACATCAAAGATCTTTTCCTGCACGGCCATGTGACTCAAGCAAGAAACTATTTTAGAAGATTGAGCTCTCACGTCCACCTCGATTACATGACCCGCCTCACTCTTTCCCATATTCTCAAGTGAGTTAGATTTAACTATAATGGTTATGTGTTAAAGCTAGCGCGCATAGTAGTCCTCTTTCTCGTAGTCTCTCTCCCGCTTTTTTACGCCCCTCTGGCAATAGCCAAGTCCTACTCAATCGATAATGTCACAATTGACGCCTTTCTACGCCCCGACGGCTCTATGCAAGTTGAAGAAATTCGTACCTACGACTTTGATGGTGACTACACCTTTGCCTTTCAGAAAATTCGCTCCCAAAATGCCAATCCGAACGTAACCGGCCGCAAGGATCCCTATAATATCGAGAACATAAAAGTATGTGAACTTGCTGACAATACAAAAAACTGCTACCTAGAGCTAGGGGAAAACAAGCAGGAGCCAGCCGATTCTACTCGTCCGCCCGGATTCTATTATGTCAAAAATGAAAACGACGGGCCGTACATTAAATGGTTTTATCGCGCTCAAAATACGAAAAAAACCTTTCTTCTCTCCTACACAGTCACAAATGCGGCAACTCGTGGGCAGGACATCGACGAGGTATATTGGCAAATGGTAGGGTCAGAGTGGGACATTCCGGAGCTCCAAGTCCTTGTCAACTTTCATCTGCCAGATGGGATTGATGGTCAGGCAATACAGGCTTGGGCGCACGGGGCCGAAGGCCGGGTCACAATTGTCTCCTCTAGCCTAGTACACTACAACGCCCCGAGTGTTGTCCCTGGCAAATTCTTCGAGGCGCGCATCTTGCTCCCCTCAGGAACTTTTACAGGTGGAGCTGTGGGAACACTTACTCGGCAAGACATCTTGGATCAAGAAAATGAATTTATCGCCAGGACCATTAGAGAAAACCGTTCCTCATCGCTAGTTCTAATTTTGCTTTTAGCTGTCGTTGTCGCAACCATCCTAGTTAACATTGTTTTCACACTCTCCCAGATTGTGCTCTTTTTCAAACACGGTAAAGATTCTCGCGAGCCAAAGGTCAATTTATCGGGGACTCTGTGGGAACCACCAAGTGATATTGATCCAGCCCAAGTAGAACAGCTAATGAATGGTACCAAAAGTCTTAGTCCCAAGTCTTTCGTTGCCACTCTGCTTTCTTTGGTCAAAGAAAAACGCTTTAGTATTGGCAGGAGTGATGAGAAACAGGGTTTCCTTATCAAAAAATACCGTTACTTTCTCGTTCTAAACCCGCATGAGCCTGGTCTAGAACTTTCCTCGATCCAATCCCACCTAGACTACCTCCTTACTCGCTCCGTTGGGGCGAAGACTATCTCTCTTCAGGGATCTGAGAAAGAGGTTATTACCTTTGAACGGATCAAACAATTTTTTAAATCCCATCCTACCTATATCCAAGAATTTCAAAAAACTTTTGAAGAAAAGGCGCTCAAGGAAAATCTGGCAGAAGGATATTTTGACCAAGAATCTCACCGGCTATATACGAATCACAAACCATTTCTTGTCCCGGTTCTCACATGGGTAGTACTCTTTGTAGTAAGGGTGTTGATGGGGCGAGCCTCCATGCTTTCGCCCTGGCAAGACTACCTCAATTCACTTATGTTCGCTACCGCTTCGATCTCCATCGTGACTTTTTCGGTATTAGCTATCACCTTTCATCATGGCGAAAAAAGGACGGCGAAAGGACTTATGGAAGTGGCCCGTTGGAAGGCTTTCAAAAAACATCTCACCGATTACTCCGTCACAAAGTCTGCCATGATCGATTCGGTAATCATCTGGGAAAAATATTTGGTTTACGGCACCCTTCTTGGAGTTTCTGGCAAGGCATTGGCCTCTCTTCCCGTCAAGTTTGATGAATCAAACGCCACCTATGCCGCAGAGCATTGGGCGGGTACAACCGTAATCGGCACAGACGACCTGTCTCATTCAATTGCCGAGGTCTCCTCTGTCCTAGGGAGCCTTAGCCACAGCATTAGTTCGGGGTACGGCGCCGCTGGGGCAGGCTCATCCGGAGGATCATCTGGGGGAGGTGGGGGTGGAGGAGGAGGTGGCGGAGGCGGAGCCGGTTAACGCTTTTTCATTAGGAAAAATATCAACAAAAATATCGCCGATCCCAAAGCTACCATTATTACTATCTTGTATAACCCACTTTGATCCTGATCCGTCGGCATCGCTTCATCGGACTGTTCACTAGTACTTCCTAAAATTTCTCCCGGTTCTACTGCCTCTGGCACATCTAGTTCTTCTCGGATTTCAACAACATCACTTGTTCCAAGGACACTTTCCTCTGGGAGTGGGGTAGTAGGGGGCGCATCGACTGGGGAGCTAGCCGAGCTATCAGTAGCATTAATGTCATACACCTTGGTAATTTCTTGACTTGCGTTCCCGGCCCAGTCGTATGCGATAATCTTGGCAGTATAAGAGCCTACGACATAATCCTCGATCGTATATTCCCAATTCTCTGCGCCAAGCGCAGTCACAGTAACCTCGCTTTCTCCTGGTTTACTAAGCTTAATGATGACCTTCTCGACTCCTGATAGGTTATCGCTCGCAGTCCCTCTCAAAGTACTTCCCCAAACATCTAGGGCGACAACCGGATTCGAGAGGTCTATGTCCGCCGGCGATGAAACAAGAGGATCTGAGTAGCAATTCCCGGCAGTATCACACACCAGCGCCAAAGTAGTGCAGGTGCGTGCTTTTCCTTCCCCAACCGTTTCACAACTAGGGACTTCATAATCTAAGGATAAATTTGGATCAGCAAAGTAAAACTTTGAAGTAACCGGAGCTGTGTACCAACCACTAAATTCGGTCTTGTTGGTAAGGGTGGGTGGCGTCACATCTACAACGAGGGTAGATGATCTACTTACTTCACTTCGGTTCCCGGCCATATCCTCGCTCATTACATCTAACTGCCACTCACCCTCCTGTAGATTTGTTACAGCAGAAAGTGTTTTCCCCAACCAAAACCAATCTGTTAGGTAGTTAGATTCGAGAACGTCATATATTCGCTCATAATATCCGCCAATTCCTACCTGATCGGATGACTCTGTATAGTTCCAATGCTGGGTAAGTAGATTGGTAGGGTTTGGTAGAGTAAAAGGGTTCCCCGGCGCACCAGGTATGACCCTATCCAAAGTTACCTCGCACCACGGGCTCGCCACCCCTACATTTCCAGTTTTGTCGACAGCCTTTACTCGATACATATACATTCCATCCAGATCGCGGATGTCACCACTATTTTCAGATTTAGTGAGTTTTTTAAAGTTTGTAATATCCTTAATGTCATACCAGTAGTAATCAAAGTCAGGCTCTAAGCTGTCCTCCCAATCGACCTTGATACTGCGGTTATTTACAGCTCCACCACATCCCAAATCCTTGCCAGTATGGTCTAGGATTCTTACCCCCCTTACTTGAGCAGGTGCTGTGTTATCGACAGTTATGTCCATCCACTCCACCGACAAATCACTTTTGTTTTCGTATGCGTCCCTGGCCTCAAATTTTATCGTGTACTTTCCATCTGGAAAATTATTAGTTTTTAAACTGAAGAGAGGCTGATTTACAAAACTTGCAGTACTGTAGACTACCCCAGGGCCTGCCACAACCTTGCCGGTATGGTCGGCTATAACTAGCCAATAATGATGCGGATTGGCGTCTGTTAGACTCCCGGCAATTGTAACTTCTCCCTTCAACAAACTAACAGTTGGCGAGGTGATCTCGACAATCGGGGGCTCCGTATCCATGAGTCTCACACTTGTATTGGTCATATCACTCGGGTCATAATTTATCTCATAGCTTGACTCACCCATGGGGAGGACAATCCTTTCTTTTGTGTAGTCGCCTACTATTCCATAGAGGTACAAATCCATGACCGACCCTTCATAATCAGCCTTAACTACAATCCGATACTTGCCTGGCGACAATTTAGGGAGATAGGCGGTTTGGATAGGGGCCGAGCTTGTGCCTGAGATGGTATCGGTAATATATTCGGACTGCCAATCCAGGGTTTGCGGGTTATTGTTACTGTCAAATAAACTCGCCGAAGTCCCGGGCTCAAGCGCAATAAGCCAATTTGATAAATCGCTATCAGAAGGAATAAAAACATTTGCAGTCAGGAAGTTTTCCGTTTTTTCAGCAGTTGTTCGAGACACATCCCTTGGGTCGGCAACATCATACGCTTCGCCGTTATCCGTATGGGCGACTATAAAATGGCCAAGTTCGCCTAGGATATTGGCATATCCAAGGGAGAGATTATTTGAAACAGTCGCGGGGTCATACCTTGCTCTCACAAACTCCAAATTTTTCATTGACTGTCCTGCCAGTTTGGAAGCTTTTGCAAATCGAGTTATGGACAGCCAATTAATGAGTCCCTCGCGAACATAGCCATCGTCTTGTTGTTTTAGCCAAGAGTTTAATAGGGAAGGATCAACGCTCGCCCCATCCGTGGCATTTTTAATATCATAGTTCTTAAGAATCATGGCGGCAGAAGTGAGAGCACACCCCCACCGATCTATGCCAGTCTCTGTGCCCGCCCACTCACTTGCGTGGTCGTACTCTTCCCCCGCCCACCGCGTATCAAGTTGTGAAAGGTATGAAAATTCCTGGCTTTCAACAACTATCGTGTCAACTTTAAATCCTGGCCAGATTGCGGGGGTTTCTACCAGTTCGGGCTGCCCAAGTGATATACCAGAGATTATTCGATCTGTTGCTACAGTTTCAAACTTTAAAATCTCATCAAGATAAACGTAATATCGACCCCCGTCATATTTAAAAATAATGTTATGCCATGCATTAGATTGTATTTCAAATACACCATTGATTAGCTGAAGCCTCTCATCACAATCAGGATCATATACAGAACATAACTTTGTAAACAAATGGAAGGTTCCATCTCCCTTAGGCCAAACGAAAAATAATAAGTTATCGAAATTAACATACTCTCCCGGTTCAGGGATTACATCCCCGACAATAATACCCGCACCCTGATTAGTTGTGTTTGACGAGAAACTTGCCCAAATCGAAAGCCTAGAAATAATAGGAGGTCCAAAATCGTATGTCCTTAAATATGGAAAGGTGGTATAACTTTCACTTGAGAAAATAGCAATATCACGACCAGACTCGTTGGCATATTGAATCCCATCACCACGAATGTTTTTCCAAAGGTATAATGAGCGTATACCATTATCAAAGGTTTCAACATTCAGAGAGGCCTTCAGTATGGGTGGTGGTAAGAAAAACTTTAAAACAACTAAAATTGACAAGCAGAGAATAATGCATTTATTCCACACTAAATTCTTCAAATACCACACATAGATATTAAACTATATTATTTAAAACAAAGTCAACACATGAAGAACAAAATCGGCATAGTGACTGTTACTTACAATTCATCCAAGAGAATAACACAATTACTGGAATCGATTTATCGGGAAGTGAATATAGTTGCTCAAACAATCATTATAGAGAATTCATCCCCAGACAAACTAGCAACTAAAAATAAAGTAGAAGCCTTTATGCGAAACCATAGCAGACATATAATCAAAATGATAATTAACCAAACAAACGATGGTTTCGCTAAAAGTTGTAATCAGGGTGCTAAGATATTAGATTCCGACTATATACTATTTATTAACCCTGATACAGAATTTGAAGCCGGACAATTAGGGGCCCTCTATTCCCACGCAGTATCGATGGATGCGGACATAATCGGCGGAAAGGTAACAAAATACTCAAAAGGAAAACACGATACTGTAGTACGATCACCAAACCTTCTAATAGGCTTGTTAGAATTTAGCAATCTAGGTAAACTCTTGAATATTAATTATGGTCATAATAGATTCTATTATAAAGATACTCCAGACATATATAACGCTAGAGAGGATAAATTAGTTGATGCTGTGGGAGGTGCATACTTACTAGTGAAAAGAGACTCGTTCGACAAACTGGGAGGATTTGACGAGCGATTTTTCATGTATCTCGAAGACGTCGACCTAGGGAAAAGAGCAAATGAGAAAAATATGAGAGTTGTATACTGCCCACATTCAACAATCCGGCATGAAGGCGGAGCAAGCAGTAAAAACAAATACAAGATTATGCATAATGCATGGTACGACTCAAGAAAGAAATATTATCTCAAACATTTCGGATTTATTACAAACTTTATTATTCAGCCTATATTCACTCTAGAAGAAAAAATCCTTCAAATAATCAGGCAGGTCAAATGACCACATATATCATCCGCGCATCACATGCAAACGAATTTGAGCTCCAAAACTACACCCCGCTAAAGGAGACAATAGACCTCAAGGTTGTCTCTAGCCTCTCCCCCCTCACCCCCATCTCACTCCCCACAATCCGCCTTCGCTCACCTAGCGACCTCCCCAGTTTCCCTTTCAAAAAACAACTACTCAATCGCCTTATCGGAGGCGATCAATGGTTGCTTGGTCTAGACGAACTCGCGAGTATTGCCGATCAGCCCATCTTTCACACCGCCGAAACCTACACTCCCTACACTCACCAAGCGGTAGTTCTAAAAAGAGAGGGCAAATTAAAAAAACTTATTTGCACATGCTGGGAGACCATCCCCCACAATAACGAAAAATTTAGAAGACTAAAGTCCTGGAAAAAACAGGCATACGAGTACGTTGACCTGTTTCACACCCCCACCAAACTCGCCCAAAAGGCCCTAATCGAAGAGGGGGTAGACCCCTCCAAAATTGTCGTTGTTCCATACGGCGTCAAGCTCGATCGGTTTCCACCACATAGGCCCAGGCATCAGGTCAAAAATATTCTCTTCGTAGGTCGCCTGGTAGAGGAAAAGGGGGTAGGGGATCTTGTTAAGGCATGGCAGGCGCTAGCTCTCCCCGAACTCACTCTCACTTTGGTTGGTCAAGGCAACATCCATCCAAATCTCCCCAATCTCAAAATCCGGACGCTATCATACAGCGAAATTACCTCTGCTTATCAATCGGCCGATATCTTTGTCCTACCCTCCCACACCAGTCCTACTTGGGAGGAGCAGTACGGGATGGTTCTTGTCGAGGCAATGGCAAGTGGCTTACCTGTAATAGCCTCCGACTCAGGCGCGATTAAAGAAGTATTGGGTGGCAACGGGCTACTCTACCGAAGTGCTGACACCGACGAGCTACTCCGTCTTCTAACTCGACTCATAAACGATCATGCCCTTCGCGCAAAACTAGGATCTTCCGCCAGAGCCTACGCCGAATCGCAGTATGATTCTACGAAGATCGCCAAAAGGCTTTCCTCGTTTTATCTGTAGGGTACAATATGGTTATGCAGATCGCGATTGTCATCCTCCATTATGGATCCCTTACAACAACACGAAAATGCCTTGATGAGCTAAAGAAAAAGATCGGCCCCCACTCCCTCATCCTAGTGAACAACACCAAAGACGATTTAGGAGAACTAGCCAAAATTATCCAAGATACCAAACTCATCAATAACAGTAAAAACGTCGGCTTTGCTCGTGGTGTCAATCAGGGGATCAAGCTTGCGTTAGAAAATAAGTCGGTGGGAGCAGTTCTTCTCATGAACAACGACCTCTCGATCGAATCTGGCTCGCTCGAGATTCTATCTCAAACATTCGCTCTCAAAAACACCGCCGGCATCGTCTCCCCAGTTCTCGCCCATTCTCACGGTCTTTTCGACTGGGGGGGTAAATTCTCTCCCTGGACTGGGATGGTAAAGCACCGCAATTTTGAGCAAAAACCCAAGACAGTTTTGACAGTAGACCATGTTGCTGGGGCCGCCATGTTGATCGCACGAGAACTTTTTGAAAGAATTGGATGCTTTGACGAACGATTTTTCCTCTACTACGAAGACCTAGATTTTTGCCTCCGGGCAAAAAAAGCGGGCTATACCATTCACATTAATCCTCAGGTTACAGCCACTCACGCCATCTCCTCTAGCTCTCGCGCTCTCCCCCGCACACTCTACCAATGGAAGTCGCACTTCCTCTTCGCGCTCAAACATTTCGGGCGCACCGTCTATCCCACCGCCTTTTTATTCGGGCTTGTGTTCTACCCATTAGTAATCCTTAAAATAAGCCTGCAAAACTTGCTAGGGAAAAAATCATGAAAACCATGCTCTCAGCAATCATAGTCACAGCATCAAGGAAAAATGCCGCTCGGGCGATAAAGTCGTGCGCCTTTGCCGACGAAGTAGTGGTCATCGAAAAGCCATCAATCTCAGACTACGCCGCGGCCCGCAACGAAGGAATTAAAAAGTCCAGAGGGGAGTGGGTCCTCTTTGTTGATGCCGACGAAACAGTCCCTCCCGAATTAGCTAAAGAGATAGCGCACAAAATAACCTCGACAATCTATACCAGCTACTATTTGAAAAGGCTCGACACTTTTTTGGGGAGAACTCTCTATCACGGAGAAAACGGCGCGCTCAAGATTATCCGGCTTGCAAAACGTACCGCCGGCACTTTTTCTCGTCCTATTCACGAAGTGTGGCAAGTCAAAGGTAGGATAGGTACCCTCCATCATCCTCTTATCCACTACCCGCACCCCTCCCTCGCTGTCTTCCTCGACAAAATCAATCGTTATTCTTCCCTCGAAGCTGAGTATCGCCATAGTCGCAAAATCAAAAGTAGTCTTTTCCATATTCTATTTTTCCCGCCCGCCAAATTTATCAAAAACTACCTACTGCTCGCCGGATTTTTGGATGGTATGCCCGGCGCTGTCATGGCGATTATGATGAGTCTCCACTCTTTTCTGACATGGACAAAACTATATCTCTTGCCGAAAGGGCGCTAAATAAGTGGTTGGTTATCGCGATCTTACTTACGCTCGGGTTTGCTCAGCTTCTCCGGATAGAGGTCGGGGCCCTCACGTTTTATTCCCATGACCTACTCATAGTTATATTTATTGTTTTTAACCTCCGCAACCTCCCTCGTATCATTATCAATAAAGATTTCCAGGTGTTTGCTGTTTTATCACTCATCTTACTAGCGGGACTTGTTATCTCGCTCACTCGCATCCCCCCAAGTGTAGTCGGATTAAACGCTCTCTACTCTCTTCGCCTTGTGACCTACCTACTCTTTTATTTTCTCCTTTACGCCAAGAAGAGGATTATCGCCCCGTTCTACCTAGCTCTTCCCGTGTTAATAGGAGCACTAATCGGTCTGACCCAGTATTTCCTCATTCCCGATATGCGCTGGGCCCAATATCTGGGTTGGGACGATCACTTGAACCGCCTCACCATGCCACACTACGATCCCACCTTTTCAGGGGTCTTTCTAACTCTCGGTTTTTTCGCCCTGCAAAACCTTTACAAAACTTCACTATCCGCGCTCCTTCTTATCCCCATCCTTTTCACTTACGCGCGTTCAGTCTGGCTCTCGCTGGTTATTACGATTCTCTTGACGATCAAGAATAAGATCCTGGCTTTTGGGATCATCTCCATTATTTCTGTGCTCATATTATTCCTCCCCAAACGGTTCGGTGAAGGGAACAATCTCCTACGCACTTACTCAGTTAGCTCGCGGCTTACTCACGACCTTGCCGTTCTAAAGACTGGCATGTCTCATCCCTTATTCGGCGTAGGCATGAACAACTTGGCTGAAATCGCGCCTTCCACTATCCCCAATCATGCCCAATCCGCCAACAACAGTTATATCTATCTTTTTGCAACTTCTGGGGTTTTTGGACTCAGCAGTTTTCTATATCTTGTATATCGCCTCTACAACACCTCTCCTCACAAAAACGTCTGGATATTTTTCCTCGTCTCAAGTTGTTTTAACAATGTCCTTTTCTACCCCTTTACTCTCCTCTACGTTTTGGTTCTATCAGCTACGGCTCCCAGCGAATCTTGATTATTACCTCGTTCTCGTTCCCTGCGCTATCAACCACTCGTACTTTTACCTCCTGGTCTCCCTCGATCATTTGGTAGGGCAAACTAAACGTACCGTCGGTTTGCACGATCACTACTCTGTCCCCGATATACACCTTGGTGCCCTCCTCGGTTACTTTACCCACAAAGTTAGCGATCCTTTGCGACTCCCCGCGGTATACATCTGCGTCCTTTGGGCTATCCAGTTCTATCTCTGGGGCTTCGTTATCGACCAAAATCGTGTAGGCTTTCGATAAATCGCTTTCCTTGCCACGGCTAGAAATTGCATACGCATGTACCGTGTTTTCTCCCTCCTGTACAGGGATTGCGTCAAAGTGAAATACGCCAGCGTCATCGGTCAAGATCTTCTTATGTTCACTCCCATTTACTACGAGCGCTACCTCGACCCCCGGCTGGGCAAAACCCGACACATCCACATGGGCGCTATTAGTCGCCTCTGGTACGTCAGAAAGAATAGGTGGGGTAGGGGAAAGTTCGGCTACGCCCCCCACGCCGTTGTCAGAGGTAATCATAAGGCCAGCCAGCCTTGCCGCCGCCGGGATCCCCCATGTCACCATCGCAACAAGTATGAGCCCCGACAATACTATATAGACTATCGCCTGCGTACCCGCGCGCTTACTCTTTATCCTTTTTAATCTGGATCTTGCCATACAAAAAGTATACTCGACTATTTTTTCTTTGCAAATTGAGCGATAATACAGCTGGCAAGTTAGCTCTAATCTGCCGAAGTAGCTCAATTGGTAGAGCAGCGGTATCGTAAACCGCAGGTAGTGGGTTCGAAACCCACCTTCGGCTCAGAGGTTATCTATGAAAGCAGATTTCTTATCTCTCACCACCCCTACCAACCTAGAACTAGAGCGCGAAAAGTTTTTTGCGTCCAATAAATACCATCCCCACTTTCGCTATGTCTGGCAAGATCGAAAAGTGGCGTACTATTCCGCCAACCCACTCAAACAAAAGCTAATCAACTTGGTGCTCGCACAAGATCAAGGCGCGATCACCTCTGTCGCCTCCCTTCTCTTTGAAACAGAGATCAATGACACAACCACGAGCGAGGCTAGGCAAATCATAAAAACTCGTCACGATCTCGTCCACTCTGGTTCTTCCGTTGAATTTGCCCGTCACCTCGCCTCAGCTTTCGAATTATTTAAAATCCCCTACTCAGTCGAGATTGTAGATGAAAGTGGCTTCAACGCCCGCCCAAACCACCACCAGAACAAAGTAGTAGTCAGTAGTAAAATCCACTACGAAATGTTCTCGATGGAAGGTGGAGTGAGACACGACCTCACCCATATCATGCGTTACCTCAACGGCAAATACAACAATATTAAAAGATCAAAAAGTTATCTCCCAACCGAAGAAGGCCTAGCCAGTTACGCCCAAGACAACGTAAAAGGAGTCGTTGACAACGGCAAGGTCCAACACGCTATCGAATATCTAGGCACCTCCGTCGGAGTCAAAGGGTCGTTACGGGACATCTACAATATTATGGTTGAGTCAGGGATGAGTCAGGATCTTGCCTGGAAAAGAGCAAGTCGGCACAAGTTTGGCTTTGTCAATACAAGTGAACCAGGAGATATCATGAAGCCTGCCATGTATTTTGCTAACGAGCTCAAAATAACCAAGCTTAGCTCAGAAGACAAACTTCGCCTCTATGTCGGCAAAATCTCCCTGGACGAACTAGACAACTACCAAGAATATACAGGACTTTGGGAACGCCAAGCCCTAATAGATTTCTTTAACCTCTAGCAATAGCCACAAGATTTTGCTCGTCATAGCCCAACTTGAGAACCTCCCATCCGGCCTCGGAGAGTAAGCCGGTCAGGTACGGCAGGTCAATCGCGACCACGTATCTCCCCGGTGTTTGGTCAAACTTCATCTCGATCACCTCCCCGGCCTTAAGATTCTCCCGCTCTATCCCTTTTTGCGCCATTTGTTCATGCCATAGATTCCAGGTTGTCAAAAAGAGAAGTCCCCCCGTCTTAACGCGCTGATTCATTTCCCTGACAAGCTCTAACTGCCGTTTTCTTGTTGGGAGGTGATGGAGTAGAGCGATCGAGAACACCGCGTCGTATTGTTGCAACCTCGCCCATACGCTCTTGTCGCAAACGTCGCCATACAAAAATTGCCGTTCCGGATAAGTCATCCTAGCTGACTCTAGTAGGACCCGGCTAAAGTCAAAGCCTAGATAAATCACGCCTTGGGGGAGGCCGGACACCAGTCGTCCATCTCCACACCCAACGTCAAGCACAGTCTCACCTGCCTGCAAAGTATCGAGGTATTTCTGGACAATCGGCCAGTTATATGACTTTTGCCCATACTGTTTCTTTCTGGTTTTGCTAAAATATGTCCCAACTTGGTCGTACATCGACTGGACTTCTTTCATTATGGCTAATTCATCAAACATACAATCGTGCCTTACGCTCTTTTTGCGTGATCATAGCAAAATAACTAGGGCCAATCTATACAATCTCAAAAAAGACTGGGCTAAGCATATCGGCTATATCCCCAAAGATTCCGAGCTGTTGACCGCCTACAAAGAACTGCTAGCCAAAAACTTGCTTTCCGCCAACCCAAGCTTAGCCAGCCTGCTTCAAACGCGCGCAGTCCGGTCTCAGTCCGGTGTTACCCCCCTCGCCGTCATGACAAAGCCCTACGTTTGCCCCGGCCTCTGTACTTTTTGCCCTCTAGAGTTAGGCATGCCCAAAAGCTATCTTTCAGACGAGCCGGCGGCCGCCCGTGCCAAGAAATTCAATTTTGACCCTGCTCTGCAGATTGATTCTCGCCTCAAACAGTTAAGAGTCACCGGCCACCTTATAGACAAAATCGAGCTCATCGTTATTGGCGGTACTTTTAGTAATTACCCCGAGATCTACAAGCGGGAATTCTTCCATTCCATGATCGACACCGTCAACGGTAAAAAGAGTGCTGACTTGCAAGCCGCCCAGGTCGCAAACGAAAAAGCCGCCCGTCGGATTGTCGGGATTAGTGTTGAGACTAGACCAGATTGGGTCGACAAAAACGAAGTAAAACTGTTACGGGAACTAGGGGTCACCAAAGTCCAGCTAGGGGTGCAAGCCTTCGATGAACAAATTCTTGCACGGATCAAAAGAGGACATACCTTAGAGGCGGTTAGAGACGCAACACAACTCCTCAAAAACGCAGGCTTTAAGATTTGCTATCATTTCATGCCCAATCTTCCCGGCAGCACTCCACAAAAAGACGTCGAGATGGCGCGCCTCATGTATGAAGACCCTGGCTTTCGGCCGGACTTCCTCAAAGTCTACCCGGCACAGGTGATCCCCCAAACTGAACTGTTTCGGGAATGGGAAAAGGGGGAGTATGTTCCATATAGCGACAAGCTCCTCAAAGATGTCCTCAAAGATATCGTCAAAATCACCCCATCTTGGGTCCGGATTGATCGGTTGGTACGGGACATTAGCAAGAAATGGGTCGCGGCCGGTACCCACACTACCAATATGCGGCAAGCCGTAGAAAAAGAGCTTATCGAAGAGGGGACACCATGTCGGTGTATTCGTTGTCGGGAAATAAAAGCCCGCGATTTTGCCGACCCTCCCAAAATTAACGATGAGCTCATTGAAACCAGGGGTGGCAAAGAACACCTCCTCACTTTTGTCAAAGATGACTCTCTCTATTCGCTCTTAAGGCTCCGTCTTCCGGATGATAAAGAAGATGTTCTCTTCCCCGCCCTCCAAAAAGCGGCCATCATCCGCGAACTCCACACTTTCGGCCGGGCCGTCTCGGTAGGTGCACAGTCGCAAAGGCAGACTCAACATCAAGGTCTAGGTCTGCGGCTGGTAGGACACGCCGAGCTTCTGGCCAAAAAGGCCGGTTTCCCCAAAATAGCCGTAATCTCTGCCATCGGCACTAAAGATTACTATCGCAAATTAGGCTACCGCAAAGACGGGCTTTATATGACTAAACTGCTCTAACAGTTGCTTGACGTCGACCACAATATGTAATCTAATAAATTGCATATACAGTTTTATCCCGATTATGAAAATAGTGCCTCGCCACTTTTCCCTCAAATCAATGGTTCTTCTCTTAGCCTGCTCTATCGCGTCCTTTTTCATTGTCTTTTCCTCACATCCAATCATAGAAGAAGAATCTGCCGATGTTCCCCGGGTTCTTGGTCTTAGCGGCTACAGCCAAAGCTATCGTGCGCCGCAAATATACCTCACCGGGGGTAATTACAATTTTTCAACTGTTGGAGTCATTGCTCTGTCGACAACCGACGAGCCATCGATCTCAGTCCAAAGTTACAATGTCAAAGGGACTGCTGAGATTACTATCTATACTGCCGGAATCGATAATGTCTTCGATTACTTGATTCACGACAACGACGCCAAACAAACTAAACCAAAGCCAGACGTCAGTCAGTTTCAAAAAATCGGGGCGACTTCTGCCAATATTACGGGTGAAAACGATAAAATTACCCTCCCTCTCGAGGGGAAGGGGATTTGGTACATCACCCTCAAGATTGGTTCAATTTCCGCCGACGGCTATGTCATCCGCTCTGACACCGGAGTAGTCGCCAAAGAAGGGGACAACAAATTCGTTTTTTGGTCCCAAAGATTTTCCGACAAAAAAAGCGCGACAAGTGGCAATATCAAGGTCTACAACCTACTGGATACCAAACGAGAACTATTCCAAGCCGCCTTTAATGAAGAAGGTATCGCCGAAACCGGAATTTCCGGCCAAGCAGACGTGGCGCTGGTCGAGGTAGACGGCGACCTCTCCCTTATTCCCCTCAATCTCCAGTATTTAAATTCTGGCTATTTCTACAAATCTTTTGAGGAGAAAAAGAACCATTTCCGCTACTTCCTCTTCACCGACCGACCCCTATATAAGCCAGGCGATACCGTCTTCTTCAAGGCCATTATTCGCAGTGAAGACGATGCTAGGTTTTCCATTCCCACAGGCTCAGTCAAAGTCACTCTCAAAGATAGTTCAAACCAAAGTACCAAACATACTGCAGTTTTACCTATTTCCCCAGACGGCACCATCGATGGTTCCTACCTCCTCCCGGAAAATAGTGCAACTGGCTACTACTCCCTTGCAGTCGAAGTTGAAGGATCTGACAACGAGTATTTCTACGACGGGACCAGTAACGCCTCTTCTACCCATTTTCAAGTAGAACATTACAAAAAGCCAGAGTTCTTTATTTCTAGCGAGTCCGACAAGCTCCAGTACATTGCCGGAGACAAAGCCGAGATCACGATAAAAGGCGAATATTTTTCCGGCCAACCTCTAAGTGGGCAAGTAATCAAATATCGCATTACAGGAATAGATTATGCGGACTATTATCATTACAACCAGCTAGCTACAGCCAAAGCCGAAGATTCTTACTATGGTTACAACTATGGTTCTTCCAATATGGCCGAAGGCACCGCTACCCTCGACAAACTGGGTCGGGCGGTGGTTGTCTTTGATACAACGCCACGCGAAGAAGAAAGTCCCTCCGAAACGTTTACTCCCGGCAAGTCCAAGATGTATCTGGTCGAGGCTACACTTGTAGACGGCTCCCAAACCCCCGCCTTTAGTCAAAACAACTTCCTTAGTTATGCCGGCGAGTTTGGGATCTATCGGACTGACTACACCTACGGCGCCCGCCTCAACACTCCAATCAATTTTTCGCTCAAATTGGCTAGTACTTTAGGCAAAAACAATCTTGCCAGAGTCCCTCTCACCGCCAAAATTAACTTCGAAACTTGGGTCTCCGACGGGATCCCCGCCAACTCAAAGTACCCCACTTATCACAAAGTAGAAGAAGATTTGGCCCCCCTCTCCTTGACGACCAATGCCAAGGGGGAGGTCGATGCCTCATTTATCCCGACCAAGCAAGGGTCATACAAAGTAGAGGTATCGGGTCACGACTCCAGGGGTAACCTCATAACGTCTACCTATTATTTCTACGCAAGCGGCGGAGAATATCCGCTTGTCCAAAGCGAAGAATACTCCGGCCTCTCGATCACTCTCGACAAGTCAGAGTACGATCCTGGGGACAATATAAAGGTTTCAATCACCTCCGATATCCCCGATCGCGATGTCTTTGTCTCAGTTGAGCGGGGGCGCATGGATCGGTACTACAAAGTCCATCTGTCAGGCAAGGAGCATACCTTTTCTATCCCCCTCTCCTCCGTTGATGTTCCAAACATTTACCTAAACGCCATGTCTTTTTCTAACTATTACTTGGACTCCTACCAGATTAATGCTCCGGTTTCCGCCGCAGGCAAGCATGTTCTCATCGAGCTTGAGCCTGATCAAACCAAGTACGGTCCCGGCGAAACAATAGACCTCAAAATCAAGACAACAAACCCAGCCGGCAACCCCGTTTCTGCCGAGCTAGCTCTTTGGGCCGTCGACAAAGCCATTTTTGAACTGTCTGACGCGACGCTTGGCGATATTTTTAAGAACTTCTGGTCGCAAAGATATGACACTACTTCAGAAACCCATTCCTTGAAGGGAATTGTCGTCCAAACCGCAGAGGGTGGGGGCTGTTTTGCTAGCGGGACCCAGGTCCTAATGTCAGACGGTTCAAACCGCCGGATCGAAGATGTCGTGGCAGGCGACTACATTACGACTCGTGACCAAACGAACTCTAGTCAAAAGACAGCCAAAGTCCTAGAAAACCATGTCTCGACGGCGGCTGGATACATGATCATCAACACTTCCCTCAAATTAACCCCAGACCATATCCTCTACGTAAACGGCCTATGGCGGCCCGCCGGCGAAATCCAGGTAGGGGATCTTTTGACCGATCAAGATGGTAACCCGGTCAAGGTCGACTCGCTCGAATGGAGTCTTGGCAAATACGAAGTCTACAACCTAGAAATCGAAGGCTATCACACCTATATCGCCGAAGGGATTTGGGTCCACAATCAAAAAGGAGACGTCCGCTCGGTTCTAAAAGATACCGCCTACTGGAATCCCTCGATTCATACCGACAATAGTGGGACGGCTGAGCTTAAAATTAAACTTCCCGACAACTTGACGACCTGGACAATCGCGGCGGTTGGGAGTACTCCCGATTCCGCGGTAGGACAAGCTACCAAAGAGATCAGGGTCACGAAGGATATTATCGTCCGCCCTATCTTGCCCAACATTATGAGGGTAGGGGACGAACTCTTTCTCTCTGCTCTTGTTCAAAATTTTACTGACAAAGACCATACTTTTACCGCCGATCTGGCCTTTGATGCAGGCGACATCCCCGAGACTACCTGGGTCGACGTCAAGATCCCCGCCAACTCTAGTGAACAGTTGTATTGGCGCCTTCTCCCGACCATCGCCAAAGAAAGTGCCAAGCTCAAATTTGAGACTCAGGCACAGGACGCCATTAATCTAGAAGACGCAATTGAAGTCGAAATTCCGGTACGCCCGGTAGGTTTTCTAGAGAAAACTGCAACTACCGGGTTGAATAGTACAACCCACAAAATAGCCTTGAGTCCAGATATCGATAAAGATAACTCCTCACTCACCCTTTCCCTTTCTCCAACTCTCATTGGCTCTCTTTCATCAGCCATGAAATACTTGGTGGGCTATCCCTATGGATGCGTAGAGCAAACAACTAGCCGGTTTGTGCCGGCAGTAATCGCCTCTGCCAATAAAGAACTTTTCTCCTCAGTTTTTGACAGCGAATCTTTGGACAAAGTAATTAAAAGCGGTGTCATCAGATTAAACGAGCTACAAAGTGACGACGGAGGGTGGTCGTGGTGGTATAGTGGCCAGTCTGATCCATTCCTCACCTCTTACGTTGTAGAGTATTTGGTCAAAGCCAAATCGGCCGGTCACCAAATCAATGAGGATAGTCTTAACCATTCCATTTCTTATCTCAAGAATCTACAGGCAAATAAAGCCGACAGCCCCGCCAAACAATATGGTCTTGTAATCTCGGGCAACGGGGAGAGTGCCAGTAGAATTAGTAGTTTCGCTGATCTAGGGGTCGACATGCTCTCGCTTGCAGTAATGAGTAACTATCTATTGGGGGACAAAGACCCGGCTACAAACGGCCTCGCTTTCCTCCAATCACTTGCACAAACCCAAGGGGACGCCGCCTTCTGGGCCTCTGGGTCCAAGGCCCACTTTGGCTCGACTTCGGCCTCTACGTCGCTTGCAGTCCAGGCAATCACTTTGGCAGGTGGCGACCGCGGCCTTGCCGCAAAAGGGGTAATGTATCTCACAAGGTCAAGGCAGAGAGACTATTGGGATAGCACATTCTCAACTGCAGAGGTCATAAAGGCCCTTGTCGACTTTGGCTCTTCAGATAGTGAGCTGTCCCCCGATTATGCATATACCGTAAAGCTAGACGGCAAAGAGATTACTAAGGGTAAAGTCAATAACTACCGCGCCACTCTCCCCGACCTAGAAATTCCCCTTGACAAGGTCGGCGAAAACAGCTCTCTTGAAGTTATGCTTGATGGCATCGGCCAGCTCTACTCGACCTTGCTCACCAAACAATTCCATCTCGACAAAGATTATCAAGGAGTGAGTCACGGCCTCACCCTCACCCGCACCTATGAAAACGTCAAAGGGGCAGATTACTCGCTTGCGGTTGGCGATACTGCCATCGTCAAATTGACGTTAAGTGGTCTTAAGGCTCCCGAAAACTATGGTGTAATTGAAGACAGCTTGCCCTCAGGCCTTGTCCCCGTCAATCGAGCTCTTAAAAACGAGAATTGGTCAGCCGCCAGCTTTACCCCCGCAGAATACTCCGAGAATGGCGCCGTCCTATCTTTGTACGAGGTAGGGGATACTCCCAAAACCTACACCTACCACGCAAGAGTTGTTGCCGAAGGCGTTTTCTCTGTCCCTCCGGCTACCGCCTCCCTCATGTATGCCCCTGAAATTTATGCTAGAAGTGCAAACGACACCGTGACAATCACCAAAGAGTCTAGTCTCATCTCTGGCAAACTCACCAACAAAAAGCCTCTCTCTCGTCTTTTGCTCGTTATCCCCCTTGTCATCTTCTCAATCGCGATTCTGATCTTGCTTATCAAGAAACTACTAAAAAAAAGAAAAATGAGTAAAATTGTCTCACATGACATCAAAGCAAACGACCCCGTCTCGCCCACCTCTCCCGTCCGCCCCGTCCCCACGATTGAACACGACGCTGACGAGCTTCCTCCTCGCTCTTAGTTCTCTGCTTTTAGCTATTTTTATTTTTAATCGGGGAAAAAACGACTCTCCGCCAATCTTTTCTCTGGCGATTTTGGACAACCCTAGTTTTCTCTCTGCGATCAGTCGCACTTATCCTACATCCGAACAAAATATTGTCGCCGGGGTAGTGCCACACCATGCTTTGGCTGGTGAGCTAATTGGTGGATTTTTCTCGGCCCTCCCCAAGCCTCGCACCATTGTCATTCTTGGTCCAAACCACGCCGAGTCCGGATCTGCAAATATTCAGGCTTCTGATTACATTTGGGAGACGCCGGTTGGGTCTGTCGAAACTGACCTTACTTTGCTTGCAAATCTTGGTACATCCGTCCCGATTACAACAAACAACCAGGTAGTATCCTCCGATCAATCTATCGTGACCTTGATACCTTATCTGGCTCATTACCTACCAGGAGTCAAAGTAGTCCCCCTAGTCTTAAAGTACACGACATTAGAAGAGGAGTGTCTGGCACTAGCTAAAGCTCTTTCGGCCCTACCAGACGTTCTTGTGGTGGGATCGATCGATTTTGCGCATAACTTGGACTCAAAGACCTCAGAGAAAAACTCCAATATCGTCTTGTCATCGATCAAAAACAGAAATTACGAAGATATTCTCTCAATGCAAAGTGACTACCTCGATAGCCCCCCATCCTTAGTTACTGTCCTCATGTACGCCGACCTGCTCGGGTCCGGTAGAATGGAAATATTAGCAAGCGCCGACTCCGGGGACTT
The DNA here is from genome assembly GCA_001003385.1 of Microgenomates group bacterium GW2011_GWF2_47_9. GTDB lineage: Bacteria > Patescibacteriota > Microgenomatia > UBA1400 > UBA12108 > LCPA01. The sequence goes on along the minus strand of LCPA01000005.1, from coordinate 1,094 downwards.
TGACTCTCCTTATTCCCCGGGCACAGGATATCTCTCACTCGTATTCTATGCGAAATAGCAAAGTTTTTTTCATCCTTTTCACTTTGGCCTTGTCGGTTGGTTTTGTCTTTGGTCTCATTACCACAAAAAAGGGGAGTCCTAAGATTGTTACGACTTCAGTTTCGCCTTCATTCCCCCCGACTCCCGTAAAAGAAGTGACAGTCTTGGCAGTAGGCGATGTGATGTTGGGCAGGTCAGTCAACAATCAGTCGCTCTCTCACCGCAACTTCGCGTGGCCGTTTCTGGAAACTGCGGGGGTATTGCGCTCCGCCGATCTAACTATTGGTAATCTCGAAAATCCACTAGTCAAAAACTGTCCTCCTCACGACAACGGCTTTATTTTCTGTGCTCCTGACGAAGCTGTATCTGGCCTCATCTATGCCGGCTTTGATGTTGTCTCCCTTGCCAACAACCACGCAACAAACTACAAAATTGAGGGGCTAGAAAATACCAAGAAGGTGCTTGAGCAAAATGGGATTCTATCAGCCGGACTAGGAGTGCCTGCCATAGTGAGGCGTGGCGATACTGACTTTGCAATTCTTGCCTACAACGATATTGGGATTTATCCTGGTGTTTCAAACTACAACGAGCATGAGATTGAGAAAGAATTAGCCATGGCTCGTGAACAGGGGGATCTAGTAATTGTCTTCTTTCATTGGGGGGAAGAATATACGGCCACACCTACCAAGCGCCAAGTAGAGCTAGCTCACCGCGCGATTGATCTTGGCGCCGATCTTGTCCTGGGCGCTCACCCGCATTGGGTGCAAACTGAGGAAGTGTATAAAGACAAACATATTTTTTACTCGCTCGGAAATTTTATTTTTGACCAAGAGTGGAGTCAGGAAACCAAAGAGGGGATGGCTGTAAGATTTACCTATCAAGACAAAAACTTACTCAAAATCGATCGCCTCCCCGTTTTGATCCAAAACTACGGACAGCCGAGATTTATTGCCCCATAAGCGCCTCAGCCGTAATATGTTACGATTATCCTATGCATTTTGTTGTTATCGCCGGCCCCCAGTCATCTGGTAAAACGACTGCCTTCACTCATCTTC
>LCPA01000004.1 GCA_001003385.1 Microgenomates group bacterium GW2011_GWF2_47_9 | reverse complement strand
AAAAGAGGCTATAAATGAAACAAAAATTAGGATTTTCGGTATTTTTTTCATTGCAAGTGGATGTTATAACAAAAAATGAGGAAGTAATCAAATCTCGCTGGTTGTATAGACTACCGTAATCGTGGAGTCTACCTTGGTTCCATCATCTTGGTAAACTGTGACGTGAATGGTATTGGCGCCTTTTACGAGTGAAATATCTTGAGAAAATGATCCTAGTTCATCGGGGACGATGATTGAATCACCGTTTTCTCCGTTAATGACAATACCGGCAACCATATCTTTCGGAAGGGTTCTGCCTGCAATCGTGATTTTATTTGAGGCGGTGATTTGGTTGTCGGCGGTTTCTAAGGTTAGAAAGAGTGAGGTTGGGTCTGAATTTGTATCGGCCTTAAAACTCTCACCTTTGAGCGTTGAGTTTAGTGACGATTCAATCTTTTGAAGTGCAGATTTGGCTCGGAGTACACCGCCCACTACAACGGCGCCGATCAATAGACCTATAATTACAGCTACAGTGACTTCTTTCTTAATCTTCATTTGAGGGTAGTCTAATTGTCCCCACGAGTTGTGTCAAGATGAAAATCAATGTGATATTATGTTAGTGTTATGGAAATAAGCTATTTGGGTCATGCAAGTTTTAAGATAAAGGCAAAATCGGGAACCATTGTGACCGATCCTTATGGAGAACTCGTTGGGTGGAGGATGCCTGCGGTTAGTGCCGACATTGTGACCTTGAGCCACGCACATGATGATCACAATAACGCAGGGGTAGTTGCTGGAACATCGAAAGCGTCTAAACCATTTCTGATTAGCGAACCGGGAGAGTACGAAATTGAAGGGATCTCGATTTTTGGTTACAGGACTTGGCATGATGAGAAAGGGGGAGAGGAGAGAGGGGAAAATAATATTTTTGTGTTACAAGCTGAGGATATTAGGATTTTACACCTCGGAGACTTGGGTCATCAGTTAAGCGAGAAGCTGATCGATGAGCTTAATGGAATTGATATATTGATGATACCTGTAGGAGGGGTTTATACCTTGAATGTGCAAGAGGCAATTAAGGTAATAGAGGCGATTGATCCGCTCTATGTATTGCCAATGCATTACCGGACTGAGAGACATGACCAAAAAGAGTTTGGCGGCCTTCAAACGGTGCAAGAATTTGTTAGCGCATATGGGCATACCTCAAGAACGGTTAAGAGCTTGGTTGTTTCGAAGATATCCCTGCCACAGGACGTTACCGAGGTCATTGTTTTTGAGTGATAAGATATATCAATGGCGACAGTAAAAGTTCCCCCACATAGCGAATCGGCGGAAAGGAGCGTTTTGGGTTCGATATTGATCGACAAGGACGCGATTGTGCAGATTTCTGATTTTTTGTCCCCAGAGTTTTTCTACTCGGACAAGCACGCGGATATTTATTCGGCAATGATTAGCCTTTACGAGGATAGAGAGCCAATCGATCTTGTGACTTTGCCCCAACGCCTAAAAGAGCGAAACAGCCTCACAGAAATCGGGGGAGTTGCCTATTTGTCGAAGCTTGTTGAAGGTGTGCCATCTAGTGCCAACGTTAAACACTACGGCGAGATAATCCAGGATTATTACACAAGACGAAAAATGATTAGCGATTCCTCGGGTGTGATTGAGATGGGGTTTGACGAGGGGGTGCCGGTTAAGGAAATGCTAGACACGGCCGAGCAGAAGATTTTCTCTCTTTCTCAAAAACACTTGAAGCAGGGGTTTATTCCACTAAAGAATGTTTTGGCGGAGAGCTTTGACCGTCTTGACGAACTACACAAAAAGTCTGGGGCACTACGAGGAGTTGCGACGGGTTTTACGGATTTGGACAACACCTTGGCTGGATTTCAGGATTCTAACTTGATTATTTTGGCGGCAAGACCAGGTACCGGCAAGACAGCATTTTCTTTAAACATTGCCCAGTATGCCTCAGTTGTGGGCAAAGTTCCGGTTGGATTTTTCTCTTTGGAGATGAGTAAAGAAGAGCTTGTCGACCGTTTGTTGGTGGCGCAGGCAGATATCGACGCATGGAGATTGAAGACGGGGAAATTGACGAGCGCAGACTTTGAGAAATTGTCGGAAGCGATGGGAGTTTTGGCTGACGCCCCACTATATATTGATGACACGCCGGGGATCTCGGTACTTGAGATGCGCACCAAGGCAAGAAGGCTCAAATCTGAACACAATGTTGGACTGATTGTGGTTGATTACCTCCAACTAATGAGAGGGAGAAATCTTGAGAATAGGGTACAAGAGGTGGCTGAAATTAGCCAAGGTTTGAAGAACTTGGCGCGCGAACTCAAAGTACCCGTACTGTCGTTATCACAGCTGTCGCGGGCTGTCGAGCATCGAGGGGGGGCACAACCGCAACTGTCTGATTTGCGAGAAAGCGGTTCAATTGAGCAAGATGCGGACGTAGTCATGTTTTTGTACCGAGAGGATAGTGAGGACTTTTCAAGTGTAAAACTGAACGTGGCAAAGCACCGGAATGGGGCTTTGCGAACGATTGATCTCAAGTTTAGGGGTGAACGCGTAAGATTTTACGGGATGGACAAGGCGAGATAGTGCCGAGGACACACGTCGCCAAGGCTTTGAGTGCCGAGGGCGGGAATCGGACCCGCATGGTTGTTGAGACCATAGGTTTTTGAGACCTACGCGTATACCATTTCGCCACCTCGGCTCCAGTCTTATTTTACCATATTTATCGATAGAACCAGATTGTGAGGAGCAGGATGATTTGGGGCGCAAGGCCGGGGAGAAGATGGGGAATTGAGTGGTGAAAAGCATGGTGAAACTTGTTTAGGGGCCGAAGGACGGCGGGCTCGTATTTGAGGAAATTGCGCGGGGCCTCTAAGAAGTCTGGGAGAAGGCCAAGGAAGGCTCCCCAGATTTGCGGGAGCAGGAAAAAGAGGAGAACTATTGTGCCGGCCAACAAGAGATCTGGGAGTTCGAGTAGTAGGGCTTTACCTACTGATTTGCTGCCGTTCCCGAGGCCAGTCCCAGCATCCCAATGTGGAACAGCGTCAAGCAAGTAATGGGAGGCGAGAATAAGGGGGATCGAGAGCGCGGGATTTTCTACGCTGGTTGCGATAAATGCACCAACAGTTGCGTGAGATATTGAGAGCATGGGCTAAGTTTAAAGAGAAAATAGTAAACACGCAAGGGTTATTTGTTGTACAATGTGGCTTATATGTTTCCAGTCTTACTTTCGCTTGGTCCGGTACGGATATATACCATGGGCATATTCATGTTTTTGGGAGGACTTTTGGGGCTATATTATTGGTGGAAGATGGGGCGTGATGAACACTGGGAAGAAATTGAGTTGTTTGACGGATATTTCTTGGCGATTCTGTTATTTTTGGTCGTGGGAAGGATCGGGTATGTGATCCCGCATTGGGAAGAGATGGGGACTTTTTATCGGATAGTGGCTGTTTTGGCTTATCCAGGCATGGACTATTTTTGGGGGATACTATCATCCATTCTATTTTTCCACTTGTTTGCCAATAGTAAGGCGTGGGACTCCTGGAAAGTAATGGACGCAATCTCAGTTTCTCTTTCTGTTGTTTTACTCTTCGGGTTTATGGGGGTGTTTTTTAACGGTTCTGGAGGAGGAAAAGAGGTGGCCATGGGGTTGGTTTACCCAGGACTTTCGGGTCGACGAGTACCGGTTGAGTTATTTGGAATGTTTTTCGCATTATTTTCATTGGGAATAACTTCGAGGATTCGGAAGGAGTTTCGATTTTATAGTTGGTATAAAGGTGAGTCTAGCGTTGCCAAGGATGGGTTGGCCAGTTTGGCCTTTTTGGGCTTGTGGGGGCTATTCTTTACTATCCGTAGCTTTATGGTGACGGGTTATGCGATTGGAATTTTGCCTGTCCAACTCTTGCTTGGAATTTTTATGATTGTTTTAGCGGGGGTTTTGGTTTATAAGAGAGTGGGGAGGAAGTTGGGGAAACCCGAACCCTTGTTGATTAGTAGAAACCGTCAAAGAATTAAAATAAGAGGAGGGAAATAAGAATGGACTATCCAAAGAACTTGCTCAAGCCAATCCTTGTATACTTGAAAAGACTTGAAGGTGATCTACTGCGCAGAAAAGGAGAGCTTAAGAAAGAGGATCCTTACGCCGATACTTCAAGGTTTAATGATAATGCTTCCGATGATGCTGAGGCGGCGAGCCAATTTGGACACGCTCAATCTGAGGTGCTTTCGAAAGAGACAGAGGCGGCCTTGACGCGAGTGAGACAGACGATGAATCGAGTAGAACAGGGGGAGTATGGTAAATGCTTAAAATGCAAAAAAATGATTGATACAGATAGGCTGGGAATTGATCCGACGGCAGAGTATTGTGTAAATTGTGCCAAATCGAAAGGTTAGAAGTGAAAGGGTGGGCTTTACTTAGTGTGATTGTGGTTGATCTTGTTTTGGCCCAGGTTTTTTTGGCTAGGGGTCAGGCTGAAATCAATCCAGGCGTTGCATTTTCACTTGGCTTGCCAAAAGCGATGGCTTTTTTTGCCTTATTGGGGTGTGTGGGGTTGTATTTGTTAAGCCAGGGTAGAGAGAAGATCGCTCTATTTATGGTGGTTATCGGAGGAGCGGGGAATATGTTGATGCGAGTTATTTGGGGTGGGGTTGTGGATTATTTGCCGTTTTTTGGTGGGATCGTCAATAACTTATCAGATTATATGATTGTGGGGGGAGTATTGGCGGCGATCTTTGATAGAATATCTTCATGGAAGTTGAAGTAATTTTTGAGGACAACGAGATCTTGGTTGTGAATAAGCCGGTAGGGATGGTCTCTAACAAAGCTGAGACGGTGAGGGTGCCCACTATTCAAGGATTTATGGAGGAGAGGATATCTTCTGACCGTGTGAGTGGGGAGGGGGTAAGCCGTGAGTCTGTCGAGTATTTTAAAGAGAGGTCTGGTTTGGTACATCGTTTAGACAAAGAGACAAGTGGTCTCATGGTGCTTGCAAAGACCCCCAGGTCGTTTGAGGCCTTGCTGACGAGTTTTAGAGAAAGATTGGTACACAAGGAGTATTTAGCTCTCACGCACGGGATCTGGAAGGCCGACAGAGGGACAATTAGCCTGCCCATCGGACGTCAACGACACAACCGCAAGATGATGGGAGTAAGAGAAGACGGGAGAGAGAGCTCGACAAGCTGGGAAGTACTAGCGAGGTATAATGGCACAAAATTCCCCCCGGAGTTAAAGGTAAATACACGTGGATATACAGGATTTAGTCTGGTGAGCTTTATGCCACTTACCGGCCGGATGCACCAAATCCGCGTACATGCCAAGCACTTAGGACATCCTTTGGTAGGGGATGTGTTGTATGCGGGGCGTAAGCGGGCCCGTGAGGACCGCAAGTGGGTTGGGAGAGTGATGTTGCATGCGTATAGTTTGTCATTTCCTCATCCGGGGTCGGGGAAACAGGTGGAGTTTAGGAGTGAGGCTGACTTTGCGCATGAGCTAACATTCCTTGAGTCTATAGAATGAGCATGGCGTCACCATATGAGAAGAAGCGATAATTATTGGCAATGGCTATTTGGTAGGCGCTTCCCAAGAGCGAGGACTTGAAGTTGGTAAATTGTGTATCCGAATTGGGAAAACTTGTAAAGGCCGAAACCATCATGAGAAGGGTGCTTTTGGGGAGGTGAAAATTGGTCAGGAGTGCAGAAACAGCTGAAAAGCGATAGGGGGGATAGATAAAAATTTTAGTTGAACCTGACAGGGGGGCAATTTTCTGGCCACTTACGGCCGTCTCTAGCGTACGGGCGGTTGTGGTGCCGATTGCAAGGAGTTTGTTATGCGTAAGTGAGTAGGTTAGTGACTCGGCTGATTTCTTTGAAATGGTGAACGTCTCGCGATGCATTTTGTGATCGGCAAGTGAATTAGTTTTAACAGGTAAGAATGTCCCTAATCCGACGTTGAGGGTAATTTCGTCCCATTTGCGCTCAGCCTTAATTTTTTCTAAGAGCTGGGGCGTAAAATGGAGTCCGGCAGTTGGTGCGGCGGCAGAGAACCCATACTTGGCGTAAATTGTTTGGTAGTCGTTATGAGAGCTTCCACTCTTTTTGATATAAGGGGGGGTGGGAGTAGAGCCTATTTTTAGGAGGACCTCTCTGAGATCTGGTTCGGGGAGGCTAAAAACAATGTTTCTTTCAAGACCATGCTTACTTATCGCGCTAACCCTCGCCGTGAGATTGTGACTAAAAACGATCCGAGTGTTGAGTTTGAGACCGGGCTTAGAGATACAGGCATAGGTTGATTTGCCAAGCGGTCTTGTGAGGAGAAGTTCAACCTTCCCACCGGTTTGTCTTTGGCCGTGTAGTCTGGCGGGGAAAACTTTGGTGTTGTTGGCTACAAAATGAAATTGGGGAGTGACAAGCTCAAGTAAATCCGACACCAGATGATGGGTGATTTTTTTAGTAGCGCGGTTAACGACTAATAGTTTTGCTTGGTCGCGGGGAATTACCGGCTTTTGCGCAATCCGGTCAACAGGCAAGTCATAGTCGAAGTCAGATAATGTGAACATGACCAGTAATTATATTACTAATTCTGTGTTAGGATGGATTTTATGCCTATGGTTCTTGGGTCGTGGAAAAATGTTTTAGTCGGGATATTGGTAATACTTGGGATTGCCATGATTTACCAAGAGACCCGGGCGAGCCAAGTGTTTCAGAGTAAGTACCGTTATAGTTTGGTAGTCGGGAGCGAGAGGGGGATGGTTAGCTATGTATCTTTTGACCCCGAGGAAAAACGCATCTTGATCATTCCATTACCGCCAGACTTAAAGATTAGATCGAGATCGGTTGGGGAGTACTCGGTTTCTAGTTTGTACAAGCTAGGTGAGTACGATGGAAACCCCGGGGGGTTTATTCGAACCAAGGTGCAAGGTTTTATGAAAGTGCCGATAGCTGGCTATTTGTTGGTGAGTGAGATTGAGGAGCAGGGGACCAAGAAGGCTTTATTGTCCGGACTCCTGAAGTCACTAATATTTTCGAAAAATAGAACCTCGATGTCGAGACTGGACGCCTTGACTTTGTTGTTTGCCAGCCAGAAATATGATTATAAGGAGGTTGATCGGGAAGAGTTGGTAAGATCTGGGGCGATTGTGAAAGAAGGGAATGGGTATATATATCGAGAGGAGAGGTTGGGGGAGTTTTTGAAAACGCAAGTCTTTGATTGGGCCGTGGGCGAGGAAAATGTTACGGTTGCAATATTTAACGCTAGCGGGGAAAACGGATTGGGGAGCGACATTGCTGAGTTTTTTACCAATATGGGATTTGACGTGATTTCGGTACGAGGAGTGGAGAATGGTGAGCCACTAGAAGACACGACAAAAATCAGGATAGCAGAGAGCGATATTGAGACACATAGGGATGTTTTACGGCAGGTTTCGGGGCTTTTTGACTGGTGGGAAATTGAGATAGCCGAGACAGAAGAATATCGTGCCGATCTGGTTATTTTTTTGGGGAAAGACGCCACCAACCTATTTTGATTTCGGGCGTTTGTCGCGTAGCGGGGTGAGACGGCTGAAGGAAGGGATGGCGTATGGACGATTTGGACGTTTTATTTCTCGAATAAAGATTGTCGTAAGGCTGTCGCTTGTTGATTTGATGCAGGCTGAGTATTTGTAGCCAGATTGGATACAGCGAGAAATTTTGAGTGACATGTCATCGGGTAGACAGCCGATGTAGGTACCATCTTCTTTGTTGACCGAGATGAGTTTGCCTTTTTTAGTAAAGACGATGATTTGTTTACAGTTGAGGGTAAGGAGGATTTCTTTGGAGGCGGGCTTAATTAGGGCTACGGATTTGGTGAGTCCTGACTCTTCAATAAAGTCTTCGGGGGACAAAGAGAGGTCAGAGGTGCCATTTTTGGAGGGGAGGAGTTTGAGATTTTTGATTGCGATCGAGTTGTATTTGTCGATCTGTAGGACTTGCTCGTAAACCATCTTGGCTGATTCTTTTTGACCAAGTTCGGTGTAGGCTCGGGCAAGGCGATTAAGGGCGTTCATGTTGCGGGGATTTTCGGCGAGGATTTGAGTATTGAGTTCAATCGCGGTTTCCCAGTCTGCACAGAGAGAGGCGGCTATTGCTTGCGATTGTAAATCTTTCATTCCTTTCGAGATTATCCAGACTGAGCGTGGATTTGTCAAGACGATGCGTGTTAAAATGACCGTGTATGTCAGGACACTCGAAGTGGAGTACGATTAAGCACAAAAAAGCCGCTACCGACGCAAAAAAAGGAAGTGTGTTTACGAGGATGGCAAACGCAATAGTGGTTGCGGTAATTAAAGGTGGGAGGGTGGGGGACCCCGAGCAAAATTTTGCTTTACGTCTTGCGATCGAGAAGGCAAGAAGCGTGAATATGCCGAAAGACAATATCGAACGGGCGATTGAAAAAGGGATGGGGACAGGTAAGGGTGAGGTAGTCGAGGAGATTATCTTAGAAGGGTATGGACCAGACGGTGTCGCGATTGTAATTTCGGCGGTCACCGATAATCACAACCGGACGGTGAGCGAGATCAAGAACATTCTGGAGAAAGGTGGGGGGAATCTGGGGGAGCCAGGGTCTGTCATGTATCTTTTTGATAAGCGTGGGGAGATTTTGATCGAAGGCAAGGTAGAAGAGGCGTTGACTCTTGAACTTATTGAGATGGGAGCTCTTGATATTGAAAAAACACCGGAAGGACTTTTTGTTGTTTATACAGAGCCGGCGGATCTCACCCTCATTGCTCAAAAGACCGAACGAGATCCAGGAGTCTTAAGTGTTGAGGCAAATCTTATCTATAAGGAGAAAATGAGAGTTGAGGTAAAAAATCCTGAGATGGTTACGAAATTACTTGATATTTTGAGCGAGCACAATGACGTGCAGGAGGTGTATTCTAATGGGAATTGGTGATAACCGAATATGGGTGCCGAAGGCAAAAGTGACTCCAAGAAGGGAGCTTGCCCGCGACAAGCGAACGATAAAAACGATTTTGACAAAGAGGCGCAAGTTTGTGATTGTGGCGGTGGCGTTGTCTTTGGGACTTTTTGTCATTCAGCGAATTTCTGTTGAGAGTAGATATCTGGCGATGATCGGTTTTTTGGGACTTTCGTATTTGATGGCTGCTTGGGCGCTTTTCCGGGATTTGCGAGGGGTTGCCTGGTTTAGCAATATGATATTGCCGACACTTTACCCCGTCTCGGTGGCCCTTTTTTATTTTTTACTACCCCAGGCATTTGTGGTGCGGATCGGAGTCATTATAATTTTTGCGATTTCGATGTATGCACTCCTTTTGACTGCGAATATTTTCTCGGTGGCATCAATAAGAACTATTCAGTTGTTGCGGGCGGCCAGGGCGGTTGGGTTTTTGTTTACGGTACTTACCGCGGCATTTATATACCACGTCGTGTTTTCTTTGCGGTTACCTGCCTATGCCATCACTCTGACGGTGTTTGGACTCTCTTATCTCTTGTTTTATCAGGGGGTATGGGCACATACTCTCTCTGAGAAAGGGGGAACACGTGAATTAATATATAGCCTAATGGGTGCTAGTGTGGTAGCGGAGGCAAGCTTGGCTTTGTCATTTTGGCTTATTGATGTAGCGCTTGCGAGCATTATGCTTGCGATGATGATGTATGTCATCCTTGGGCTCTTTCAGCAGGATCTAGACAAGCGGCTTTTCCAGCGGACAGTACAGGAATATATGGGGTTTGCACTTATCGTTCTTGCGGTCATAGTTACAACAGTTTTGGTGCGGTGGTCGATCTAGAAAAACGGGTTGTGTATCTGGGGGAGGGGAGGGTATAGTCCTATAATATTATTTATCCTATAATAAATCACGTTTTTCACATATATCCTATAATATTTTCACGAAATGTGCATAAAAGGGAACCGATCTTTGTAAAACTGAATGATATAGTTTGTACTGTTAAACATATTTACTCAGCAGGTGTGTAGTTCTGAGTGCTAGAGGGGGCTGGCCGCGCGAGGGGGTCTTGTCTCAGGAGATAGATTCGCGATAAGTAATACTAGCTTAAAGAATAGTGAGGGATGGATGGAGTTAAGTTGTTAACCTAATCTCGCTTGTCGGCCCTTATGCCCTTTTAGTGGGACTAAGGCGACAGGGTAAGAGGTTAGACAATGTCGCACAATATATCTTTTATGACATATAACCTGGAACGAGTAGGGAGGCCAAGATTATTTTTTTTCATTTATAAATTGAAAATAATTCCGGTTTAATTCTGTTACCCCTATTTTACGTGCGTATTATTCCCCCATCTGTTCGTGGATCCCAAAAATTGCCTTTCCGAAGTTTTACCGAAGTTTTTTTCGTTTTTTGCCCTGAAAGAGGTTGGGACTGCAGGTTTATGTGGCAGAAAACTGATTCTACAGCCTCTACCTCTGGTAGTATCGGGCGTTTGGAGGGGAACTAGCCTGTCTTTGCAGGTCCCTGGTTGACAGATAATGAATGATGTCGCACAATGTTCTTATGCTCATGCTGATGTTCCCTACCCTTTTATTATAGGATACTAGCTAATATCACTATAGGACAGGGACTTATGACTAAGGAATGTGTGCCAGATGTGTATGTATAAAAAGGATGGATATACCAGGTCCAAATTTAATTCTAGTTCTCTAGCAGTCAGGTATATATGAGTGATAAGTCCAGATCATCTGCATTAGAGGACTTGGTTGATGAGTACCTCGAGTACCTAACTATTGAGCGTCAAGTCTCGCCTTACACAGTTCGCAATTACAGACTGTACTTAACTACCTTCATCGACTGGCTTAAGAAACAGATCCACGTTGCGAGGATGGAGATGGTCACTCCCAAAATGCTTAAGCAGTACCGACTCTATTTAGCTAACCGGAAGAACGAACGGGGAGAGTTTTTGGCCCCCGTGACCCAGGGCTATTACGTAATTGCGATTCGATCCATGCTTAGGTATTTGGTGCGGCAAGATTACGAGGTGGTGAGCCCCGAGCGGTTAGAGTTGCCTAAAGGCAAAGACCACTCGATCAAGTTTATGGATTTTGATTCTATTTCAAGGATGATGGAGGCAGTTGACGTCTCGACGATTTATGGTTTGCGTGACCGAGTGATTATGGAGGTGTTGTTTTCAACGGGCCTTAGGGTGTCGGAACTGGTTTCTCTTAATAAGGTGACCTTGAACTTGGAAACTAGAGAATTTGGGGTAGTTGGGAAGGGCAAAAAGATTAGAGTCGTATTTTTATCTTCTCGCGCCTGCCATTGGATCGAGCGATATTTGAAAGAGCGAAATGACCACTATGCCCCGGTTTTTATACAGCACAGTCGTAAACCTGCGATTGATGAAGTTAGGGAGGGGGCAAGACTCCGGCTGACTACCAGATCTGTCCAGAGAATAATTGCCAAGTACGGACGTTTGGCCCACCTGCCCTTTTCGGTAACGCCCCATGTCCTGCGACACTCTTTTGCGACTGATTTGATTTCGCATGGGGCGGGGTTAAGAGAGGTCCAGGAGATGTTGGGACACAAGAATATCGCAACAACGCAGATTTATACTCATGTCACAAATCCACAGTTGAGGCGGGTGCACGAGAAATTTCATTCTGGGAGCGAGGAGTAGATAATACGATAGATCGTGCCTGAGAGGTCGTCTGAGACGACGAGTGAGCCGTCATTCATTTCTAGGATGTCTACCGGCCTGCCAAGGGGACTACCTGATTTGTCTAGCCACCCTTCGGCGAAGACTTCGTAGTTTACTGCTTGATTATCCTTTAGTTCTACAGTAGTGATGCGATACCCGATTGGCTCTTTTCGGTTCCAGGAGCCATGTTCAGCGATAAAAATTTTTTGTTTGTATTCGCTTGGGAACATACTACCGGTATAGAATGTTATGCCAAGTGCGGCGGCGTGGGGGGCGAGCTTGATCGCAGGGTTGGCGTAGGAATTACATTGTCTCCCCTTCCCAAAGATAGGATCCAGGATTTCTCCCGCATGACAATAAGGAAAGCCGAAATTATTGGTGGTGCCTGACAGATGGTTTAGTTCATCGGCCGGGGCGTTGTCTCCGAGCCAGTCTCGTCCATTGTCGGTGAACCATAGGGAATTGTCCAGGGGTGACCAGGAGAAGCCAACGCTGTTGCGGATCCCGGTCGCGATTACTTCAAAATCTGAGCCATCTAGATTCATTCTAGCTATCGAACCAAGGGGATAATTGAGTTCACAGACGTTACAAGGTGCGCCGATACTAAGGTACAATTTTGAGTCGGGACCAACTTTGAGATATCGCCAACCGTGGTGTTCTGAGTTTGGAAGTTGTTTAATGACTATTTCGTATTTGGGGCTATTTTGGAAATTCTCGTCGATGTTTCGCAAAACGATCACCCGATCGATTTCGGCGATGTAGAGGTCTTTGTTGTGATAGGCAACTCCGTTTGGGCTATTGAGTTCACTTATGACAACTTGAGTTTTGTCTGGTATGGTATCGCCGTTTGAATCATATAGCGCATAGACAACCCCTTCTTTGCGAGTTCCAATGTAGATGACTCCATCTCTGCTTTTTGTGAGACTGCGAGCCCCGACAACTTTGTTACTTAGAACTTCAACCCTAAAGTTTTTGGGGGTAGAAAGATAGTCAAGAGAATCAGCAATAGGCAGGTCACTATTGTCGAGGCGAGAATGCCCAAATAATAAGAGGAATAAGAATCCCAATAGGAGTAGGAGGAATCTTTTCATAGTATAGTAGAAGTATGACTAATGAACAGCTCTCCCAGTATATCAAAGCGCAAAAATCTGCCGGTTATCCGGAACAGCTTATTAAGGATATGTTGATCGCCAGGGGGTGGTCGGTTGAGGTTGTCGCGGCTGAGTTTGAGAGTCTCGAAGTGGGGAAAGACAAGCTTAAATCAGATTCTAGATTGGATCAGAGGGCTTTGTCGGACATGCAGGCACAAACCACACCAGATAAATCTGGTGCTCAGATTAACGAGCCAAATAGTCTGGAAACAGAGCTTGAACCAGATAGGTATAAAAAATGGAAGAATATCTTCGGCGTGATGTTTTTTATGTTGGCTTCTCTGTATTTCGAAGAGCTGACTAAGGTTGCGGGGACAGCGTATCTCATGAAGAAGACGATGGTAGTAGTCGATTTTCCATTATTTTTTGCAAGTCCTTATTTGTACGGGATACTCCTCATTGTCAGTTCGTACCTATTTTTTAAAGTGCGGAATTTTTCTGCCAGAACCCTGAAGTTAACCACCTATGCCCTCGTAGGACTTTTTTTACTTGGAGGTATCTATCGAGCATTATTAATGATGTTTTTCGTGAGGCTGGGGACGCTTGAGGGTAATAAAATGGTACTTAGCATTGTAGGGGTTCCTGAGATATTGATCCTAATTATAGGAGTCATGCTATATCTAAATCGTGGGAAATTTCAGGAAGAGGAAAAAGCTCTCAAGAAGAAACAGCGAGTTTTAATGGTTTTGGAGGTGATCTTTACCCTAGCTATCGTGGGGATATATGGGATCTATATTGTTAAGGCTGGAAACTTACTTGCAGATACCTACCAAGAGACGGTTGAAACAGTCGGCTTTCCAGTTAGAGAAGTTGGGAACAATCTATGGGACCCGGAGAGACTGCCAGTCTGGTGAAAGACATTGCCCAAAACCTTTAACCTATCCTTAATAATCGATGCGGTAAAGTGACAACTATAATATTTATATCGGAAAGGAAGATATGGACCTAGAAATTATCAAAAAAATAGTTGCAGGACTCTTGGTGAGTGGAACATTGGCTGGGAGTGGGGTTGCCGGTTACAAAGTATTAGCAAGGAGTGAGACAGTAGAAGATGAAGTGCCACCCATTACTGTGCCGTCGCCTTCTCCGTCGACAGCACCCTCTCCTTTGGGCGTCCCTTCGCCTTCCAATTCTAGTCAGATCGTAGATGACGAGATTGTGCTCGACGAGCCTATTTCTACACCCGATCCGACTGTCTTCCCCTCCCCCACTATTTCCGCTACCCTACCGGATGGTGGTTTCCCCGCGGCTAGCATTAATCCTAACTTGGGGGATGATTTCGATGACGATGATGAGATCGAGTTTGAAGATGAGGACGAAGAAGACGATGAGGACGAAAAAGAGGATCGGGAGGATGAGGATGAAGACGAGCATGACGAGGACGAAGACTAAGGTTTAGGCAAATGAAGGTCAAACGCGCACGCACAGGCTTGGTAATCACGGCGGCCACTATACTGTTGGCCGCCCTGCTTACCCGCTATTATTGGCCAGCCAGGATAAATGAATCGATAGACCAGCCCTTGCCTGAGTACGATAGTGAGGCGCTAATGAGATTTGATGGAACAGATCCCAACAAACCGATCTATCTGGCGTTAGACGGGCTTGTGTATGATGTAAGTATGGGTCGTGAGATGTATTATGGTCCGGGAGAGAGCTACCATTATTTGGTAGGCCGGGATGCTAGTCAACCACTCCATGTGTTTGGAGCAGAAATAATTAAAAAGAAATATCAGGTAGTGGGGAGGTATCGGTAAATGGGATTGACAATGATAGGCGTTTCCATCCTGATAACTTTGTGGCTTTATTTTCAGGCAAAGTTAGCAGTACCTGGGACTGGATTGTGGCAGGGACTGGCACAGCTGACCGGTTTACTAGGGTTAATCGGGCTTTCTTGGACATATATTTTGGCTTTACGTCATAGGATACTTGAGCGTTTGTTTGGAGGGCTCGATAAGGCTTATAAGATCCATCATATTTTGGGGGCAGGTGCATTCATCTTTTTGGTAAATCATCCCCTATTTCTCATAATTGATTCTTTGCCTGCTAACACCCTTTCAACCTATTTAGTGCCCGGAGTGAGTTTGGCCTATACTCTCGGGATCTTGGCGCTATACTTATTATTCATTTTGCTTTCATTGACATTGTACGTAGATTTGCCTTATTGGTTCTGGAAAAAGACACATGAGTGGATGGGTTTGGTGGTAATCTTGGGAGCACTCCATGGGATCTTGGTTGTATCTGACGTATCAAGGTTTCTTCCTTTAAAGGTATGGGTATTATTTTGGAGTTTGATGGCGGTTTCAGTCTTTATATATAAGCGGTATCTATACTACCTACTTTTGCCAAGAAATAACTACATCTTGGAAAGAATCACACAAGAGGATGAGGCGGTAGTGGCTGAGCTTGTACCAACTGCTCAAACAAAGCCAATCTATTTTGAACCAGGCCAATATGCTTTTTTCGAAATAGAAAGGCCGGGTCGAAAAAGAGATGAGCATCCTTTTTCGGTGTTGGATGAAGAGAACGGGAGAATAAAGATTGGGCTTAAAGTGATTGGAGACTTTACACTTTCCATGATGAGACTTTCTGTAGGTTCCAAAGTAACGGTGAGAGGCCCATATGGGACATTTGGGAGGGTGGCTTTTCGAAAGAACGATATGGTGTGGATAGCGGGTGGGATTGGGATTACTCCGTATGCGAGCATGATGAAAAAATTAACTAGCGGGCAAAATGTGCTAATGATTCATACAACGAGTAAGCGGGCACCCAAGATCCTAGCGGGAATTTTTGAAGCATATAGCTACCTCCATCCTAATTTTAGATGGTTTCCGTATCGGACAAGTGAACTGGGCAGATTGACAGCTCCGGTCATTGCCAAATATGTTGATTCTCTGAAAAACAAGTTTTTCTTTCTATGTGGACCAGAGATGATGATGAAGGGTTTAGAGAGACAATTGATAGGGCATGGAGTAAAAAGAAAACAAATTATTTTTGAAGATTTTGGATTCAAATAATGAAACTATTAAAAGCTATGGTGACAATGACGATTGTAAACGCGGTCTTGGTAGGGACAATAGTAATGCTCGGGACCCCTCGCCAACAGTTGCTTGTAAGTAGTGATATGAATGAGAGTCAGCTAGGTTCATTAAGTCAGGAGATTGAGCCAAGCGATACGTCTGAGACCCCTTCTCAATCAGTCCTCCCCTCCCCTAGCGCGGATAAACCTGCCCCCACAACTCCAAGTCCGACCCAGACTCCCTCGTTGACACCAACACCGCCCCCCACTCCAACTCCTACTCAAACCCCTACCCCACCTCCTACTCAAACCCCTACCCCACCTCCTACCCCTACGCCCCCACCCACCACTACAGGGTGCGTGATTATGATTGATGGGGTGAAGTATGAGATAACGAGCTTACGTAAATCTCACTCGGGCGGGGATATATTCCAATGTAATACCGATATGAGCGCAGTATTTTGGTCTAAACATAACCAGAAGATTTTGGGGCAGATGCAGAAATACAGGATTTAATCTATGATTGCCGTATGAGAATCCTGTTGGTTGAGGATGATGTGGTGATCGCAAAAAATTTGAAGGCTCTCATTTCTAAGAGTTCGTTTGTGGTGGAGATTGCCAGTAATTTAGGTGAGGCTGACGCAAAGATCGAAACTAACCAATATGATTGTATCGTGCTTGACAGGAGATTACCCGATGGTGAAGGAGTGGAACTCATCCCTAAAATTCGGGCCAAGGGAATATACAGCCCGATTCTGGTTTTGACATCGAGAAACCAACATCAGGATATTGTCGAAGGACTTAATAGTGGAGCCGATGACTACTTGTCAAAACCGTTTAATATTGAAGAGCTAATTGCTAGGATAAGAGCACTAATTCGCCGTGGAGAGAGAATCCCGGAGTCGCCGGTCCTATCTATTGGAGATCTTACTTTGGATACAAATTTGAGGCTGGCAAAGCGTGGCGAGATAAGGATTGCCCTTTCTCCACGCGAGTATTCGATTCTAGAGTATTTGTGCATCAATCAATGTAAAGTAGTAAATAGGATGGAGCTTATTGAACACGTATGGGATGAAAGCCTGGATTTGTTTTCAAACACCGTTGATGTGCACATTAGGTATTTAAGGAAAAAAATCGATGAGGGTTACCATAAGAAATTGATCCGGACTGTGCGAGGGAAAGGATATGTCGTATGCGGAAAATAAAGTTATCAACTAGGCTAACCTGGATTGTTGTTCTGCTGTCGACGGTCATTACAACCTTGGCGGGAGTGGGAATTGGGGCAATAGTTTTCTTTGAGACTGAACATCAAATTAAAAATAAATTAGTTTCTAGCGCCAATCTAATTGTGACGGAATACCTGAATGTTCGGGATGGGAGCATAGAACTACAGGATCGATCGAGCGATGACTCCTTGGTTTCCTATCTGCGCGGCAATGAGATTGCGATGTACATCGAAGACAAGGATTTTCGCCCGCTCGTGAAGTATGGGATGTACCGGGATTTATCGACTGAGGAAATCGAGAAGATATTGGTTGGCGATAGAGAGAGTTTAGCGAATAAAAGAGGGATTTACCGGGATGTAGAGCTATCTCGCTATGGGAGGTTTGATACATATAGTATCGCGCTTTATACGGATAGTCAGATAGTCGGCTATATGCAGATTGCTCGGATTAATGATGTGATGCCAATCCTCTTAAGAGCGATAGTTATGTCGATGATGGTCCTTTTGCCAATAGTCTGGATTGTGTCGGTTTTTGTGGCCTACCGTTCGAGTGAATTGGCCCTCTCTCCGTTAAAGCATTTGGTCATGTATCTGGAGCAGGTGGATGTCGAGAATTTGCCCAAAAGAATTGAAATCCCTGATTACCTTGATAACGATACTCGTGTTTTGACAAGCGCGTTTAATTCGATGATGGAGAGAGTAAGGAGTGTGTTGGCTAGGCAGAGAGAGATTAGTGAGAATATTTCTCATGAGTTTAAAACACCATTGACGCGAGTAGCGAGTGGCCTAGAGGTTATTGCACTAAAAACTTCCAAGAGTGTAAGCTCTAAAATAGAAGGCTTGGTGCAGGAAATTTTGGGACTCGGGAGGAACGTAGATGCTCTACTTGCTCTTGCAATAAATAGCCAAAGCAAAGAAAGCGTGCGAGTGATCAAGCTGAAAGCGAAAGTAAATGAACTTGTTAAAAGATTGGACAGCAAGGTCCCGGTGACGGTTGAGATTCAAGACGACGCGGAGCTTGTGATTTATGAGGGGTATTTGGAATTAATTCTTCGAAATCTACTTGAGAATGCGGCAAAGTACACACTAATCCCGGGTTATATCAGGGTTAGATATGAGGAATTGGAGCAAAGATTTAAGATCGTGATCGAAAACCCAGCGCCCCATACTCTCCAGGACAAGGAGCGAGTTTTTGAGCGGAGATACCAGGAGTATGGGTATGGCGAAAAAGGATACGGTTTGGGACTGGCCATTGTTAGGGATGTCGCTAGACAGTGTGATCTAAAGATAATAATGAGAAATATTAAGCCAAACATTGTCAGGGTTGAAATTAGCGGAAAGCGTCCATATGCAAGTAGTAGTTGACGGAAGTATTTATGCAGTAGATGAATATGGAAGTGGAAAGAAAACTCCGGTAGTGATTTTTCATGGATGGGGGCGGAGTAAAGAGGAGTGGTCATACTTGGCCAAAAAAATTTCAGACCAGCGAAAAGTCTATGCAGTTGATTGTCCTGGATTTGGTGGAAGTACAAAACCAAGAGGGATTAGGTCAATCTATGAGTATAGCCTGCTTATTCAAAGATTGATTGAGTACCTGGGGTTGAAACAAGTGATTCTGGTCGGGCATTCGCTAGGTGGGAGAATCGGGACTGTCCTTGCCTCACGACCCACCAGGATAAAGATAGTACAACTAATCCTGATTGATCCAGCTGGATTGAAAGTGTTTTCGTTCAAGCGAGTTGGGCTATATTTCTTATCAAAAGTTTTCTTCTTCGTGCCTAGGTATATCAGAACTAGATTCGCTCATCGACTGATGGATGAGGATTATAGAAATTCTGCCGGAAACCGGGATTTGTATCGAGCAGTTGTCTCTCACAATCTGGCAAGATCGATAAAACTAATTAAGTGCCCTACCCTGCTTATATGGGGATATAACGACAATGTTTTACCTGTTTATTTGACTAAAGTGTATCGAAAATTTGTCAGAGACATTATCGTAAGAATTGCTTGGAATTCCGAGCATGATCCGCATATTAGTGAGCCTGATTTTGTAGTCCGAAAGATAAAGGAATTCATAAAATGATTTTAGAAGAATTAAGACAGGAAATCGCGATTTTGCAGATTGAGCAGTACGATTTGTCGCGCTATATGAAGGTTCGAAGAACCGCGGCGGCAGTTAAACAAATCGTAAGCAGGGCAAGGCCTACAAAAAGAACAAAGATTACATTGATATTATCGACGGGTCTAAGGGTCTTGGGGTTACGGGCCAGGTATGCCGTACTCTTCACGAGCGCCTTGTTGAATTTGCCGAAAGCGTTTTATGATAGGTATTGGTATTTGAAAACCAGAAGTAAATTAAGAAAACTGAAGTCATATGGTCTTAGGGTAGTTGTCATTGCCGGCTCTTATGGCAAAACCTCGGTTAAGCATTACGCAAGCCAAATCCTTGCGGGTAAAAATGTTGTTTCAACACCAAATAGTTACAATACCGTGCTTGGCATTTCAAGGGTTGTAGATTTAGAACTTGATTCACGGACAGATGTTTTCTTGTGTGAAATTGGAGCTTATGGGCGCGGAGATATTGCTAAGCTCTGTAGGATGGTTCAGCCTGATCTTGGCATCTTGACGGGAATCACAACGCAACATATGGCTAGATTTGGGAGTCTAGAGAATACGATTGAGGCAAAGTTTGAAACGGCGGAGTACATTCAGCAAACGGGGGGAAGTTTGATCCTAAATGTGGGAGATGAAAATGTGAGGGCGAGGGCAGACAAGTACAAGACAAAATTTACCTACGGGAGTAACCAAAGTTATATCGCAACCAAAGAATTTGATTATAAGGTAGGCGTCGCGCGAGGAAAGTTCAGGATTAATGATAAAGAGTACCTTGTTAGCCTGCCTGTCTTGGGGTCGTCGAATGTTATGAACATTGCGGGAGCTGTGGCTCTTTCACTTGCGATCGGGATTGAGGAGAGCCAGATGATTGACAACCTAGGGGGGATTACTCCCCTACCCCACCGCATGGAGTACAGCCATGCGTATGGGGATCTTCAAGTAATTGACAATAGCTATAGTAGCAATGAGAAGAGTTTTGAGGAGTCGGTTGCCTTCTTGGGTAAACAGCGGACAAGAACTAGAGTTTTAGTCACACCGGGGATTGTTGAGCTTGGTGAAAAGACAAGAACGGCTCATCTTAGGTTAGGTGAATATTTGGTTGGTAAGGTAGATTTACTCATATTGGTTGGGGAGAGCGATCGCACCACTTATATATCAGAGGGAGTTGGTTCTAGAATCAAGATTGTTAAAGTCGATGAGACGCTGGATTTTATCGGGGAAGTGAGCCATAGAAAGTTTAAGAAGAGGCCGCTCGTTTTAATCGAGAATGATGTTACTGCTAACTATTCCTGAGCTTGTTTTTTGCGCCTGGCGCCGACTCAAAGTTAGAAAGGATCTTTGAGGGAAACTCCTTGATAGTTCTTCTATTCTCGTTTGATTTTTCCTGAGCTAAGCTTGCTAGTTTGATGATTAACTCTTGGTAGGATAAGCCTGACTTTTCCCAGAGATAGAAGCTGAGGCTACCGGGAATGGTGTTGATTTCGATTACGTAGATATCCTCACCTTTGACAAGGAAGTCAATTCGCACGAGACCAGAACAGTCTAGGAGGTTGAAAATTTGTTTGCCGAGTTCCGCAATTTTGAGTGCTAATTTTTGGTCGATTTTGGCGGGGATAATCCGCTTGGTGGAGGCCATTCCTTGTGACTTGCCACTAGCTAAGTATTTTTCCGTGAAGTCAAGAAAGTCTTTCCCTGGTTCGTGGACTACTTCTTCACAGACCGAAGCCATGAGATTGTCTCCAGCGTTACCAAGAATTGAGACATTTATTTCTCGAGCGTTCTCGATCCCGTCTTCGATCACAATGCGACTGTCGAGCGAGGCGGCAAGGTCTAGGGCTTGGTGAAGTTTGGCGTGAGTACTGACCTTGACAGTCCCGATGGACGAGCCACCTCTCGAGGGTTTGACAAAGAGAGGGAGTTTGTGATGGCGTTTGATATCGGCAAGCACACTCTCTTTTTTATTTTGCCATGCTTGTCGAGTGATCCAGCTGTAGTTGGCTTGCTTAAGGCCGGCCACTTGAAAACTGTGTTTCATAAGCACTTTGTCCATGCCTATTGCCGCACCGGTTGTGCCTGAAGAAAGGAGAGGAATATTGTAGAATTCACAGATTGATTGGATATACCCTCCTTCGCCTAAACCTCCGTGAAAGCACGGTAGGAGATAATCGAAGCGGATTTTTTGGCTGAAAAGACCAGGCCTTGAAACGAGATAATGCTTTGAATCACGATTCTGGAGGGTGACCTCGGCTAGGCCAGCTTTACCCTCCTCGATGTTTTTGTAGAATGAAATGTTTTTTAACTCATTGCCCGTGTACCAGATCCCGTTTTGATCTACGTAAACCGCGATGACGTGAAAGGTCTGTTCCGCCGTCCGCATGGCTTGGAGGGCTGTGATTATGGACACTTCATTTTCGGGACTGATTCCACCAAAGATTACACACAAAGTTTTCATATTACCCTCCTTCTTATTGTCGAACTTAGAGCTGTAAGCACAGTATAGGGAATAGTGTTTAGTTTGTCGGCAATTTGATAGATAGAACAGGCCGCATCAGGGTCATTGCTGACAACGATAACTTTGTCACCTAGACTCGCCATTGCCCTTGGTAGTTTGACTGTGGTCATGTTCATACAAATTCTCCCGACAATCGGGCAGGCAATATCTTTGATAAGGACACTCCCAGAGTTTGACAAGTCTCTTGACAAGCCTTCGTTGTAGCCCAAAGGGAGAATGACAATTTCTTCATTGTTCTTGGCTGTATATGTGCCACCATAGCCGACCCTGTCGCCTGCTGTTAGTTTTTTTATGGCCGCTATCGTACTTCTTAAGGTTAGGGCTGGCTTGAGACTATTTTTTTGAGCTTGGCCAATTTTGCTCTTTGGACTAAAAGGAGTATAGCCATAGAAACCTAGGCCCAGGCGGATTAGATTAAAGTAGTTATCGTTTATGTATGAGGCTCCGGCCGAGGAGGCAATGTGTTTCCATTTGAAGTCATATCCCTCCCTCTCAAATAGCCGAACCATTTTTTTGAATGAGGCGATTTGAGAGTTTGTGACACTTGCCTGATTTGGGTCGTCGGCGGAGGCAAGGTGAGAATAGATGCCTTGAACGCGAAGAGACGTACATTTTTTAAGCACGCCCAAGAACTTTGTGATCTCATCTTCCATAAGGCCGAGACGCGACATCCCGGTATCGAGTTTGATGTGAATTCTTGCTCCTGGCTGGTCACGATTGAGAGCTTCGATGGTTTCGTTGTCCCAAACAGAGAAAATGAATGGGAGTTTTTTCCAGACTGCGTAGTTAGTGGGATCTGTGTAGCCCATGATAAATATCTCGGATTTGATCCCTGATTTCATTAATTCATAGGCTTCGTAGAGAGAGTCGACGCAGATAAAGGGAACGGTGAGATGGGTCTGTACAAAATGAGCAATATTTGTGAGCCCGTGGCCGTATGCATTTGCCTTTAGGACAGGGGCGATGGCAAGGTCCGAGTTACGACTTAAAAAATAATTGAAATTATGGGTGAGGTTGGAACCGGATATTTCAATTTCATTTAAGACTTTGTACTTCAAACAACTCCCTCTTCTTCCTCTTCTTGTAGTGTGGTAATTGAGGTTACTTTGTCGCCTTTGGTTGGTCGCATAAGGATTACGCCTTGGGTAGATCGTCCCAAGACTTTGATATTCTTCATGGGGAGTTTGATGACCTGGGCGCTTTTGGTAGTCATGACTAACTGAAGATCAACTTCACTCACCATCTGGGCGGCGGCAACTTTCCCAGTCTTATCGGTTAGCTCGGCAACTTTGACCCCCTGCCCTCCCCTCTTTTGTTCGGGGTATTCAGAGACGTCGGTTCGCTTGCCAATCCCGTTTTCGGTGACAAGGAGGATTTCGCGGTAGAATTTACGCCGCTTATCGTCGGGGCGAGCTGGCATGATTTCAAAGGTTTCGGCCGCGATGACAAAATCATCTTTCTTAAGGGCGATACCCTTGACTCCCATGGTGTCTCTCCCTGTTGGATTGACATCGGATTCTTTGAATTTGATTGATTTCCCGTCCCGAGTGACGAGGAGAAGGTAGTTTTCTCCGTTCGTGACTTGAGCTCGGACCAACTCGTCATTGTCTTTGAGGTTAATGCCTATCTTGCCGCCCGATCGGATACTGGCATATTCACTAATCGGGGTTTTTTTGACCAAGCCTTTTTTAGTTACCATTGTAATAAAGTGGTTCTTGCTTTCGAGTGTACCTCCTGGAATTGTCATGAGAGCCATGACTTTTTCGTCTTGCTCGATGTTAATGAGGTTGATGATTGCCTGCCCCTTGGCTTGTCTACTACCTTCTGGCAATTCGAAGACGCGGTTCATAAATACTTTACCGGTGTTGGTAAAGAAAAGTGCGAAATCGTGAGTATTACCGACAGTTAAGTGAAGAATTTCGTCTTCGTCCTTGGTAGTCATCCCCATCACTCCTTTACCCCCTCTTCGTTGAGAGCGATAAGTACCAAGTGGCATCCGCTTGACGTATCCCTCTTTGGTAATCGCAACCAGATTGTCCTCTTTGGCCACCAGGTCCTCTTCCGAGAATTCACCCAACTTTGATTTAACAACCTTGGTTTTCCTTGCGTCGCCGTAGACTTTGACTAGCTCTTCTAGTTCGCTCACGATGACGTTTAGAATGGCAATAGGATCACGAAGGAGAGTGATAAGTCTCGTGATCGTCGCCAAAAGTTCGTCGTATTCTTCTTGAATTTTTTGCCTTTCTAGAGCCGAGAGTTTTCGTAGCTGAAGATCTAGGATTGCAACCGCCTGGATTTCGCTGAAGCCAAATTTTTCGATAAGGTTTTTCTTGGCGTCGTCGGAATCTTTGCTAGACTTAATGGTTTCAATTACTTCGTCGAGGTGGTCGAGGGCTTTGAGGTAACCTTCGAGAATGTGGAGTCTAGCCCTGGTAGCCTTGAGTTCGAACTGTAGGTGAGAATAGACTTGAGATTCATGAGGTGGGGGGTGCCTCGGTCATCGAGGGCGACCATGTTGGCGGGGAAGCTGGTTTGAAGTTCGGTGTGTTTGAAAAGATTGTTGAGGACACTCTTGGGCTTTGCGGCTTTCTTTAGTTCGATAACTATCCGCATTCCTTCACGGTCAGATTCGTCACGAAGGTCGGAGATGCCTTCGATTTTCTTGTCTCGGACTAGGTCGGCGATTTTACTGACAAGTTTGGCTTTGTTGACTTGGTATGGGATCTCGGTGACCACAATCTGAAATTTGCCGGTCTTAGACTCTTCGATATTAGCTTCGGCTCGAGTGACGACTTTGCCTTTGCCTGTCGAGTAGACTTCCGCTATCGCAGACCAGTCGTAGATAATACCGCCGGTCGGAAAGTCTGGGCCTTGGATGGAGTCGAGGAGCTCTTCGACTGTGGCTGATGTCTCAAACTCTCCTGACAATACTTCTGGTTTGGTATTCTCAAGATCGGCGTCCTTTATCTCCTCGGCTCGAAGTGATTGGCCGCGGGCGATGAGGGTTTTGATGGCCCCGACTACTTCGATTAAGTTGTGCGGGGGGATTTTGGTGGCCATACCGACAGCGATTCCGTCGGAGCCCATAAGGAGCAAGTTTGGGAGTTTGGCAGGCATAACGGTTGGTTCTTGGACGGTGCCATCGAAGTTGTCGATCCAGCTAACCGTTTCTTTGTCTAGATCAAGGAGGAGTTCTTGAGTAATTTTGGAGAGCCTCGCTTCGGTATAACGCATGGCGGCGGGAGAATCTCCGTCGACTGAACCAAAGTTTCCTTGGCCGTCAACCAGAGGGTAGCGCATGGAAAAGTCCTGAGCAAGACGTACCATGGCGTCGTACACGGCAGTATCACCGTGAGGGTGATACTTACCTAAAACCTCTCCTACTATACGAGCCGATTTTTTGTATTTACTGGAGTGAGAGAGTCCGAGCTCCTTCATTGCGTAGAGAATGCGGCGGTGGACAGGCTTTAACCCGTCTCGAACGTCGGGAAGGGCGCGGGAGACAATGACTGACATGGCATAGTCGAGGTAAGCCTTTTTCATCTCGTTCGTAATCTTGACTGGCGCGATACGCCCGAATTGAGTGGCAACAGGATTTAGGACGATGTTCAAAAAATCGTCTTCGTCGCCTTCCTCAACTTTCACCGGCTCAACCTGGTCATCACCAAGGGTTAGAGGTTTTAGAATGTTTGTGTCTTCGTCGCTCACTATCCTCCTCTTTTCATGTCAGCTAACAGGACTTTTTCGGCGCTTTCTCGATCAAGGAATTTGCCAGTTTTGACAAATTTGCCGGGTTCTAGATCTTTGTAGTGATCGAAAAAGTGTTTGATCATTAGTTTGGTGTGGGCGGGAATGTCTGAAGAATCTTGCCAAGCGCCAAAAATTGGATCGACTTTTTCGATGGGGACGGCGATAAGTTTGGTGTCTATGCCTTCTTCATCTTCCATTTCAAGCATACCGATTAGTTTAGCTTTGATTCCACAACCAACTTGGAGTTCTTGAGAGGCTAAGAGGACAATGTCGGTAGGATCGCCATCTTCTCCACGACTATCGAGAACAAAGCCGTAATTGAATGGATAGAACATGGGGGTGTGCAAGATGCGATCACACATCAACATGCCAGTTTCTTCGTCCCTTTCGTACTTTACTTTCCCCCCAGCGGGAATTTCGATAAAGACTTTAATGGTGTCCATATGACCTCCTTATACGTCAAGATTAGCTTGACTAGCGTTGGATTGAATAAATTTTTTGCGGGGCGGAACTTCGTTCCCCATCAGGATCGTAAAGGTTTCATCGGCGTCGTCTAGTTCTTTGATGGTAACCTGTTTGAGGATTCTGTTTTTGGGATTCATGGTGGTTTCCCAGAGTTGCTCTGGGTTCATTTCTCCTAAACCCTTATAGCGTTGAATTGAGATTTTTTTGTCAGACCTATCTTTTAGAAGGAGATCTTTCTCTAGGTCTGAGTAAACGTAGTGACTCTCTTTTTCTATGTCGATCTTGTAAAGTGGTGGCATGGCGATGTAAAGATAACCTGAGGAGACTAGCTCTGGCATATGTCGATAGAAAAAAGTGAGAGCAAGGGTTGTAATGTGTTCACCGTCAACGTCGGCGTCGTTCATGAGAATAATTCGGTGATATCGGAGACGTTCCTTGTTAAAGGTATCCCCGACTCCCGTGCCAAGGGCGATAATTAAGTTCTTTAACTCTTCAAAGGCAATGATTTTGTCCAGACGTGCTCTCTCGGTGTTGAGGATTTTCCCACGGAGGGGGAAAATAGCTTGAAAACGCCGATCCCTGCCCTGTTTGGCACTACCCCCTGCGGAATCTCCCTCGACAATATAGATTTCACAGAGAGCCGGATCTTTCTCTTGGCAGTCGGCTAGTTTGCCAGGTAAGGTGGAGCCTTCGAGAGCTCCTTTTCTGACCACAGCGTCGCGGGCGGCGCGGGCGGCCATGCGGGCGCGGGCGGCAAGCTCGGCTTTTTCGAGCATCCGCTTGGCTTCGCCTGGATGTTCTTCAAGATAGGTTTCGAGTTTTTCTTTGACGACGGCATAGACGGCTGATTGAGCTTCGGGGTTGTTGAGCTTGGCTTTGGTCTGAGACTCGAATTGAATTTCACTTGAGGGCATTTTGATGAAAACGACGCCAGTTAGACCTTCTTTGAGGTCTTCTCCCGTAAGCTCGAGTTTGCCTGAACCGTTCTTTTTGGTGACGTAGTCTTTGATTACTTTGATTAACGCCGAGCGGAAGCCAGTTAGATGGGTTCCTCCGTCGTAGGTATGGATGACGTTCGCGAAGGTGAGAATGTTTTCGGCAAAAGAATCGGTGTATTGGAAGGCGACCTCAACGGCGATTGAGAGATCATTTTCTTTGTGAGTACCTGACATATACACGACGTCATGAAGGGCTTTTTTGTGAGTATTCAAATGCTGGACTAGAGACTTGATGCCGGATTCGAAGTAGAAATTGCAAACGTCGCCTGTGCGCTCGTCATTGAGGTGAAGGTAGAGCTTGGGGACGAGGTAGGCGCGCTCGCGGATACGGTTTTTTATTTTGCGATAATCGAACTCGATGGTTTTTTTGAAAATTGTTGGGTCTGGGATGAAGGCGGTGTAGGTACCTGACTCATCCTTTAGGAGGTGGCTATGAGCTTTATTAAGGATCTTGGCGACCTCTGTTTCTGTGATTTCTTTAACCTTGTATTTGGGGTTGCCGATATTATATTCTTGGATGAAGTATTTTTTGTCTCTTTTTACGACAACCAACAAATGAGAAGAGAGAGCGTTGACGGCGGAGGCTCCAACGCCATGTAATCCTCCTGACGCTTGGTAGGCAGTCTCTTCGAATTTGCCTCCTGCGTGGAGTTTGGTCATGGCGATTTCCAGGGCAGAGACGCCAGTCTGGTGAAGCTCGGTTGGGATTCCACGTCCGTCGTCGGAGATCGCGGCATAGCCGGTGTTAGTTAGGGTGACGTAGACGTTTTTGGCGTAGCCTGCAATTGATTCGTCGACCGAGTTGTCGATAATCTCTTTGAGAAGTTCTTGAATTCCTCTCTCGTCGGTCGCACCGATATACATGCCGGGACGTTTGCGGACGGGCTCTAATCCCTCGAGTACTTTGATGTCACTAGCTGTATATGTATGCGCCATAAATACTTCCTATAATCGCAAAGATTGACTATACCACAAACCATTTTACCAGAGGTATACTGGGGAGTCCAGAGCGACTAACCT
The DNA here is from genome assembly GCA_001003385.1 of Microgenomates group bacterium GW2011_GWF2_47_9. GTDB lineage: Bacteria > Patescibacteriota > Microgenomatia > UBA1400 > UBA12108 > LCPA01. Next base: position 6,616 of record LCPA01000004.1, on the reverse strand, counting down.
CTCGTTTTGGGTAAGGCAAGAAAAAGGTTGTAGAGGACAAGTCTTACGTTGCAGTTGGCTTTTAACTCTTCGTAAGCTTGGGTGCAGGCAGAGGCGATTTGGAGGATGATTTGGAGTGAGGAGCCTGTCGTTGAAGAAAGTTTGGGTCTTAAACTAGTGAGGACTCGATTGAGATAGAGGAGGTTGGTTTCGCGATCTGGAGAAAATGAATCGGCAAGATTGATCCTGACTCCTGGGCTTGCCTGCATACATTCTTTGAAAATCGAGAGATTTTCTTCGAGCTCTAAACCTTTTTGAGTTTGTACCCGCACACTTTGACAGCGAGAGCGGATTGTTGGTAAGAGCGAGAGGAGGTTGTCACAGGATAGAACTAGTTTGGTATCAGAGGGAGGCTCTTCCAAAGTCTTTAGGAGCGCGTTCTCCGCGGCGTTTGTTAAGAGGTCGGCAGATTCGATATAGACAAGCTTGGGTCGGATTGATGTGCTTGCGATCGAGCTAATTAACTCTCTTACTTCTTTGACCCCGATTGAGGCTCTTATGGGACTTAGCTTGTAAAGTGTCATTTGGTCGAGGGGAAAGTCTTTTTCAATTTGTTCTTTCCTGCTCTTATCCGTGCCACCGTGATAAATAAACTTGTCCATAGGGCGAGTTTAGCAGATTTCTTGAGTTCGTTCATTGCAAAAAATCGCTAAACTTGCAATACTTAGAGGTATGCAAGATCTTGCCCTCGTTCTTCATAAGGACGGTTTGCTTAGTGAGGAAAATTACCAACGCCTGAAACAGGAAAGCTTAAAGAGCGGAACTCCGGTTGACGATTTATTGCTCTCATCTGGACTGATCGATGAAGCGGAGATCGTGAAGGCAAGAGCGAAGGTGTTTAATGTCCCCTACATGACCTTGGCTGGTTTGGCATCGAGTCCAGAGGCATTATCGAAGATCCCAGAGTCGGTCGCGATCCGCTACAAAGTTTTGCCCTTTGCTTATGATGTGAAAACACACTTGTTGTCGGTTGCGATGGCAAATCCTTTGGATTTGCAAACCATCGCGTTCTTGGAGGCAAAGAGTGGGAGCAAGGTTAAGCCATTCATGACCATGGAAAGCGAGCTTGTCGAGGAGATTCCGCATCGCTATGCCCAAAGCTTGTCGGCTGAGGTAAGCCAGGTACTGAAGGAAAACCAGGATGATGGTCTGCGTAAACGAATTGTTGACGTGACTAAGATCGGGGAAGTGATTAAGGAGGCGCCGATTGCCAAAATTGTGGCGACGGTGCTTGAGTTTGCCATGAATGCGAGGGCGAGCGATGTCCATATCGAGCCTTTGGAGGATCACACCAGGGTCAGGTACAGAATTGACGGAATCTTGCAGGAAAAACTTGTCTTACCCAAGCGAGTTCATGAGGCGGTCGTGTCGCGGGTGAAGATTTTGTCGGGTCTCAAAATAGATGAGCGGAGATTACCTCAAGATGGCAGGTTTACTTTTTTGGCAGATGAGCAGGAGGTTGACTTGCGTGTGTCGAGTTTGCCGACCGTTGATGGAGAGAAGATTGTGATGCGGCTTTTGAGAAAAAGCCGGAATGTCCCTACCCTATCGGATTTGGGGTTACGGGCGGCGGCTCTAAAGAACTTGGAGGAATCAGTCAGGGTCCCACACGGGATTATATTGATTACCGGTCCGACTGGTTCTGGCAAAACAACTACCCTTTATTCGCTTGTGCATATCTTAAACACACCCAAAGTAAACATCGTAACCTTGGAGGATCCTGTCGAGTACCAGATGGATGGGGTCAACCAAGTGCAGATCAATACTAAGGCTGGTTTGACGTTTGCAAGTGGACTCCGGTCGTTTTTGCGACAGGACCCCAACATTATCATGGTCGGTGAAATTCGCGACAACGAGACTGCAGATTTGGCAATCCAGGCTAGTTTGACGGGACACTTGGTCTTCTCGACTTTGCATACGAATTCTTCCTCTGGGGCATTGCCAAGGCTTTTGGATATGCAGGCCGAGCCGTTTCTTCTTGCTAGCTCGATCACGTGTGTAGTCGCGCAAAGGGTGGTGCGCAAGATTTGTGAGGACTGCAAGGAATCCTATACCCCCCCTGCCCCACTAGTTGAGGAGTTGAAGAGTGTGTTAGGGCCATTGTTTGATTCATTTGTTTCAACAAGTGGGGGAAAGCCGATTACGCTTTATCGAGGGAAGAAGTGTGAGAAGTGTGGCGACTCTGGTTATAAGGGAAGGATTGGGATTTTTGAGGTACTACGGGTCAGCGAGCGGGTGGCGAAGCTCATCTTGGAGCGGTCGCCGGCAAGTGAGATCGAGAAAGCGGCTGTTCTAGACGGGATGGTTTTAATGACACAGGATGGATATCTTAAGGCTTTGGAAGGCATTACTTCGATCGAGGAAGTGATGCGGGTCGCGCATACTTGAAAAAGTAAAAAAAGTGTAAAGTAAAAGGGGGACAAAAAAATGGATTTAGAAAAAATACTCAAAATGTGTGTGCAGTATCAGGCTTCGGATGTCCACCTGATGGTGGGTTCTCAGCCATATCTTCGGTTCCATGGGAAGCTGGTCCCGGTCCCGGAGAGCGCAATTTTGACGCCGGAGGCACTCAAAACCATGCTGAATCCCCTCTTGGAGGAACAGCAGAGAGAACTTTTGAATGTTGATCGAGAACTAGACTTTTCTTATTCTCTTACGTCTGGCGAGCGGTTTAGGGTAAATGCCTATCATGAAAAAGGGAATGTGGCGGCGGCATTGCGTTTTGTTCCTCCCAACATCAAAAGTATCGAGGACTTGGGACTGCCGAAGATAATTGGCGACCTGACCAGTTTGAAACAGGGCTTGGTACTTGTAACGGGGCCGACCGGCCACGGAAAGTCAACGACCTTGGCCGCGATGATAGACAAAATAAATCGAGAACGCTCGGAACACATTGTCACGATCGAGGACCCAGTTGAGTTTGTCCATACACCAATAAAGAGCCTTATTTCCCAGCGAGAGTTGCACTCCGATACGCATTCCTGGGATGTGGCTTTAAAGAGCGTCCTGCGGGAAGATCCGAACGTGGTCTTGATTGGAGAGATGCGGGACTATGAGACCATCGAGGCGGCCCTTACCATTGCCGAGACGGGACATTTGGTCTTTGCCACCTTGCATACCAATAATGCTCCCCAGACAATCGACCGGATCGTGGACGTTTTCCCAGAAGATCAGCAAGCGCAAGTCAGATCTCAACTTTCAAGTGTGCTTGAGGCTGTGTTGGCCCAGAGGTTGGTCCCATCGGTTGACAATGCAAGAACTGCGATAGTCGAGATCCTACTTGCGACGCCGGCAGTTCGCTCGACGGTAAGAGATGGGAAAACACATATGTTGACCAATGTGATGCAGACTTCGGGGGATGTCGGGATGAGGACTTTGGAAATGGCTCTAGCGGAGGCTTTCCGGATGAAACGGGTGACAATGGAAACAGCGCGTGAGTACGCGATGAACCTCGAGGAATTAAATAGGTTATTGGCGAGGGAGAGATAGTAATGATGCGTTTTCGTTTTAAAGCCAAGACGCACGACGGGGTGGACCGCAAGGGGGTTGTTGAGGCACAAAATCAGCAAGCGGCAGTCGAGGTTCTTCGCAATCAAAAACTTTTTATCATCGAACTGCATGAGTTAAACCAGACAGGGCGCGGGATACTAAGTTTTGGCGAGAAAATTAAGTTTGATGATGTTGTTAATTTTACCCGCCAGCTCTCGACCATGATTTCGGCGGGCTTGCCATTGACGGATGCAATGTCAATTCTGCAGATTCAGAGCCAACCGGCCTTGCAAAAAAAGTTGAGCGAGGTTTTGAAGGCGATTGAGGGAGGGTCGACTTTTGCTGATGCACTGGCTGTGCACGAAGAGGTATTCTCGAAAGTATATGTATCTCTGGTGCGGGCGGGTGAGGCGGCGGGCGTACTTGACACCATTTTGGTGCGTTTGGCGGATAACCTGGAGAAACAACGAGAATTTCGGGCGAAAACGAAGGGAGCACTAATCTATCCAGTCATTGTACTCGTGGGAATGTTAGTAGTTGGACTTGTGATGATGATTTTTGTTTTGCCGAAACTGACGGCAATGTATGAGGACTTTAATGCGGATCTCCCTGTCATTACCAAGCTACTCATGAGTTTTTCGGATTTTCTCGCTAATACATGGTATTTGGGAGTCCCGGCAGTCTTTGTAATTGCCTACCTCATTAAGATGTGGAAGAAAACTCCGGCTGGGGCTTTAATCTATGACAAATTGATGTTTAGACTGCCAATTTTTGGCAAGATCAAACTGATGACGCTCATGGCCGAGTTTACGAGGACCTTGGCACTTTTGGCTGGCGCGGGGGTTGCGCTGGTTGAAGGATTGTCGATCGTAAAGCATGTTGTTGATAACGAAGTGTTGAGCCGGGCGCTAAGCGTTGTCGGGAAGGACGTTGAAAAAGGGAATTCATTAGCCGCCTCGCTCGCAAAACACGAGGCTTTCCCATTATTGGTTTCCCAGATGGTATCGGTCGGGGAGCAGACCGGGAAACTGGATGACGTGTTAAACAGGGTCGCCGGATATTTTGAGATTGAGAGTGAGCATGCGATCAAAAACCTCTCGACTGCGATGGAGCCGGTTATTATGATTGTGCTAGGGCTTGGGGTCGGATTTATGATTGTCGCGATTGTAGTGCCGATTTATAACTTGACTAGTACTTTCTAAACTGGGTCTTGCGTATTGACAAAGTGTCGACAGAATGATGATATGGATGTATAGCAAAAGGGAGGTGTTATGCTCAAATTTAATCTACGAAAAGGTTTTACGATGATCGAGCTGTTGGTGGTCATTGCGGTAATCGGAATTTTGGCGGTTGCACTACTTGCGACTTTGAATCCGTTGGAGCAAATTAGAAAAGGAAGAGACACGAGGACAAGATCTGATTCTTCTCAGCTTGTATCGGGACTCGAGCGCTATAATGCGTCACTTGGGTATTTCCCATGGCAGTCTGGTGAGGATGATGAAGTAGTAGCGGCAACAGCAGATGTACCCTTTTTGTCGATCCAGTCAGGTAATTTGCCAGCCGGGACAGGTGATTATCAGACGGTCTCTTTGGCGACCAGATTGGCAGAACTAACGACAACAAGTGAAGTGAAGTCGAGTTTTATTGACAGAGTAACTGGTAGTTCGGCAAGAGAGATCTTCCTTTATTATAACGATGAGTCGGCCGGTCCCGCGGTGACGGCATGCTTTGTGCCCGAGTCGAGTTCTTTCCAGAAGGAAGCGTTTGACAGATGTGCAACCGGGACCTGGGGAGCGGACTTTGCGGCGACAGGAGTGACGGCATTTTGTACAACAGAAGACGCATGCCCTTGCCCACAAGCGGCATCGCAGGCTACGTACCCGACCGTATTTACGGGTGGCACCGGCGAGATGATTTGTCTACCCTAAAATTAGCCTAAACTGAGTAATTGAATTAGAATGTGAGTATGTTAGTTTACATACTCATGTTCTGTTTGGGAGCCTCGGTTGGGAGTTTTTTGAATGTGGTTGTGATGCGGACAGTAGAGTCCAAAAGCTGGGTCTCCGGTAGGTCCAGATGTGATCATTGCCATAAACAGCTAAGTTGGTACGATATGGTCCCTATTTTCTCGTATTTGCTATATCGAGGAAGATCGAGGTGCTGTCACAAGCCCCTTAGTATCCAATACCCGATTGTAGAGTTGTTGGTGGGGGCGCTATTTGTGTGGTGGATCGCGGTTGGGGCTTTCTTTTTCCGGTTGGCATCCCACCCCTTGGCGACCCTACAGCCTTTGTATTGGCTCTTGGTGGGGGTGGTTCTCATTATGATTGCGGCTAGCGATGCGTTTTATGGTTTGATTCCAACACGATATGTCTATTTTGGGGTAGCAACTACATTGATTTACCGGTTGATCTTGATAACGGGGGGAGCTTATCATTGGGCTGACCTTGGAGAATCTGTCGCGACCGCTGTGGGAGCGTACCTATTTTTCTATTCTTTAAGAAAAATGACTTTGGGTAAAGGGATGGGTGAAGGGGATGAGGTGTTGGCACTTCTTATCGGGTTGATCTTGGGGTGGCCAAAAACGCTTTTGGGGATCTGGGGAGGGTTTGTCCTCGGCGCGGTTGTCGGCGTTTTGGCCTTGATGACGGGAAAGAAAAAATTTGGTCAGACCCTGCCCTTCGCGCCTTTTATGGTACTTGGGCTATTGCTGACACTACTTTGGGGAGAAAAAATTCTCCATTATTGGGGCTAGTTATTTCGAAACTGGATGGCGGATTTGAAGGAAAGAACGGGATCTTCAGAGGAACGAGCGCCGTCGTTATTGGCTTTCTTGATACTAAAATCAAGATAGACCAACTCTGGGGCTGAGTCGTTGGGGCTACAGGTAATGTTGAATGAAGGTATTTCTAGGTCAGCTGGCGTTAGGTAGCCTGCATAAGCGGCAGAAACAGAGGCAATCCGAGCAACATCGGTGTCGAGGGAGATGGTGGTAGTGTAGCCGTCGGGTCCAATGAAGCTCAGCGAATCGTTGGTTGAGTCACAGCTTGAAACACTCTTGGCGTTTCTGACGATGGTTTGGATTTGT
>LCPA01000003.1:23661-35712 GCA_001003385.1 Microgenomates group bacterium GW2011_GWF2_47_9 | reverse complement strand
GATGTAAAAGCGACTATCAGTAAAGATCTGCTCATCAAACAATTCGTAGCACAAAACCTTGTCAAACTTGGCCTGATTGGAGAAGAAGATCTGGTAAACGCTGACCTTACCATACTAGCCCAGACTCTCTATACGTTCATAGAAGAAGTCGAGACAAAAGCACAAGAAACGCTATCTAGGAGACAAAAATGAAAAAGAAGATTCGATACAAGGTTGTCGATACCGTTGGACAACTGACAGCAATAATAACTGACAAAATAAATATGGGAGCGCTTGCAAAAACAGCCAAAACTATCATGGGAAACAACCTTTCTATCGAGCAGGTCGGTTATTTAGATGGAAGCCGGTTCGTCATGATGGGTGACGAACTGTCAATCAATGGGTTGCTTGCGGCCGCATACTTGGTCAAAGGAACCCGTAAAGTTAACGGAATCCCCTTTGTCCGCGAGGACAATCAAGTATCGCTGAAACTCCCCAACACCATCATAAAAAGTGTTTCAGAGCAGATAGTGAGGCTTGACGGCATGACATACCAGCTATGTGATACACCCCCTTCATCACGTGTCATTTCTAGCAACACAAAACAGCTGTTAAACTCGCTTGCCCTTAGCTCTCCCGCTTCCGGAATCATCTATTACAATGGCGTGTCGATCATGCCCCTAATCTTTGTCAAAGCCACTAACTCATACGTCTGGGAGAACGCCTGCGGCTCGGGCTCGCTAGCCTTTGCGCTAGTCACTAGTGTAACTCAAGTTGAGCAACCTTCTGGTCAAATAATCGAGTTTCAATTTACTAAGAGCAATATTACTGTCACAGCGGCAGTAAAGGAGATATAATGAAAACCATGCAAAAACAAAATCTACAGACACTCAAGGGATTCCGCGATTTGCTCCCCGATGACGTCAGGAAACGCCAATGGATTAGGACTGTCATGCAAAAAACGGCCGAATCCTGGGGATACGAGCCTATCGAAAGTCCAACCTTAGAACCATATTCCCTCTTCAAGGGCGAGATCGGTGAGGATGAAAAACTCTTTTACAAATTCGTCGACAATGGTGGACGGGAGGTCATACTAAGATATGATCAAACAGTTCCAACTTGTAGGTACGTCGCCAACAACTACAACTCGCTTACTTTCCCCTTCCGTAGATATCAATGTCAATCTGTTTTTCGTGCCGAAAATAGTCAACGTGGCCGCTATCGCGAATTCACTCAGTTTGATCTAGATATTTTCGGCGTCTCCTCACCCACCGCAGACGCAGAAGTGATCGCGGAGAACCTCGATACCTACCTCAAAATTGGCTTTAAAAAACCAGTCATCGTCTTCAACAATCGCGACTTGATGAAAAATATCCCATACAAAGCGATCTCTGCAATCGACAAATTAAAGAAGCTTGGTCGTGATGGTGTCATTGCCGACATGAAAAGGAAAGAGATTAGTCAAATCCAGGCTGAGAAATATTTTGATCAAGTAATGAATATCAAGCCTGACGAGACAATTAAAACCATTATCACCTACCTAGAAAAGTCGGGATTCGGTTCAGAATTCTACCGATTTGAGCCGACTCTAGCCCGCTCGTTTTCCTATTCTCAAGGTCCCATTTGGGAAATTGTCATCGAAGACTACACGGTCGGATCAGTTGGGGGTGGTGAAAGATATGACGGAATGATGGAACGGTTAACGGGGATGAAAATGCCAGCGACTGGTATCGCCTTTGGCTTTGACCGCACAGTTGAAGCCGCCGATGAACTAGGCCTCATCCCAACCACAAAAACCAAAACTCGCGCACTTGTTACTATTTTCTCAAAAGAGTTCCAAGAGGAATCTATAAAAGTCGCCTCGACCCTTCGCACGGCCGGGATCAATACAGAAGTATATCCCGCTGTCGACAAGATGGAGCGCCAGCTCAAATACGCCGACAAAAAAGGAATCCCCTATGTCGTTATTGTCGGAGAAGAAGAAGTCGCCAAAAACCTGCTTACTCTCAAAAATCTAGAGTCTAGACAGCAATCCACTCTTCCTCTGCCAGAAGTTATTAAAACACTCTCGTGAGCAAAAAGCGTCGTCTCGCATACTTGGCACTCCTCGGAAATACCTTGATTTGGGGCGCCGCTTTCCCCATAATCAAGCCTGCCCTGGCCTTTCACTCCCCTTACGAGTTTCTTTTTTTACGCTACGCAATTGCCGCGCCCCTAATTCTCCCCATTCTCGTGCATGCAAAAGTAAAGTTTACACTTCCAATCAAAAAGAAGATTCTTCCCATTATTGCGCTCGAGGTCATCGGAGTGCCTCTACTTTTATCCCTTGTCTATACAGCTCTCGATCATACAACGGCTTTATCAGCCTCATTGATCGGCCTCACCAGTCCACTTTTTACCATTATTGCCGGGGTATTATTTCTTAAAGAACGAGAGACTACAAAAGAACTAAAAGGCTTATTTATCGCGCTTATAGGCACCCTTATTCTTACCCTCTCACCCGTTTTTAAATCTGCTCTACCGACCGGCGACCTTGTTGGCAACTCACTCATGTTCCTCTACAACATTCTCTGGGCTCTCTACCTCATTTTGGCCAAAAAACTGTATTCCGGGGTCCCCAAGATATTAGTCAGTACTATCTCGATGTGGATTGGCCTATTCTTCTTTGGTGGTTTAGTAGTGATTTCGGGTGGTCTCCCCCATTTTTTCCTCTCCCTCAACCCAACCACCCTTATAGCTGGCGGATACATGGGTATCCTGGGCTCTATCATAGCGCTCACTCTCTATCTCTACGGACAAGACAAAATCGAGGCCTCCGAAGCCAGCCTCTTCACCTACCTACAAGCGGTAGTCGCCATCCCTACCGCCTATCTCCTCCTACATGAACTCCCTTCTCTTTGGCAGATCGTCGGCGCCCTCACCATTTGTCTCGGCGTCTATATCGGTGAATCGAAATTTCGCAAAAAACGCATGTTTCTGATATAATCACACCTTATGAAAGCCAATATCCATCCCAAATACAATTCAATTCAAATCAAGTGTTCTTGTGGTGCCAGTTTCACTTCTGGATCGACCCAAGACAATATCGCGGTCGATATTTGTAGTAAATGCCACCCCTTCTTCACCGGAGAAATGCGTTTTGTAGACACTATGGGCCGAGTTGAAAAATACAAAGCCAAACAGGCTGGAGCCCTGGCTGAACCAAAGAAAAAGAAAAACCGAGGTGCTTCCCAAACGGGACCTCAAACCCTCTCGGATATCCGCGCCTCAAGCTAATCTTTATGCCTCTTGACCCACACAAACTTGTAAGTGACTACGACTCTCTCCTTCAAAAATCTGCTGACCCTATCAATGTTCAAAACCTTCAGGAAATTGGCGAAAAAATGGCCGAAATCGAAGACCAGGTTGAAATTAGCCGAAAGATTATAGCCCTTGAAAAAGAATTAATTGAAACTCAAACGATCGTCGAGGCTGGGGGTGACTTTACTATGGTAGAACTTGCCAAAAACGAAATCAAAGCGCTAAACCAAAAATTGCATACTCTAACCGAAAGCCTCAATACTGTCGTGTCAGCCAAGGACAATTGGCTAGATACTCGCCCGGCCATTATCGAGTTTAGACCAGGTGCAGGCGGCGAAGAAGCCAAAATCTGGATGGACAATCTCAAACGTATGTACATGCGCTTTGCGGAGCTTGTCACTCTCAAATACCAGTTGTTAGACGAAAACACCCTCCTTTTTACCGGCAAGCCCAATGATCCCAATCTCCCGCAAGGCCCATACGGCCTCTTCAAGTGGGAGTCAGGCATCCACCGTGTCCAAAGAATCCCCGCAACCGAGTCACAGGGCCGCATCCATACATCAACAGCGAGTATCGCTGTCCTCCCCAAAGTAGATCCCTCAAAAGTTGTTGTCCGCGACGAAGACCTAGAGTGGCAGTTTTTCCGTGCCGGTGGACACGGTGGCCAAAACGTTAACAAGGTCTCAACGGCAGTTCGTTTGATTCATCGCCCATCAGGTCTCGTGGTTGTCTCCTCACAAGAACGCTACCAGGAACGCAACCGCGAAATTGCCCTTGACCTCTTGCGGAGTCAACTCTGGGAACAAGAAGAGTCAGAGAGGTTAAGCAAAATTTCACAAACCCGCAGAAAATTAGAACTTACAATTATCCTCAAAACCGCATTACCGACCACCGCGCCGGTGTCTCTTCCCACAACCTAGAAGCTGTCTTAGACGGCGCGCTTTCCGACTTTCTGCTTGATCTTCACAAAGCTCTATCTAATCTCTAACTCGGTTCGCCTTGCATAGTCACGGTTAATTTCTGTTTTTGTCCATCCCGATATATCTCGACCTCGACTTTATCCCCAATTTTTTTGCCCAAAACTAATTCTGCCAGAGACAACTCTTCGGTTACTTTTTGACCTTCAAAAACGGTGATAATGTCGCCTGGCTTAATCCCAGATATATCCGCGCTCGAATTCTCGACAACCTCCCGCACCAAGGCTCCGGCCGGCAAATCGTTCAAAATCGCCGCCGATTGACTAATAAGCTGATATCGAACTCCAAAAAACGCCCGATCAAATTGCCCGGTTTCATTAAATGTCTGCAGGCTGGCTTTCACGATATTAATTGGTAGTGCAAACCCGATGTTGTTCGCCCCCTGCGATACCGCGACGTTTACCCCTATCGCCTGACCCAGAGAATTAAGAAGTGGTCCACCCGAATTGCCAGGGTTAATCGCGGCGTCAGTCTGGATTACATTATCAAGTTCTTCCGCAAACCCAGAGTAGCCATCACCCGCCGTAATCCCCCGACCCAACCCAGACACCACTCCCGTCGTAACCGTATGGCGGAATTCTCCAAGCGCAGTCCCGATTGCGATGACAAAATTCCCGACCCGCAAATTGTCGGAGTCCCCCAGTTCAATAGGCACAAACTCTCCCCCACTTACCTTGAGAATCGCTAGGTCATTTTGAGGGTCACGCCATATTTTCTCGACCTGGTATTCCTCTCCATTCTTTAGGATTACCTTATATTTATCCGCACTTCCCGACACGACATGTTTATTGGTTACAACCAGGCCAGAGTCAACAATAAACCCACTCCCTATATCCATCTCACGCGTCTCCACCTTGTCAGAGTCCGGTGACTCAAAAAACCCAAACGGGTCAAGAGAAAATGGCGAAGAAACCCGCCTCTCTTCAAGTACTGAGACTGTCACAACCGAGGTACTTACCCTACTTGCAACTTCCGTCACAACCGATTCTTCTGTCAATATTTTCTGAGATACCATCTCCTGTGCATTTTGCCTAGACTTGGGGAGCAGATTTTCCAATATTGGTAGTGCCCACAATCGCTCAGACATTACCCCCGCAAAAAAAACAAGCATCGTGAAAACGCCAACCAATACACCCAATAGAAACTGTTTAATTACCTTCCCTTGCATATACCGTTTACCAATATATCACGCTGATTCTGAAGATCAACTGAAATCAGTTAAATAAGCCTAAGGCCTTAACTAGCTGTTCGTCAACATCCTCTGTTTTAATATCGTCCTGCACCTCTACATCTGGTTTTATGCCCTCTTTGTCGATCCAGTTCCCATTGGGAGTCATCCATTTTGCGATTGTTACATGCAAGCTAGATCCGTCCGACAAATCTTGAACTTCCTGCACCGTCCCCTTACCAAAGGTTGTCTCTCCAACAATCTTCGCTCTCCCATGGTCTTTTAGTGCTCCTGCTGTAATCTCGCTTGCCGAAGCCGACCCTTTGTTGACCAAGACTACTAAAGGTATCGTCGTCAAGCTCCCCCGTCGATCCACCTTCTTTACCTCGTTTCCTACTCGTCCTCTTTGTTCAACCACAGTCTCTCCAAAGGGTAGAAACTCGCCAGACACATAAGCGGCCCCATCTAGGTAACCCCCTGGGTTATTTCGAAGATCTAAAATCACCCCGTCTACCTTGTTAGCCAAAATCTCCCCTACCTTCTCGGCCCATTCCTTATCGGTGCGCCCGCCGAATTTATGGAGGGACAGGCGTGCTATTTTCTTGCCGCTCTCACTCAGATACTCTACTTCAACAGACGGGACAACAATTTCACCCCGGACAATCATAGTGTCAAACGGTTCTACAATACCCTCTCGATACAAAGTCAAAACCACCTCTGTCCCTTTTTCACCTCGAATATTGGTCACCGCCTCTGGTAAAGTCATTCCCCGCGTCTCGACATCCAAACCCTTCTTGTCATCCTTGATATTCAAAATCAAGTCTCCTGCCTTTATTCCTGCTAGATCCGCAGGAGAGTTCTTTAAAGGCGAAATAACAGCCAGAGTCTGATCTTTATATCCAAGTTCTATCCCAACTCCGTAAAAACTTCCGTTCAAATCCTCATTGGCCGTCTTATTCTGTGCTGGCGGCAAGTACTGAGTATATGGATCCCCGAGAGAACTAGCGAGCCCCTTCATTGACCCCCAGGTCATCTCCCGATAATCAATTAGTTCTGGCTCTACAAAACTCTCCTCTAACCTCTGCCATACCTCCCAAAACTTGGAAAAATCGGCTCCCTCGGCCATTTTAGTCTGAGGATTTTCGACAAATCTGCGGATTGTCGCCGAATTACTACCCCCAACATACTTAACCTTTGCGAAATTATATCCACCGGCAAAAAATAAAAGTCCTACCCCTATCGACAAAAAAAAGTTACGCAAGATCCTGTATGTCAGCTTTGCTTTCATATAGTTAGAGCCATAAAACTAGTTAGCAAACGGCAATAAAGCCAACATTCTAGCTCGCTTTACCGACTTAGAAAGCAAATTTTGCTCTTTGGCAGTCAAGCCCGTTCTAGACCTAGGCATAATTCTTCCGCGCTCAGACACATACTTTTCTACACTAGCGGGATTCTTGTAGTCAAATTCAACTACCTCCCCTTTTTGCTTTATTAGTGGTAACGGTTTCATTTTTTTGATCATATTTGCCTTTACTTATCGACTGATTAAAAAGGAATATCCTCAACATTTATCTCCCCAGTCTCGCTTTCCTCGACTGGAGCTGGCTTCTCAGCCGGTTTCTTAGTGGTCTTCTTGGTTGGCTCGCCCGCTGATTCCATATCACTCGGGGGTTCCTGGGACAACTCGTCGACTCCGACAAAGTCATCTCCCTCTGCAGGAGCACCTGCCTGTCCATCCCGTTGTCTCGTATCCAAAATCATCATATTCTCGGCCACGATTTCTGTCGTCTCTCGCTGTGCGCCGTCCTGCCCCGACCACTTACGTGTCTGCAGTCTCCCTTCGATAAAAATTTTGCGTCCCTTAAAAAGCAACTGCCCGCAAATCTCAGCCAGTTTGCTCCAGGCCACGATTCGATGAAACTGAGTTTCCTCTTGTCTCTCTCCACCATCTCCGCTTGTCCAGCTCCTGTTGGTTGCAAGCCCAAATGTCGCAACAGCTGTCCCAGATGGGGTATACCTAACCTCCACGTCTCTGGTCAAATTGCCAATTAACATTACCTTATTAAGCGATCTAGATGACATGTATCCTCCTTGTGTCGATTACTCTTATACCCTAACTACCAAATACCGTAGTAAATACTCATCCAAACTCAAAAATCTTTCGAGTTCTGGTTGATCTGTAGACTCAAGCGACAAGACAAAATGTTCGTACTCGGCAGTTACTTGTTTTTTGATTGGGTATGCCAAGTTTTTTGTACCCCAACTCTCTGTCTTTAAAAGAGACCCTTTGTGTTTTTTCACAAAGTCCTCAATCATTTTGACAACCCTTGTCTTTTCTTTTGCATCTTTCCCGTCTGGAAAAAGCAATGTCAACTCATAAGTATTCATATCATTATTCTACCAAAGTATGGCTAGCCTAGCAACGGGGAATTAGCTCCCTATCATAAACTCGACCACATCCCCTTCTTGCATCACGTATTCTCGCCCCTCCTGTCTCACCTTGCCTGCCTGAAGGCACCCCTTCCAACCGGCAAACTGCACAAAGTCATCGTAGTTTGTAACCCTTGCGCTAATAAACTTTTTTTCAAAGTCAGAGTGAATCACTCCAGCGGCCTGAGGAGCCATCGTCCCGGCCTCTACCGTCCATGCTCTTACTTCCTTTTCCCCTGCCGTCAAAAAACTAATTAATCCGAGCGTGTGGTAAGCCCTTTCAACAAGCCTACTTAGCCCGGATTCATTGATCCCCAACTCACTTAGGTATTCCAGTCTTTCCTTTTCTGGCAAATCAGAAAGTTGATCCTCCACTTTCGCCGAGATCGCAACAACACTCTCCTCAGGCACCTCCAAGATTTGGGCGTACTCTCGCTCTAGTTCATTCGCCCTTACCAGATCTCCTTCCCCCACATTGATCGCAATCATGCTTGGTTTTTTCCCAAATAAGGGGAGTTCGGGCGCTTCGGGCAATTTCTGATTTTTCACTCTCGACTTCTGGGTTTGTTTTTCGATCATCTCAAGGTCCGCCAACTCAAGCTCGAGCTTGACGGTCTCAAAATCACTTTTCGGATCCACGCTCCCTTCTTTTACTATCCCCCCGTCCTCAAAAACCCGCAAGACGTGTAGGATCAAGCTTGTCTCCCGAATATGTGCCAAAAACTTATTTCCTAGTCCCTCTCCTTGGCTTGCTCCTTTGATAATCCCGGCGATATCGTTGAAAGTTACCGTCGCTGGCACTATCTTTTCTGTTTTCACAACGCCGGCCAGCACCCCCAACCTTTTATCAGGTACAGGCACAACTCCCACGTTAGGCTCAATGGTGGCAAAGGGATAGTTCGCCACATAGGCCTGCTGACGCGACAAAAGCGCGTTAAATAACGTGCTCTTCCCTACGTTTGGTAAACCGACTATTCCAACCGAAAGCGACATATCGAGATTTTATCACCTCATCCTCATTATATCTCTCCCCTACGACCCAAAGCTAGAATAATTCTTGATCGACCTAAGCCAAAACCAACGGCCAAAGACAAAAAGTCCCGCGACTGCTAAAAAGGCGTAAACCGCTTCACTTACCCCAACTCTCCCCAACAAATACTCAAGAGGCAAACTAGCCATAATGGTAATTGGCAGTAACACATTCACCAACATACCCACTCCACCGTGGTATATCGCCCTTGGGTACTTGGCAAAATGTTGATAAAAAGTCCACAGGTACTCTCCTGCCTGGGTATAGTCAAGCCAAAACATGCACGTCTGTACAATCAAGTACAAAGTATACAAAAATACGACTGCAAGCAAAATCACGAACAGATACATAAATATTTGCAAAGCCGAAAACACATGCACCTCTTTCGAGAGTCCGTACCAAAAAATCGCCCCACCCACAACCAAAGACGATATTGACCCAAGCCAAAACCGTCCCGTAGTCACGAATAACTGCGAATCAATTGGTTTTAACAGCATCATATCCAAAGACCAATCCGAGCTCCCCCGGATCTTCTCTGCCAAATCATACAGCCGGACATAAAAAAATATCACAGTCAAACTTTGCACGATTTTGTAAGTTCCATACAAAGCGTATGTCTCATACTTGCTAAACCCAACAAAGTCACCGGTCTGCCCATAGATAGTCTCAATAAATGCTATCTGTACCAGTGCCCACAACGGGATTGACAAAAATGCCATCCAAAAACTCGACGGGTACGCGATGGTCGCCTTCAAGTCGGCCTTTAACGAACACCAATAATACCTGGCAAGCCTCCCCAACCTATTCATTTATCCCCCAATCCCTTCATATCTGCGTAATCCCTGTTTCCAAAGATATTTATAAAAAATGTAAAGCACCCCCACGTACAGGCCCTGAATCCCAATCTCACGTAGTGGATTCTCCACTCTCCCCATAAACAAATTCACGGGGGTATAAAAAATATATTTGAAAGGCAGATAAACCGCGATCCTTTGTATATATAGGGGCAGTAATGTCAGGGGGGCGAGAATCCCGCCAAACAAGTTTCGCAAAACACCGATTACTTCACCGATCGGCCATACCTCGACAAACCAAAAAGCGGTAATCCCAATCAAGGCCTCGATAAGAGCAAAAATGCTTGCCCCAAATATTATGGAGACTAGAAGTGCCAGAGCCAAGAACCACGTCATCTGCAAGTTATAATCCGCCCCAAACAAGTGCCACAACAACGCAACTACAGGCAAAGACAAGGCAAGGGAGACTACTTTCCATGCTTGTTCCCCAGCCATCGCCTCCATGACGACACTATATGGCTTAATCAACGACTTATTTATTTCCCCCTGTTTAATCGCCTGCCCCACCCTCCCCGAAAACACCCCACCCACAAAATACCAGGCGACTGTAGTCGAAAGGTAATACAGAACAAAATCGGATCTCCCATACCCACCAATCTCAGGTCGATCCCCCAAGATAGAGCTCCACACCATTACCATCACAACCGGTTCCAAAAAAGCAACTATAAGCCACATCACCAGATTTGACCTGTACTGAAACTGGGTCGACAAAGACAACAAAAAGACCTTGAAATACTTCTTCATTTTTGACCTGAAAAATGCTTTAGAATGATGTCTTCTAGTTTCACTTCTTGAATGTCCAAGTTATCAACCTTGTACTTGGTTAATATCTTGGCGGCCAAAGCGGTATGATCCTTACGACTCACCGCAAACGTTGCCCTGACACCCTCATATTCCACAACTCTACCAATCTCCTCAAGCTCCTGGCGGTCAACCGGGCTATCAAAGTCTATCTGCAAATATTTTTCGTTCCCATACTTAGCGATCAAACCCTTTATCGAGCCATCATAGAGTTTTTGGCCTTTATCAATCATGATTACCCGGTCACAAATTGCCTCCACATCCTCCATATAATGACTTGTCAAAATTACCGTGGTCTTGGTCTTCCTATTGATCTCGCGCAAAAACTCTCTCACCTTCTTCTGTGTCATCAAATCAAGTCCAATGGTCGGCTCATCCAAAAATAGAACCTTGGGTCTGTGCAAAAGAGAGGCAATCAGTTCACACTTCATTCTCTGGCCTAGGGACAACTTCCGGACTGGCGTTTGCAGAATATCCTCAACAGAAAGTAGCGCAATAAGCTCACTCAAAGTCTCTTTAAACTCGGGGGTTGGGATCCCGTATATCTCCTTATTTAACTCATAAGCCTCGGTCGCGGGCAAATCCCACCATAGCTGATTCTTCTGCCCCATCACCATCGAGATCTTTTGCTGAAATCCCCGCTTCCGCTCAGACGGTGTATACCCAAGAACTTGTGCCGTACCCGAAGTCGGGTACAGTATCCCCGCCATCATTTTCAGCGTCGTTGTCTTCCCGGCACCGTTAGGACCCAGAAACCCAACCATTTCCCCCTCTTCTATTGAAAAACTAATTTTCTCTACCGCCTTCACCGTTTTGTACTTCCGGACAAAAAGCGAGCGCAAGCTCGCCCCAAACCCCACCGTTTTCACCGGCACCTTAAAATGTTTAGTGAGATCTTTGATCTCAATTACTGACTTACTCACAATGGTTGAATTATATACGAACGCGAAGAGTAATTCTTACAACAAAACCAGCGCAAATAGCACTAAAACCAAGAAAACCGCAAGCCACTTTGTCGTCATCAAAACTTGGGCTATCGCCTCTTTCCCCTTTTTATCCAAAAAGAGCTGATACGGTTGATAAAACATAAGGAGGCTACAAATCATCGCCGAGACTACAAACATGCTCAAGAAAAGTACAGGAGCAAAAAAATTATCGACCCTGCCAAACATCTTGGGCGCAAAATACATAAATCCCGCTACACCCAAAATATATAAAGCTATTCCCCCCGCCTGAGGCAAGCCGGTCCAAATATTCTTTTCCTTTTTCTTCCAAAAAACCATTTGCAAGCCTACTATAGCAAATCCTGTCAACGGGTCATATAGCTTTGAAAAAACGCAAGATCGCGTTCGACAACCAAGTCCCACCCCGGCGTTAAATTATGGTTGGCGCCTGGATAAATATACAACTCAACTTCTTTCTGGCGGTCTTTAAGATCAGCCGCAAAATCATGGCTCCACTCACTAGGCACGGCCTCATCCGCTGTCCCCTGATGCACTACAATTGGAGTCG
>LCPA01000003.1:0-23651 GCA_001003385.1 Microgenomates group bacterium GW2011_GWF2_47_9 | reverse complement strand
TCATACTCCCTCTCAAAAACTGCCAAAGCCTGACGCAATGCCTTCCCCCCATCGTCCGACTCGTCGGTATAGTAAAGAATCGAATAAGGAAAAGGCTTCGTTACCGGTGCCCACAGGGTGGCGGCTCGAAAAACTCTCTCGCTCCCCTGTCTTCTTGCCCTCTCGTCCAAAACTTCAAGCGCTGAAATTCCTATCTGTCCCCCATTACTATGCCCCCACAAAAAAATGTTCGCCTCGTCTACTCCATCTAGATTCGTTACTATCCCCACCAAGTCCAAAACAGAAGCCAACTTCACGACTCGTGCCCCAAGCGAGTTTTCCTCCTCTTCATCACTCCCGGCATACCCCAAAAAATCGGGGGCAATCGTCACAAAACCCCGCTTGGCATAATACGCGGCCGCGTTCTTGGTCCCCAATCCTGTATAGTAAACCTCTGGGTCCACATAACCGCGCAAAAGAATTACTGCAGGTCTGACCCCACCCCCCAACGGCTCATTTAACTGGCCCGTAATTTTCTTGCCTTCGGAAAAATATTGGAAAACGAAACTTCTATATCCCTCACCTCCTGGAAGATCCTCAATTTTCTCAAATTGCTGACCTTGATCCTCCCGGCTCACTAAGTTTGAGAAGCTATATTTCTCGTAAGGTTTTTCCCGCACAACTTGCCGCCCTCCTGGATCAATCATCTCCTGCGGACGAAGATAACTGAAAAGGCCCATTCCTACAACAACCACGATGAGACTTGCCAGTAGTATCTTTAAACTAATTACTCTCAACTCTTCTTTCCCACTATCCGGCTGACTCCGTTTGTGTCTTCGATTTCAGCAAGCTTAAAGTCTTTTACCGCCCTTGCCTCTTCACGCTTTTTAAGTAACTCGGTCACCTCTTCAGTTACTGTGGTTACTGCAGGACTCCAAAAAGCAAGGTCAAGCCCAAGAACTTGATCCATACTTGCCAAAAGATCCTGCTTATCTCGGCCTGGAATATTGCTCTTAACTACTTCCCATACCACCGCAAGGGCGCGAGGCATATCTAGATCATCTGCCAAAGCGTCTCTAAATGACTGGAGGTAGTTCTCAATTTTCCCCATCTTCTCAGGACTCAAGCTGTCTCGGCTATGCCCTGCCTCAAAGTAGACACGCCTTAGTTTGTCTAGCGCACTAGCTGAAGCAGTCAACGCCTCCCAAGTAAAATTAATTTGCTTGCGATAATGCCCCGTCATATAAAAATACCTAAGGGCCAAGGGATCAAATCCACGCGTCTTTATCGTCTCGACTGTGTATGCATTCCCCAAGCTCTTCCCCATCCGTCCCCCGTCAACCAATAGAAAAGCCCCATGTACCCACATTTTGACAAATGGTTTTTTCCCAGTTGCGCCTTCCGATTGGGCAATCTCGTTCGGGTGGTGGGTACTCCTTAGGTCCTCGCCTCCCACATGAAGGAGAAATCGCTCCCCCAAATACTTCATGCTCATTGCCGAACACTCAATATGCCACCCTGGATACCCCATCCCCCACGGACTCTCCCACTCCATCTGTCGTCTCTCCCCAAGTGGAGAAAACTTCCACAACGCAAAGTCACGGGCATTCTTTTTTTCCGTATTCACCTCGACCCTCGCTCCCTCTTTAATCTCGCCCAAGGTGGAGAGTTGGCCGTACACATTCCCCATTTTTTCATAGGCTATGGTGTCAAAATATATTCCGTCACTTATTTTGTAGGTGTATCCCCTCGCCTCTAGTTTAAGGATAAGTTCAATCTGCTCCTTGATATGGTCAGTAGCTTTACACACCACATCTGGTTTTTGGATATTGATGCTCTCCATGTGCATCATAAACTCGCTCGCGTACTCGCGGGCAATATCCCAAGCATTCTTGCCTGTAGTCTTTGCGGCTTTGACAAGGCGATCCTCACCCGTGTCGGCGTCTCCCTCGTTGTCTCCGGTCAAGTGTCCAACGTCAGTCAAGTTCATCACGTGTTTGACCTCACTACCCAAGTACCGCAAACTCCGCGCTAGTAAGTCAGATAAAATGTAAGTGCGGAAATTCCCAATTGTCGCAGTCGAGTACACGGTAGGTCCGCATGTATACATCCCGACCTTGCCCGTCTTTGGGAGAGTCAACTCTTCTTTTTTTCTAGTCAGCGAATTAAATAACTGCATATTTCTTTCTCCTTCTATTATGCCCTTTTTTACACAAAAAATCCCCTTCCGGGGAGTTCTTGCGTGCTAAACAAATTTGCCCTAGCAGGAACACTCCCCTTCGCCATCATCGCACGGACAACATGATAAATTTTTCATACCCATACTATACCACATCTCACCCCGCTCCCCACGCTTTATTCTCCGCGCTAGATGTTTGCCTGGCCGCAACCACAGCCATGTCTTCCTGTTTCTTTTTCTCGACAACCCAATCCTCTTGTTTTTTCTCCTCCTCTTCCTGCTTTTTCCGCTCCTCTTCTTTCTCTTCGTATTCTTGTCTTGCCTTTTTCATCCCAGTTTCTAGGTCAGTATTCAACCCATATTCGCTAAACAACCTCCGCCTTAACATGTTTAACTCAAGCTCATCCTTCTTGCCGGATAGCTGTTGATATTTGTTAAAATCTTGTTGGGTCTTGAAGCTTTTGCCTTGCGCATCGTCGCTTTGTTGAGTATTGTTTTGTGTCTGGGCGCCCTGCTCCAATGCCTCTATTCCCTGGTTATCTCCCCCCTTGTCAGATACCGCGTTCTCTAGAATTTCCCCTGGTTCATTCCATATTGCCTGGGTCGCCGTTTTTACGATTCCTCCCAGACTTTGTCCAACCTGCTTCCATACGCCCATAGCTACCCCAAATACTTCTTGGCAAGTAACAACAATCCGATAATAAACACGCTAAAAATCGTTGTTCTTAAAAGATCTTTCCCTACATAATCTCGCGACAAATAGGCAAACTCGTCTTGTACTTTCTTTTCTCTCTGGTTCGCTTCGTCTAGCTTAAAGTGTGACAACCTATACTGTGATTCAATTTTCTCGACTTTTGTCTTACGTTTCTTGGCCATTCCTATTCCTGCGCGTAATCTCTATTTTCGTTCATTTCCTTCTCGATTAACCGCCGTAGATACACCGCTCTTGGTATCCTTTTGTTCTTCGACACCCAGTCCAAGTACGCACCAATCTGGGGCGAAATGAAAAAGTTAAACCTCACATCCATTTTATCGACCGCGTATTTTATATACTCCGGCAAATCCTTCTGAATATCCTCGCTCTTCGTGTACCGTAAAACCTGGAGTTTGTCCGTCGCTACCAATGTTGTCAATAAATTAGGCTCTTTGTTGCCCCGATACATTAGTATCGTAGGCTTGCCAAAATCAATCGCAACAGATACCAAATACCCGACACTCACACTTTGTGAAGAAACCTCAGCTACAACAATATCGCTTCGCTTGATATTTTCGAGTAACTGCTTGTGAAAGACTACTTTCTTTTCGTTTGTCCAAGCATCCAAATCACTCTGAGTATATTTCATCACATGATCAGAATAGACTTCTTTAGTCGACTTCAAAAGAGTCTCAACAATCAAATTATAATCAGCTTCTCGTCCCTCTTTACCATGTATAGAAGCCAAAAAAAGCACTTTCATACAAAGATTATAACATCTCGCTCGTTATTCATATTCGATAAAAGGTTCTAAGATTTTTGTAGCATCACCTATTACATAGTGACCGTCGTCAGTCAGGATTGAATCATTGTTGTCAGCATAAAAATCCCCCAATCGATAAAACATTGCGGCTGTCGAGACTGATACCGAGAACCCCACCGTCTTAGCAAACTCGATCACGTTCTCATACCCTTTCTGAGCCAAAGCAGGTGTGACAATATCGATGTGGGCAGGCAAAATCCCTCTTTGATAAAGCTCGTTCATTATTCCGATACTTGTCATTCCAGACGCCAATGCCACCTCCAATATCCGCACTTTTTTACCAGTTAGTGTGGAGGTCTTACCAAAAAACCTCTTGAAGTTATCATGCTGGCTATCGGGAATATTCATCCCAAAGGCAAAATCACCCCTTACTCGTTTTAGAGGCAAGCGTTTACAGTCTATCGCCAAAATTTTTGCGTTTTCGATCGGGATCATGGTCGCAACTACCTTACCTCCCCGCAAGGGGACTACAACTAGATCATATGAATTATCAAGAATAATCTCATCAAGTCGTGCACAAACATTAGCGAGCTGTCTCATGTACACATAATCAAGACCCTTAGCGCGTACTTCCACCAAAGATTCATTTGCTATCCTCGTTACTTCTTCGAATGAACTTAAGATCTCCGAATCGGTAAAACCCAAAACAGACAGTACTCCGTTTCTAGAATTATAAATTCGACTCTTTTTTGGAACTGTCGACTCCAGGCTATCCCGAAAATAACTGCCGTAATCAAGAACAGACAAATTAAACTCATATGGTCCAGAGTAATAGTCAACGACTTCCTGTGACACATCCAACAAATTATCATCCGCCTTATAGTACAAAGTGCGATTCCCCTTTATAATCGACTCAGCGTTTGGCTTTCTATCCCCGATCCTCTGCACCATTTTAGACTGCCCTTCTCGTCGCTAGCGCCTGATGCAAGGTCTCATCATCCGCATATTCTAGCTCCACGCCGGTAGGCAAGCCTCGTCCGATGCGGTTTACTTTTATATTTTTAAATTCTGCCGCCACTTCTGCTCTATCGCTGATACGGTCAGCAATATATAGCGCGGTCGCCTCTCCTTCTAGTGATGTATTAGTGGCAAGGATAATTTCCGCGATTTTACCACCAGAGATACGCTCTAGTAAAGTATCGATATATAGCTCTTCTGGCCCAACATTGTTCAAAGGCGAAATTGACCCATGTAACACATGGTAAAGTCCCCGGTAACTCCCCGACTTCTCAATCGCAATCACGTCCTGGAAACTCTCGACAACGCATATCTGTGTACGATCTCTCGTCAAATCCTCGCAGACCGAACACTCCTCGCTCCCCGTCAAATTATGACAAACCCGGCACAGCTTCGTAAACCGCTTCAAATCCACAAGTGACTTCCCAAAAAAATCCAAGTCCCGCTGGGGGACCCGCAGTAAATAAAACGCTAGCCTTTGTGCCGTCCGTCTCCCAATCCCAGGCAAACGCTCAAAACTGACGGTCAAATCTTCAACAACTTTAGGTAGTTTCATTCGCTACATTCCGCCGCCCAAAAGTCCTTTCAGTCCTCCGCTCATTTCCTGCAACTTCTTCGCGGCTACTTGCTGAGATTTCTTGATCGCCTTGTTTAGGACTTCTACCAACCGCTCCTCATAATTACCATCAATGGTAATTGTTTCCACTTTTTGATCCCCCGTCAACACCACGCGGACACCCTTCTCCTCCACTTCGATTAATTCTGCCTGTAACTGTTTTTGCATCTGGACAGCCTGATCTCGAATCTGTTTTAGATTCCCCATCTGTTGACCCATTTGTTTAAATTTGTCGAATGCCATTTTTCACTCCTTTATTTATTAATTACTAAATATCTCAATTGCCTCCTCCGCTAAATCCTGGTCATCGCTAGAAGAGTCTCTGGGTATCGTAGCAGAGGAGTCCCGGGACTGCAACTCGCCTTTCGCGTGCTTTTCCGACACCACACACTTTACCTGCATTTTTCTTCCAACTGCCCGGCTTACAAACTCCTCTACCCTTGCCCGAAACTTGTCTTGCATAAGTTGTGCCCGATGGAAGTCGTACCCCACCTCGATTGTCAACTCGTCGCCTCGGATTGTCCCGGCATGGGCCTTCGATAACAACGCCCCCAAAGAATAGCTGTCGCCGTTTAGATTGGCAAGCATTTTGCTCCACATCTCCCCTGCTCCCACCTCCATTTCCTTTACTTTCTTTTGCTCAGGCTCCTTTTTCTTCTCCTGACTCTTTCCGCTCAATGAAGACCCCGGCTTAGGAGATGAATCGTTCCCGCACCACTCTACAATCGTCATTTCAATCAAAATTTCAGGGATCGCCGACAGGCCTATTTTGCGGGCTACTTCATCTAACTTGTAAATAAGCGGAATTAACTCCTGGTGTGAACCGTCGTCACTCGCCATAACTTGATTCCTAAGGTCCCGCATCACAGATACCAATAAATAGCTAAACTCAACCCCCTCCTGGCAAGCCTTAGCGTAGGCCGCTAGTGCCGCCTCTCGATCTCGGGCAATTAGCGCAATAGACAAGATTTTGCTGTCAAACCCGCTCTTCCCAAACATCGCCCTTTCCACCTCGGCAAGAGTTACTTTCATCCCCCCCCATACCGAATCCAGAATCTTGACTCCATCCCGAAAGCTCCCATCGACAGATTCAGCTATTTTCTCCAGCACGCCATCCTCAAGTTCCATTTTTTCGCCCCTCACAACCCGCTCCAGAGATCGGACCATTTCGCTCGCAGTCGCTCTGGTAAAGTTAATCTCAACGCACCTAGAGGATATGGTTGCCGGGACTTTGTGTGCTTCGGTTGTACATAGGATAAACATGGCGTGGGGAGGCGGCTCTTCCAAAGTCTTTAGGAGCGCATTAAACGCCTCGGTTGTCAACATGTGCACTTCATCGATGATGTAAACTTTTTTCCTCAGTAAGGCAGGAGCCAAACGAATCCTCTCCTTCAAATCCCGAATGTCATCGATCCCCCGATTACTTGCGGCATCGATCTCCACAACATCAACTGCCTGGGAGCCAAGTATTGACAGGCAAGCCGGACATTTATTGCATGGCTCGCCAAGTTGATCCACATTATTCTCACAATTTACAACTCGTGCCAAAATTCTGGCTGAGCTTGTCTTCCCCGATCCTCTAGGGCCTGTCAAAAGATATGCATGAGAAAAGGCGTTTCGACTGATCATCAAGAGGAGACTCTCTCTCACAGTTTCCAAATCTAAATCTTGAATCGTTTGCGGTCGGTACTTCAAATACAAGTTCATCTTCTCCACTCTACCAAAAAATAGGGCTAACGAGAATCGCTCAAACCATGTCACGGGTCAATTTATTCGTGATGAAATCCCAATAAGTGCATCAGCCCATGCTCCGCCAAAAACTGGATTTGCTTATCGACTACTACTTGCTTTGACAACGCCTCCTCTACCGCCACACTATAGCAAATCACAATATCTCCCAAGCGTAATATCCCATCTGGTGACGCCAAAAAGGGCCTTGAATCCGAGGAGTCCGAGAGAGGGAAAGATAGCACATCGGTAGCGCCCGGTAAGTTCATGTAGAGTTTGTGGTATTCCGCCATTTTCCGTTTACCGACAACCAATAGTCCTATCTCAACATCCTTAACCAACCGGTACCGGGCAAGTATTTGTGCAAGATGTGCTCTCAACGACTTTCTGTCAAAAGGAAATTTCGCGTCGGCCAAAATGTTTATCGTGATCATCTATTGGTATAACTCTTTTACGATTTTAGACACAACTCCTCCGTCTGCCTGTCCCTCAACTTGCCTCATCACGGCCCCCATCGCCGCCCCAAAGTTGGCAAACTGTCCCTTCGCCAAAATCTCGCTCACCACCTTACGTACCTCGCTCTCACTCATCATCTGCGGCAGATATGTCTCGATTATTGACAATTCCTGGGCCTCCTGTGCCGCCGATTCTACTCGGCCAGCCTTTTCATAAGCCTCGATTGCTTCACGTCGCTTTTTGGCTTCCTTCTTAAGGACCGCGATCACTTTGTCATCGCTCATTTCACCGGAGTCAATGCCAACATAACGGACCGCTGAAACCAACATCCGGATTGCAGAAAGCCTAGAGGCATCCCTTGCCCGCATTGCCGCTTTCATATCACTTGTTAACTTGTCGAGTAAGCTCATTTTTTGTTCGCTTTCGCCCTTTGCATCCGATCCACATATTTCTTGCGTCGGATTTCGTTGTTCTTTTCTTTGCGAATCATGCTTGGAGTAGAGTGAAACTCGCGTTTTCTCACTTCAGTCAAGATATCCTCAATTAGAACCTTTTTCTTAAACTTGCGAATCACCGAATCCGTAGACTCATCTTTCTTCGCTTTTACTGTAACTGGCATTATTAAAAAACACCCCCCTTCTTCACAATCGTCTTTATGACTTTTGTTCTATTTTCCCGATCAATCCCAGAATATCTTCAATAGATAATTCCGTGGGTTTTTTTGGACCCTTATCGGACCCATTCAAAACTATGTGACCGGACGGATGATAGATCCACATATCTAGTGGCTCTAACTCCACGATTTTATCATACAATGATCTCAAACTAAACTTTACTTTGGGCGCTGTTTTAATCTTCATATATTTTTTTATAGGGTCATAGATAATCACAATCCCATAGCCCATCTTCTGCGCTACTTTAGAAACATCTCCAGCCGAGGATGTAACATAGATCCCTCTCCCCCAAGGAGAATCAAAAGTCTGACCTTCTCGGTCTGCCTCTTGGATCGCTTCTTTTGCATGCCTGGTGTTCTTCAAAAACTGGTATACCCCATCCAAATATAGAAACCCTGCCCGCAAAACCGCCTCGTTATCATGGATTTGGAGGGCATGCAGAGCTGGAATAATCTCGTGCAACATAAAGGCGTATCTTGGGTGTTCTGCCTCTGGCCAATAGCAATCTGCAAATGTGTCGATCTCGTACGCAAAGTCACTCATAGCCCGTAACGCCGAATCATCTTCGTCAATGTACCCCGCCGCTTGCAAGCTTTGAAAGACAAGTCGGGCGGCGCAAGTCTTCTCCCCTCCCGGCATATGGTGGTCATACCGACCCATCCCAGTATCGACATGTACTGTGTCTGGATCACTATCTACTTCCTCTCCTCGGTAAGTCTGGCCGGCAGAACAAAAAGCAAACTGAGCATCCCCAAATTGTGATTGGTCAAATCTCACCAAGAGCCACGCACTCATAATTGCGTCCAAATCAGGATGAAAGTGGGTCACTATTGTCTTAGGCATACAGGGATTGTATCAAAACTCGAGCCAATTTGTCCGAATCATGCCTAAAAATACTCCTCTCCAGTTCGTCTCCTGCTTGCTTCTCTGCGCGTGCGCTCGACAACAAGTTAGCCCGCACCACTCGAGCTTTCCCCCAAATGGGCGGCAAGTCGTCCTCAACCGGAATCGAGCCTTCGCGGCGATACTTTTCAAGCAGGCCTTGGTCTTGCATTTTTTCTTTGTTCACAATCACCAAGTCCAGTCTGTCTTTAGGGATATACTTCTCAAAGTCGACCAAAAAGTCGCTTGCTCGGTAATCATAAGATTCCCCGAGTTTAGTCATTAAATTCATCACAAAAACAAGCTTCCCCTGGCTCTTTTTTAGCGCGGATTTCATCCCCTTTACTACCAGGTTGGCAACGGTATTTGTATACAAATCACCAGGACCAAACACAATCAAGTCCGCAGAAATTATTGCCGCTCGTGCTGATTTATCAATTCTCGACTCTGGGACTGTTCTCAATTTCACGATTCGCTTCTTCGCAACTCTTTTGTTTGACACATCGATATAGTGCTCACCTAAGACCTCCCGACCATCCTCGTACTCCGCAAGCAAGGAAACTGCTTCATAGCTTACAGGTAAAATTCTGCCCCTAACTCCTAGTAGTTGGCAGGTCTCCTCGATCGACTTCTTCTGACTACCCGCAATGTCAGAGAGTGCCGCCATAAACAAATTCCCAAAAGTCATCCCCGCGATTCCCGTCCCCTTGTGATAACGATAATTAAACAAATCTCTTAGTAACCCTTCCTCGCTTGCTAGTGCCACAATACATTGTCTGATCCCGCTTGTTGGCAAAAGTCCAAACTGATCCCGCAAAACCTTGTTGCTCCCACCGTCGTCCGCCATCGTCACAATCGCCGAGATCTCCATATCTTCCCTACCCTTCAAGCCCCGCAAAACTGTAAAACTCCCCGTTCCTCCCCCAACCACAACCACATTTTTCTTCACTCTTGCCCCTTTCAAAGCTTGGCTATGTCCTTAAAAGTTATAAAAATCAAAAGTGCAATCAAAAAAATTATTCCTGCTCCGTTGACAAGACCTTCGTATTTGCTAACCCTTTTTTTGCCAAACACACCCTCAAAAAGTAAAAACAAAATCCTCCCTCCATCAAGTCCCGGTATCGGCAGTAAGTTAAAGACTGCCAAATTAAGAGATAGAATCGCTCCAAATCTGATCGAACCCAAAATACCTGATTGATCCTGAATCTTCTCTCCAGCCTGCCATACTCCAACCGGCCCCGACATCTCGGCTGGCAGAGTCCCCCTTAAAAGTCCTCCAAATAGTTGTACCATCCCCCGCATGATCTCCACTCCCCATAGGTACGCTTCTTTCACGCCTTCAACTACCCCGTAAAAAGGTGCCAGATACCAAGGTTTTTTGTCATAAGTGATCGAAGGAACTTCAACTACCCCCACTCCAATTGCTCCTTCTCCTTCTGGAGGATCAGTTCTTGGGATCAAGGATACTTGCCGACTGTTCTCTCCTACCGTTCCGTCCGGGAGTAATGGCGTGACATACATTGTGAGCATCTCGCCTTTCTTGGCCCCCACAGTTTCAACAAAACTAGACGAGGACACCACCTCCTCTCCCGCCAAAGTAACCACAACATCCCCTTCCGTAATGCCGGCCAAATCTGCCGGACTCCCCTCAACTACCTGGCTCACTACAACTCGACTGTCCCCAAGGGTCGGGACCCCAACCACCGAGTATACTAATGCAAACATCGCTATTCCCACCAACAAATTGGCTGATACCCCAGCCACAAGAATTGCAAATCGTACCCACCTCGACTTCCCTCCCATATCATTATCTTCCCCAAACAGTCGTACAAACCCCCCCAAAGGCAACCAGTTCAAGGTATACTCAGTCCCGCCTCGTCGACCCAACCTAACCAATTTTGGGGGCAGTCCAAATCCAAACTCCAGAACCTTTACCCCAAATTTCCGTGCCGCCAAAAAATGCCCAAGCTCATGTAGTAATACCAAAAGTGACAAAATGAGAAACGTAAGCATTTCTCTATCTTAACACCTTTATAGTCTCGAAATTGTGAGAACTCTCACATTCTCACCTGTTTTCCCGCTCACTTCTTTCACCAATTCCTCGATCGTTTTACTGCTATCTCTTAGGTAGTCTTGGGTAAGTAGTGCCTCAACCGACTCCGGGTTCATACTCGCGACCTGCATGGCAACTTCACGTCCCAATGTCTGGAAATCGTCAGTTTTCGCTACAAAATCAGTCTCACAAGCCATCTTTACTAGAGAGCCAGTTTTGCCGTTAAAGTGAACATAAGAGAAAACGTAAGTCGCTCCCGTCTCTCGGTCGGCCTTTTTCTCTGCTCGCTCCATTCCCTTGGCCCGAATAATCGCTTTGGCTTTCTCTATATTGCCATCAGCCGATTCTAGCGCTCGCTTTGCATCCATTATCCCCGCTCCCGTCTCATCCCGTAGTAACTTTACATCCTGCGCTGTAATAGTCATTTTGCCTCCGCTTGTGTATTTTTAGCCGCCCGCTTGATCCCTCTCTCAATCGCGGCCATTATGGTTCGGACAATTATATCAACCGTTTTTAGCGCGTCATCGTTTGCGGGGATCACTTTTTCAATCTGGGTTGGATCACAGTTCGTGTCAACGATTGCCGCGATCGGCACTTTTACCGCAATCGCCTCGCGTACCGCGACGTCTTCCCGACTGGGATCGATCACAAAGAGAACGTCCGGTAACTTGGTCAAACTAACAAGTCCACCATACATCCGCTCCAATCTATCAATTTCCCGCTTCTTCAAAACCTGCTCTTTCTTAGTATATTTTTTGTATTCCCCCTCCTCAAACTTCTTCTTCATATCAATAAGTCTCTCGATTCTTTTTTTAAGCTCGTCCCAATTGGTAAACAATCCACCCACCCAGCGGTTCACAATGTAAGGGGTTCCAATTGCCTCAGCAGTCTCGCGTACTACTTGAGCGGCCTGCCCCTTGGTGCCAAGCACAAGGACTTTCCCACCCTTGGCGGTAACATCCTCTAAATACTGACATGTCTCCTCGAGAAGTTGTCTTGTCTTAACCAAATCAAAAATCTGCACCCCATTTTTGGTGGCATACACATACTCATCCATCCTGGGATTACGTCGTTTAACCGAGTGCCCGAAATGCGCCCCAGCCTCCAATAGTTCCTTCAAACTTGGGAATGTATTCTCTGACTGCAGTTTTTTGTCTGCCATTTTTGCCTCCTTCTTTGGTTGCCGTAGTCTTTGACGTAGGCAACTCCGTCTCTAGAAACTACTTATCAGGAGTTTGTCTCTAGATGTTTATTTAGTAACCCGCGCATTCTACCACATTTTGCATGAGAGAGGCGATAGTAACTGGCCCTACCCCTCCAGGCACTTCCACACTAATCGCGGCTTTTGCATACGTCTCTTTGGTCATATCGCCGACCACCTTACCTCCAACTTTGGAATTCCCCACATCAATAAGAATCACATTATTTTTTACCATTTCCTTAGTGATGAGTCCCGCTCGTCCCACACAACTAATGACCACCTCACCACCTCGCACCAGACCTGTTAAGTCCGGTGTTTCCCTATTCGCCCCTCTGACCACAACTCCCCGCTTAGTTAATTCGTATACTAGCGGCTTGCCTACACTACCCCTATCCCCCACCACCACAAATTTCTCCTGCCAACTCACCTTTATTTTCTCCAAAATGGTCATAATTGCCCGCACGGTCGCCGGCTGAATACCCGACTTTTCCCAGCGCAAACCATCAACATCTTTGGCTAAGGGAATCGCCGCAACTACCTCTTTTTGTGACTCCCGATCCAAACCTGGTATAGGCATTTGTACCATCACCCCGACTAGATCTTCTCTACTCCCAACTTCAACAATCCTAGCTTTTAGGTCTTGAATCGAAACTCCTAAATCAATTTTTTGTATCTCGAAATCTATTCCGCATCTACCTGCCGCCTCCTTCTTTAGCCTGCTGTAAAGCGCACTCGCCGGATCGTCCCCAACTAAGATGCTTAGAACCTTGGGGCGACTATTGCCAACCCGCAAACGGACACCTTCCTCTATCTCTCTTGCAAAACTTCTTCCGTCAAAATACATCTTCTCTATCATACACGCCCTACCTCACCACCTCACAAATCATAAACTCTCCTCCCCCGATCCCGCCGTTACGAGGCGTCTTTTTTGCGTCAGTCAAAAACACCTGGAACTTCTTAATCTCCGGGAACAACAGAAAAATACACATCGCACTCATCCTAATCCTTGCCTCATAGACGTTCGCAAATATCTCGGCAAAGATCTCTCGGTATGGCCTACCTTTTTTCTCAAACTGGCTGTGAAAAGAATCGGGCAACCAAATCCGTCCGTTCCCCTTGGTAAAAGAGGCAAACTTCTCCTCGAGCTGTTCAATTGAAAAATCTAAGTGCCAGACAAAACTGTTGGCGGCCAAAATCCAAGCCGACCGCACCACCAGCGCGTTTAGCAAAATATGCACATCCTCCTCCAATGCGTGGTTGGCAATCCCCGATTCGTACGACCGATCCCCAATCCGCTCCCGCCCAACATGCATTTTGTCGGCGGCAATTAGCGCCCATTGCAAAGGAATCCCCCCCGACAAATTAACCTGCATATCCCTCAGCATCGGCTCTTCGTGAAACAGGGTTGTATATAACACCGCCTCCCAGGCCTCTTTGTTCAGCTCAAAGTTATAAAAAAGTCGGCTCAAGAGCCACGCCGAATACATCGAGTGCCGGTCCCGATCAATAAAGTTCCCTAGGTCATGCGTCATCCCAACCAAGGTCAAAAGCGTTTCGCTCATCGAGTCATATCTCCCACCCCCATTCCGATAACTCCGCCCGGCTCGCTGGAGGAGTTCAACCGCAGTCGAAGTCACCCACAAAGTATGCCTGTCTGTATGATCGTTAAATCCATGCGGCAATTCCGAGTCCAAAACCGGCCCTACATAGTTCCACGCCTTCCCCATCCCTTGGTATAAGTAAGCCAAAGCCTCTCCCTTGCCTGAGAGGTGGAGATATTCCCCAAAGTCGAAAACCTGCTTCACCCTCGGCAATTTGTGATTAGACAAAAAGGGAAAATGGTCTTTGTCATACTTTATGTTCTGGTTGTTCAAAAAACTCCAAAACCCCTCGCCGGTGCTACGCACAAACTCGCTTTTGCCCAAAAATGGCGAATCTAGCGGGATTAACCACTTATCTTTCTTGTCAGCGTTATTCATGCAGGAAATTGTAGCACTAGGCAGGTAATAGTCTATAATACATTTGATATGTCTAGCGCTCTACAAACTACCGATCCCGAAATCTACACGCTCATCAAGCAGGAAGAAAAAAGGCAGGTCGACGAACTCGAAATGATCCCTAGCGAAAACTTTGTCTCCCCCGCTGTTATGGAGGCAGTCGGCAGTGTCCTCATGAACAAATACTCCGAAGGGCGTCCTTTTGCCCGCTACTACCAGGGAAATGCCAATATCGACAAAATCGAGAGTTTGGTCGAAACCCGCGCCCTAAAGCTTTTTGGCCTCGACGAGAACGAATGGCACGTCAACGTCCAGCCTGTCACCGGTTCGATCGCCAACTTTGCCGTCTACGCTACCCTTCTCTCTCCAGGCGACAAAATGCTCGGAATGAACCTCTACGATGGCGGACACCTCTCCCACGGCTGGAAACTACCCGAAGGCAAAAAAATCTCCTTTACTTCGCGGATTTACGACTCCCACTTCTACTCGGTAGACCAGAAGACCCGCGTCTTTGACTACGAAAATATTATGAAAATCGCCAAGCGCGTTATGCCCAAGATCCTCATTTCAGGCGGTACAGCCTATCCACGCGAGATCGAACATGCGAAAATGCGGCAGATCGCCGACTCAGTTGGTGCCTATTACATGGCCGATATCGCTCACGAAGCCGGCCTTGTCGCTGGTGGCGTCAACACTTCCCCCTTCCCATACGCAGACGTTGTGACTATGACCACCCGCAAGACCCTCCGCGGCCCGATTGGTGCTATGGTATTTGTAAAACAAGAACACGCCTCAGCCCTAGACTTTAATATCTTCCCCGGTCTTCAGGGAGGACCACAAAACCACTCAATTGCCGGGATTGGTGTCGCTCTCAAGGAGGCTTTGCAACCCGAGTTCAAAACCTACGCTCGCCAAGTCATCAAAAACGCCCAAGCACTTGCCGCCAAACTGCTTGATCTTGGCTTCGACGTCGTCTCAGGTGGCACAGACAAACATTTGGTTCTCGTCGACCTAAGAAACATGGGCCTTTCTGGCAAAGAAGTAGCCCTAGCCCTTGAAAAAGTGGGGATCATTGCCAACAAAAACACGGTCCCGAATGAAACCGGCAAGCCCTGGAATCCCTCTGGTCTTAGGCTTGGTACGCCGGCTCTAACTACCCAAGGTCTAAAGGAAAAAGATATGGAAAAAATCGCCGCCAAAATCGCCGAGACACTCCAATCACGAAATTCACCCCAAAGCTAAGAAGCAAGTTCTATAATCTCTGCAAGCCACAATCCTAAATGTTTACTTGCGTATTCCCACAGTTGTTCCGTATGTTCTAGACAAAAAAATCTATCCTCTTTACCCCCAAACTTATCATCATAGAAAACCGCTTGAGCTACAGCCACCACAGGTGCAGAACCCGCATCCCGATGCTCCCCATGTTCACAATTTATGCTCCTCATCTGCACAATTATAGGCCATTAATCGCTCATAATCAAGTATTTTAACTATCGTCTAGGCGGATATAACTCTCTTCTGGCAGGTACGTTTATTCCATATCCATTACTTGGACTAGCATAGTCTCTAAAAAAATTCATCGCTGTCACGACACTCGCTTCTGGATAATTATACACATGGGACATCACATATCGCAAAATCCCCTCCATCGGCAAATTCGCCGACTCACCACTTGCAATCACTATATTATTTGTATCTTCAACACCTTGTATCCTCACCTGCTCTGGCAATCTCAAAGTTAACTTAAGTTGCTCGCTTGCTGGCGCCTCTTCCAAAACATACCACAACAAATACTCTAGAGGAAGAGCTCCCGCACATCGACTAAGAGCCGGCCCCAAAACCGCCCCCCAAATCTGATCAGTTAAATCCTCTCTCAAGTTAGCGAGCCGCAAAATGATCTCCCCTCTTTTCCTCGTCCAAAATTCGGTAAAGTCTTGTGTGTTTGTCTCATCTGAAAAATATGCGACTATCTTCTGATTAAAATCCAGAAACATTCTTTGATGTATGAGAAGCTTCCGATATGCGTCAGGCTTCCCTCCTGGTCTCCCCGCGACTCGCCTAGCCCACCCCGTCGTTGCGCCGTACTTTAGTTGTGCCCCTTCCCCACCTGCCAACTTAAACATATCCGCGATATACTTTGCGGCATTCACATTTTCGCCCGGTTTTGTAACATCAACTAACGGCGATCCTGCAATATCAGCAAGGACCATCGCCAAATCGCCAACACTAATAATCCCAAGGACCTCATCACCAAACTTGTTAATTGCCTCCCTCAACTTGTAATCCGCCGCCGCCATTGGATCAACTGGTCCGGGTTCCTTTTTTGATACTGCCGCCACCTCGCGCCTCGCATCCCGGCGATTTAACAAC
Organism: Microgenomates group bacterium GW2011_GWF2_47_9; assembly: GCA_001003385.1. Classification (GTDB taxonomy): domain Bacteria; phylum Patescibacteriota; class Microgenomatia; order UBA1400; family UBA12108; genus LCPA01. Next base: position 7,042 of record LCPA01000003.1, on the reverse strand, counting down.
AAAACCCCCATCCCATCAAACCCAGACTCAGCCAAAGAACTCACTAACTCTCCCTGTTTGTGCATAGCACTAGTAATAGGCATTACATAATCTGCGCCCTTTACCTGAATCATCTGCTGTGAATCATATGTCACAAAGACCTGGTCAGACCCCGCCGCTCGCTCTCGGCCGACATTTAACATCGCCGAGGCCTGTCCCAATAAAAAGCGATCCATGGCTCCTGTAAAACCTACTCCTTCTCCTAGTCTCGGCCCAAGCTCATATTGACTCCCATGTGGTGCCTCAGGAATCATATTTGCACAAAAAAATCGACGAGTAAAAAAAAGCGCTACTCATTAAAAAATCATTATACATCCACTACACACTTTGTCAATTCACTATAGGACTATATTTGTTCGCCAAGACCAATAAATTAATAGTCGGATCATTTTCCGCAACACTCTCATCCCCATAAACATATTTCTCTAGGACTGTTTTACCAATAATGGGATCATTCATGGCGGGGATGGATCTGGTATCCGGACTAACAGCCTGTCGCAAATTGCGCATAAACACTCGCGCTGGTGATCTATTTACATTAATTTGCCAGCTTTCACCTGGTTCAACCATCTTGAGCGTACTCGGATAATTCCGCTCGTTACCAAAGGTCTTCAGAATAATTGCTTCCCATAAATCAAATCCCATGCGTTTGGATAGTGCGATGCACAATCCCAGATACATCTCTGGCCAAACCGGCTGACTCATCACATGGGCTACGTCTCTCGACATTTCCCTCACATCGCCAATAATTTGTCCTGTTGCTACCCGCTGATTGTAGTACTCATCAAATCTCTCGATAACCAATCGCACGTTTTTAACTACATCCTCCACTCTCATCCCGTCGTACAAAATTAAGTGTGTCAATGCCAAAAAAGAAACGTCTGCAACTTCACCCATTACCTCCCACCGCTTAGACGCTCTACAATCACTAAACCACTCCTCATCATTAGGTATTGGTCTGCTCAAAAATTCCTCCAAAACGCTCATACCTGGGTCATCCTGACTTGGATTTTTCCCCCCATCTGCCAACTCAACAATTTCCTGCATCTCGTCGTACATTAATGCCTGCAAGGAATCTATATTATGATGCGAAGGCAGTTCGCCAAATCTCATAGCGTTCCACCAATTGATCCCCTCTACAGCGAGAGGAATGTTCCCTCTCATAAATCTCGATTTTCCCTCTGGACTCAAATTAAGATATTGGTCAGTAAAATAGTCGGGGGGAGCCCTCACCTCCGCAGGGTCATAAGGGTAACAAAGTATACTTGCTGAGACGTCTATCTTATGAGTTGCTTCTGCAAACCGCGCTTGACCTAGCTCTGCCAACTCATCTACACCCACCCTAGCCAAAACGGCTGACGTTGCCCCCATCGAAAGTTGGTTGTGTGCATCCTTGACTCCCAATATCGCCCACAAAGCTGAAAAACTCGCCTCGTATGCACCCCAAAACCTTTGTCCATACCTCTCTGAATAAAAATCCATCACCAATCTCTCGTTAAACTATTCTCAATAACAGCCAAGTATGCGCCTTCAAATCCCGATCTATGCATGTACTCCATGGGTGGATTCTGATCCCCTCTATTTAATGCCTCCGCAACCGGGCTTGGAATTTTCCTCCCGTCAAGTTCAAACACGTGCCTTAAACTCTTTAACTTTGGCAACATTACGTCTGTGTGATGGACCGCCATCCTATCTATATCAAAAGTTCGCGGTGCCCCCAAAACTCCGCCTGGGTAATTTTTCCAATTTTTACCTGTCGTTGGATGCACCACGCGCTTGATCGCGGATCTATCCGTTGGATCAAATCTACCTCTACTACTTGTCCGAATCTGCTCAAATAATCGCAACGTCCCAAAGATACTTAATAAGTCGGGATCACTCATGGTGCTAAGACCAGCCTCGTGCAACCCAAGCCCGAGTGCTAGAAAAAACTCTACGTCGACACCCTCTTGCGAGGCTCTTCCATCCACTCTACTCCAAAGCATGTTCGAATTTTTTAAGGGAGTCTCCACCAAAACCTCGCCAACCTCTGTATGCATAAAATCAACGGCCTGTTGCACGCCTTTCTTCAAGTTGTGAGCAAGTACAATGTCCCTACCTCCCAAAAATGCTAAATTGTGGAAAATCATTAATGGCCAAATCGGCGACTCTTGCAATACTCCACGTGGCTTGCTCGCCACCTCAAGTAGTGCCGCGTACCCATCCCTCAATTGGGGGTGTACTTGGGTTACTTCGGGAACATAATCTGGTGGATACCCCTCTAAGTGCATACCAACCACTATAAGTAGTGTCAGTACGTCTAGTCAACCGCTACTCTTAGTGGTCAATTGGGGTCAGATAGTATAGAAAGAGATCAGGCTCGCCGGCGCGTCTTACGAAAAACCATTATGAATGTACCGATAAGGAGCCCAAACCCGAGGTACTCCAACATTTGCGGCCAGTAAAAAATCACTATTTCCCCTTCTCCTTCAGGCACCACCCATCCATTCGCCCACCCGTCGACCTTAACATGTCGAAGATTCTGAGTGAAGTCGAAGGACTCCACCCCCACCCACCCCTCCTCATAACCTTGTGAGAGTTTTAGTAATCCAGATCCATCTGTCTTGACTCTGTACAACCACGTCCCTGCTTTCTTTACATCTTTGATTTGTAGGTTATTCTCAACTTTCTTCGTTACACCAACTTTTGCCCCCGCGATCTGCTCGAGCGGGAAATACCTTACTTCAACCGGCTCCAGCCTATTTTCTGTATAATCCCCAAAACTTCTAGTATCTATGTTCAAGCTATACTCGCCCAAAAACTCAAAGGGCAATAACGAAAAAGTCTGATCAAACTTGCCCTCATCTAACAAATACTCTAGATCATTCCGTCCAGAGCCAGCATTATATAAGAAAATTTTTAGTGACCTTCCGGCCTTATTTTCCCCAACAACTCGCATGAGATATCCTTGCAAAGCCGTGCTCTTTACAAAGCCTACAAAATCACAACTCGCTCCATACCCATCGGCAGAATACACTCGTTTGCTTTTCTCAACTTGTCCCCTGCCCAACACGTCACAATTAAAGGCTTCTTTGCGTCCAAACTGGGCAAAGTCATATACTACAGGTTCTCCCTTCACCTCAACTTTTATCTCGTCTCCCTCAATCTCAAACGCTAAATCGTTCAAATACTCCCCCCAAGCGGCAACCATCTCCTCCTCTTTAATAAGTAAGTATCGATTCACTATCGGCACTTGATATACGATAGAACGTAATTCGCCAAGCGGTTCAAACTGCTTAGCAGACAGGTCAAGCCAATACCTATCTCCCTCACTCGCCATCACCGTTCGCATTACCCATCCATCGCTTTTACTTGCCTCTGCTATCCCCCATACGCGATCATTCTCACACTCATAACTCCCACCCTCCTTATCCAAACAAAACTCTACCTCCATCCCGTTAGCTGATTCATAATTTACAAGAACCTGCACTAGTTCATCCTCCTGAGTCTTGGCTAACTTTATGGGGAGACAAGCCGCTGCATTTTTTATCCAAAGCCGCATAGCCCCGTTCACTACCTCTCCCCAAGCCTCAGTTTCAGCACCCTCTTTCCTCCAACATTCTTGTACCAAGTCAGGTGTGAATTGAGCTAGTTCATCTTGTTTATCAGTATCCCCCTCATATATCCTCACGCCTACCACTTCTCCTACAGTTAGCTCCACGTTTCCCCTCTTCGTTTCTCCTTCTCCCAAGTAAATTGCATTCTCTTTACCACTCCCGACCTTGACCCAAACTTTTGTCTCCTCGGTATCATATGCTTGGTCGGTTAACTTCGGCCCCGCTTGGGAATTGATACTATATGTAGGTGCCCACCGTAGTTCCACCATCCCGTCATGCAAGGCTAACTCATAACTAACCTTTACCTTCTCACCTTCGTCAAACCCCGGCACCAGTAGTTTCGACCCCTGTATAAGCGAGTGATTGGAACTTAAGGTTATATTTTCATCTCCATACTTCACATTTTGAACTTCCTCCCGCATCAAATCAGCAAACGGATAGACTATTCCTCGTAGCCCGCTTACATAATCTCCCAGTTCTTCGTAAATCACATCTCTCCTAGTCTTCGTAGTATCTCCACTTGCTAGTGTGTAGCTGCTCGGCGCACTCACAAACTTATCTCCCCTTCCATACGGCGTCTCCCACACCGTCAAAAACCCCTCTCTCCACACTTCTTCCCAACCCATTTCCCTCGCCATCTGCTTCGCCTCCTCTATCCTCAATATCTCTGGACTTTGTCCCGGTGCAATTATAGATTCGTCAAGTAGCACATATCTCACATCGTACTTATCAAGCACACTAGCCACTCGCTCCCCATCACCCCCATACATTGCCGTCGAAAATTCCTGATAAAACCCTTCGTTGTAAGGACTCCACACATCAAAAGCCCGATCCAGTATCGGCTGCTCAACACCATAAAACAAAAACCCAGAGCCCGTATATCCCCAATCAGTAATCATCCATCCGTTAAATGTCTGAACAGGCAGAGACGCAATTCGCAAATCTTTTGGTTGGCCCTTCATGTAGTCAACTAAACTTGAGTATTCCCTAGGTAAATCCACCCTCATCCGTTTGTAAACGAAATCTCCAAGGAAAACAGGCCAAGCAACATATAGCATTCCACCAATTAGCAAAACAGCTACAACAAACTTGCCCCAATTCTTAAATATCTTACCTACCAAATCAATTCCCATAGCCACAAAGATCGCAAGTAGAAATACATAAAGTATAGAAAATTTCGTAAATCCGATTCTAAAAGCCTGCTCAAATATCGGGATTAAATGAAATAACTTGCCGACATAACTAATCGGCCATGCCGAAATAGCCAACCCTGCCCCAGCCAATACCCATCCTCCAGCCATCCCCCATTTCCACCACTTTGGTTCTATAAGTAAACTTATTAACCCCAGTACTCCAAAAGAAAATACTACTATTAAAACATTCCTTGCCCTGTCCTGCCCCCAATACTTTTCCCACTCACTAAGTATCGGCTCACTATGCATCACATCTCCATCAATGATATCTAACGATTCAAAATAGAATCCTTTTCCAAAAATCAAAGAGTCCCATCCACCATAGTAGTCACTTTTTAGTCCGTTCTCAGGTGTTGTAACTTGATTGAGTTTCGAGTTCAAATACGCATCAGTATTGGTCAGAGCATAACGCCCAAACGGCAACAACCAATAGGTATGAGCTACAAGCAATAGCAAGCCAACGATAACAATTCTCTTCAATCCAACCCACCCGTTTACTAACCCATAGGCAAGGAGTAGGATTCCAACTACGATTCCATAGGCAACCATCTGTGGAGGAATAAACCCGGCAAAAGACAAAACAAATTGAGTCAACAATGCCCAAATCAAATTTTTAGCATTCCACTTATCAAGTAAGGCAATAATCGCCAAAATACTCCATGGCAAAAAAGCAAAAAACCAAGCGAATGAATCATGGATCACAAAAAATTGCTGCAGGATGAAGGGGTGAAGTAAATAAACACTCCCCGCGACAATCGCACCCCATATTCCTACAAGTCTTTTGGTGAGGAAGTATGCCCCCCACGCCCCAACGATCCAGAGTAAAAATATGGACACATATCTTACTTGGCTCAGTTGCACAAAGACGGCGATGAGCCACACCCACAAGGAATGGACAATATCACTCACATATCCATGTCCACCCTGCAATCCCAAACCCTGAAACTCCTGCCATACTCCCGACACAGCCCGCTGGATAGCTAGTTTCACATTTACTTCACTCCAAACTGTATCCCATCCGAGAAAACTAGTACCTACTAAATAATTCGCTCTCCCAACCAAGAGTCCGATCAACGCAAAGAGCCCACAAATAAATAGGTCAACCCACCATGGCTTGAATTTCTTGAGTACTTTTTCCACTATTCCATTCTAGCATCACCTTATTACTTTTAGACCCCACGTACACCTGTTCAAAATGCTCTGGCAGTAACTTACTTATTCTACGACTTACAGTCAACTCGCTCATGGACACAATCACCTCTTTTTGAGTAACTCGATCTTCAAAGTATTTATCAACTGCTTTTGCTAGACGTTTAGGATCATTCCCGTCAAAGCTATTTGGCCAATTAAGTCCCAGTCCAGCCTGAATTGCCTTACTCATTACCACGGGCGTATTCCTCTGCAATGCTTGCTGTATTCCGCCTCTGCCGAATGGGCGTGATGCTTTGTTTGGAACAGCCTCGACAATTATTGGTTCTTCAACTCCGTTGACATTTGCATTTGCCTTTAAAGCATTCAAGTACTCAATATAGTGTTCCTTGTCTTTCAAAGATGTAGCTTCCCCACCTGCCAAAACCAAAGTGTATGACATAGGTAAATACTTTGCCGCTTCAACCACTACGTCAGCGCCTTTGTACCAAGACAAGAATCCAAACGACACCACCACTTTTTTATGGAGATCCAATCCGAGTATCTTTCGTGCTTGCAGTTTGCTCATGATCTTCTTTTTAGTTTCGATCCAGTGGGGCGCAACTAGTATTCTTACCTTCTTTCCCATCACCTGCACTAATCTGTCCTTGATTGATGCCTCTAGTACTACGAAAGTATCTACAACATAAGAGAGCATCTTCAGATATGATTTATACCCGAATCTCGTCAAATCTAGTCGGACTCCACTAGGCAAACCTAGATGTTCTTGATATTCACCTATATCGCTCGCTACATTGTGGGCATAATATGTTATTTCTCGTCCCGTAGCCTTGATCAAAGCCAGAAACGGGATCACCATTGCACGTACATATATCCCACCTGATGCGCAAAATTCAGAATGCACTACCATATGCTTAGCCATCGCGAATTTTTTCAGCCAAGTCAAAATCTTGGGATAAAGGTGGAGTTTATGTTCCTCAAACACTCCCACGACCAAGATATTTTTACTAACCTGCTTGACTCGTGACCCGCTCCACTCATAGGGCACCATCACCACAAACTTAT
>LCPA01000002.1:35503-42766 GCA_001003385.1 Microgenomates group bacterium GW2011_GWF2_47_9 | reverse complement strand
TTTTTACCTGCCAGTATCTCCAAAACTATTTTCTCCATTCTCAGATTCTACCAAACTCCTGCTATAATCTCGCTATGGCCGCAATCAATCTTGGTGACAACTTGCTCTTCCAGGGAGACTCCGCGAACACAACCTATACCTCCGTCAACACTCTTTTTAACAACATTCTCCCCAACGTCTATATTGTCGCTGGCCTTATTATTTTTGTTATGATTGTTGTCGGCGGATTCACGATTATTGCCAACGGCGGCAACCAAGATAAAGTTGCCGAAGGTGGCAAAATAATTACCTCTGCTATAATAGGCTTCGTAGTCTTGTTTGCCTCATACTGGATCATTCAATTGATCCAGGTTCTAACAGGCATCCAAATTCTGAGCGGTAATCCGCTCTAAAAATAAACAAATATGGCAGGTACATTTGGTGACATCACAAACCCCCTAGACAAAGTCGGCTCTGGCGGCTATGGCGATATCTCGACCGGCCTCCCCGCCTTTATCTCCAATCTGCTCAAGGTTGTCTTCATAGCAGGCGGACTCTATGCTTTCTTTAATCTCTTGTTTGCTGGCTTCATCTACATTACCGCCGCCGGAGACAAACAAAAAATCGAAAAAGCCCTCTACTCAATCAACATGTCGCTCCTTGGACTTATTATCATGGTCGCCTCAGGACTTATCATGGGTATAATTAGCTTCCTCCTCTTCGGTAGTGCAACTGCAATCCTCAAACCAAAAATAGTCGGACCAGGAACACCCTAATATGGCAGACATCGACTTCGATCAAATCACAACTCCCGGAGCCTACGATCCGGCCCCAGGCGCAGACAAATCCGCCTACGCCTCCGCCATCGAAAAACTGATCTCCAACGTCCTCGTGGTTTTGACTATCGTAGCGGGTATCGCCTTTATCCTCTACTTCCTGATCGGCGGACTCACCTGGATTACCGCCGGAGGACAAAAAGACAAAGTTGAATCCGCCAAAGCCATGATGACCAACGGCGCTATCGGCCTCATTATCGTCGCTGTCTCCTATATGGTCGTTTGGATCGTGGGTAAAGCATTGGGACTCAATATTCTCGAACCCGCAGAATTCATTAACAGTATGACTTTTAAATAAAGCTATGAACACAATTAGGTTGAATCTCATCCCCCGCGCCCAGGCCGCCATCACCAACTCCGCCGTTCCTGGTGGTAACACGCCTGCTGACTCCCCCACCCATCATTATTGTCGGAGGTATTGCCTTTCTCCTCTATTTCCTTTGGGGTGGCCTGCAATGGATCATGGCAGGAGGCGAAAAAAGTAAAATCGAAGAAGCTCGGGGTAAAATCACCCAAGGTCTTATTGGCCTTGCCATCCTCGCCGCCTCCTATGTAATCATCAAGTTTATCCAAGTTGCAATCGGCATCGAACTATTAAATATAATCTGGCCAACCGCCGGTACCTAAGGATATTATGCCTGCAGGCTCTTTCAATATCGATCTCGACAGTCAGGTCCAGTCTCGCGTTGCAATTAACACCGACCTTGGTTCTTTCATTAGTCACGTCTTCTCTGCCATCATCATCGTCGCCGCCATCGCCGCCTTTATCTATATGATCTATGGTGGTTTTCAATGGGTCATGTCAGGCGGAGAAAAAGACAAAATCAAGGAAGCACGCGACAAAATCACCCAAGCAATTATCGGCCTCACCGTTGTCGCCGCTACCTGGGCAATTTTCCTTCTCATCGATTATTTCCTTGGAATAGGTATTACTTAGAATAGACTTGATTAACCCAGGAAACTTGTTAAACTTGTATAATACATAGAGTAGGAGGAATAATATGAATTTAAATATCGTCCAAAAAGTCTTGGCCGCTCCGGCCGCCCCCGACTTCTCTATCGACAAACCGGAAAATGTCCAGATCACCAACATTGGAACCCTGATTAAGGGTGCCGTTCAAGGAGCTCTCCTCATCGCCGCTCTCCTCGTTTTTGCCTACCTCATCTGGGGTGGCATTCAATGGATCACAAGTGGTGGTGACAAAGGAAAAACCCAAGAAGCTCGTGATCGTATTACCGCCGCTCTTGTTGGTCTGGCCGTCGTCGCCGCCGCCTGGGCAGTCATGCTTATCATCCAATACTTCTTTGGTATCTCCGTCCTCGACGAAAACCTTACCCCTCCCAAAGCCTATTAATTTGAACTGTTAATACGCAAAAAACTCCCTTTCGGGAGTTTTTTGTTCTATAATACCCGTTATGGCAGTAGCAGACGACGCCCCCCTTCTCTCCGACTTGCCGATCTATATCGGGAACGTTCTTCAAGCTGTTATTCCTCTTATCGGGATTATTTCCTTCATTATGATTCTTGTCGGCGGGTTTACCATCCTTACTGGTAGTGGGAACCCCGAAAATATCAAAAAGGGTGGTCAAACCATTACCCTTGCCGTCGTTGGCCTGGCTCTTGCTATCATTTCTTGGCTCATCCTCCTTCTTGTCAAAAACTTGACTGGTGTTGACGTTACCCAATTTGACCTCAGTTTTTAAAAACATGCCGTTCAAAAAAATATTCCTGACTCTCTTTTTAACCCTTCTTTTTGCCGCCCCGCCTGTCTCCCGTGCCATCGAACCCAAAATCGATTACTATCTCTCCGACTTTTTTAATCTCTACAAATTTATCGAGCCGCCCTACCTCCCTATCTACGAAAACCGCGATTTAAGTCGCCTATTACTCCCCCAACGCATCATTGAAGATAATCGCTACAAAGACGCTTGTACTTCTGGTAGTGAGTGTAAAGGTGACGTCACAATCGAAACCGAACAGTCGCCCGGCAACTGGGTCCCCCACACCATTAATGATACGGGCAACTGTGTTATTGTCGAAGGGGCAACCTCGGGTTTCTGCGACTACACCAACCGCCCCTCCAATGCCGCCGCTGTCACCAGCATCGACTATTCCAAAATCGAAGACATCGTCTTCCCCAAACTCCAAAACACCGCCTTCCGCTACGACTACACCGGTTCCGACAACTCCGTTTCTTGGGGGGCACACAATCTCTCCCTCTCCCGCCAAGACCTTTCCTACAGGCGTGCCATCACCCTAGCTCAAGCTTGGCAAACCCAAGATGTCGTTGCCAGTACCGGTCAATGGCCGCTCGGAGGCGTCAACTATGAAGCCCCCCTCCCCCCCGTCCCCATTACCTACAATCCCAACAACCCGATCTGTATCCCTGAGGCCCCTCCCGCACCTGGAACCGAAGAACCCGCTCTTATCGATGTCTGGGGTGCCCTAGATGGTTCAACAGAGGGAAAAACCATCAAATCAAACGGCATTATCCTATTGGAATTGTGGAAACAAATGGTCAAACCACCAAACATCACCTCACCCCAAGAACAGCAAGAGTACGACGAGGCACAAGTCGTCTATGCCTCCGCCATGCAAGCTATTGATGAGGCTGTCTCAGCCGCTGGCTCCAAATCCCCACCTCCCACTTGGCTTAGTCTTTTTGAGAGGGTCCCCGAGTGTGGCCCAGGTTACGACAAGGGTTATGTTCTTGTATCTGTCTGTGCCCGCGAAGACTGTACCCCGATCAGTAATGCCATGTCCGAACCAGTTACCGAAAACCCCTCCTTCCGCGCCCAAACAGTCTATGCCGACACTCGCTCCCGTCAAAACCTCTGCTCGGCCGTCTACGAAATGTATCAAACATTTTCACTTCAAGAGTCGTTAGGCAATATTTCCCTAGCCCGCAAAATCAACCCCCTTTTCTCCTACACCCTCCTCTCCGACTCTACCGCCATCCCCGAGAATATCGACAAACAACTCCTCCCGTCCAGTAACAGTATCGCCAAGTCAGGCGTCTTCTCTCTCCCCTGGCTTCACAAAGTTCTCGATGGTTGGTGGGTCAGTTTTAATAATTTTTGGTACACCAAACTTGGTTACTCTATTCAATCCGGTCTAGAAAAAAGAGAGGCCGGCGCCATCCAGGAAGTTGGCGTTCTTGGTGTCATCAAAAACGCCATCTCCGCCATTTATTATCTCGCAATCGACACCATCTTTCCTCGCCTCTATCACACCGTGGTAATCCCATCTCCCTCCGCGATCAGCATTACTTCGCTTGAAGAAGCTGTCTACTCCACTCGCGAATCTGCCGAAAACGTAGCGGCCGATAGTGGGGCCACCCAAAATTACAGCAACGTCGTCGACTCCGACACCGAAAAATTAATTGCCGGCAATCCCTCCGCCCCCAAACTTTCCCAGCGCATTTTTGCCATTTACGCCTGCATCGACTCCTTTTTCTCCGACTCCTGGAAAACCAGCGTCACCGAATACAAAGATGGTATCAGGCAAGCCTGCGCGGAAAACCAAGCCGGCCTCCTCGGATACTTCTGTAAGGGAGAAGTCGTCCCCGCCGCCGACCCTGCCTGCAAAATCTGCAACATCGACAAATCCCCCTACTTCAAAAGCCTTGGCTACGATAGTCTCCCTCAATCAATGATCGACATCATCGAGACTGCAGCAGAAGAGTACAAGGTTCCAGGCTCTCTCATCCTTGGCATCCTCATTAGTGAAGGCGGCTTCCAGCGCGAACAATGTTACGGCAAGTGGTCTGACAACTTGGTTCTTCAAAGTAGCGCCTGCAAAGGTGAGATCCCCCAATGTCACACCTGTAACGTCTCCTCCGCGGGTGCTGTCGGTCCCTACCAATTTATCCCCTATTGGTGGGATTCTGATCCTATTTTCAAAGACCTAGGAAAGCCTTGTAATTTCTTCGACGCCACCATGGCAACTGCCATTTCGCTTGCTCGTGGTCGCATCGGCTTATCACAATGGGGGCCATATTGGCCAGACAAAGGCTGTACTGTCAATGGTACCTATATCCCCTACACACCCGCCGGGTACCTCCCCAACTCCTGCTCTGACTGGACAACTCAGGACATTGTCACCGCCGCACGGGCTCACCGTGGTGCCTGCGACCCAGAATATTTTGCTCGAGTCCTCGACGCCAAGGCCAGTTATACTTGCGGGCAGTAATTGGTCGCTTGCGAACGGTCGCTCATCAGGTTAAAATCCTACTCAAGACATGAAAAAATTTATTCTCTCCCTCACTATCTTCCTTGCTTTCTTGAGTTTTGCGCCTAATTTAGCGAGTGCCCAAAGCTACGACTACACCAAAGATCTCCAGACCAGTTCCCAAAATCTTCTAAAGTATAGTGTCGGCGAAGCCAAACAAGACGATGGTTCGGGCGCTGACAAGCCCGGTTTTGTCAATCTAGCAATTTTCGCTCCCCTTAGCGCCAACATTACCGGCATCAAACGTCAAAACCAAGAATTAAAAGCGGGCTTACTCCCCGAAGGCTCCAAAGTATTCGTGGCAATGTTCAATGACAACTCCTTCCCCTCGAGCCGTGAATATATGGCCGATCTTTTGGACAACATGGGAATCCCAACTATTAGTAGTGCTTACGCTCAAGGCACCGGCTACACCGCCATGAAGCCCTTTCTCCCTTTCTGGAAAGCGTTTCGCAATCTCGCCTATTCACTCTATATCGTTATCTTTATCGTCATTGGCGTCATGATCATGCTAAGAACCAAAGTCAACGCCCAAACAATTATCTCCATTCAAAGTGCTCTCCCCAATCTCCTCGTCACCCTCATTTTAATTACCTTCTCCTACGCTATCGTTGGGCTCATGGTTGACCTCATGTACTTCCTCATCTACTTTATCGTTTACCTAGTCGAGGGAATCGGCATTATCCAGACTCCAACCACAACCATCTCCCGACTTCTCAATTACTCCGCTTGGTCAGTAATTTTTGAAGGGCGTAATAGCATCGTCTCCGCCGCCGCCGTCGCTATCGATAACATTCTTTATGGTCTCGGTACCAACGGCCTCGAATTCTTAGGTAGTGTCGCCGCCTTTGTTTCCCCTTCCTATCTCATCGCCGCTGTCGCCCTCGCTATCGCCATGCTCAAGCTAATGTTCAATTTGATCAAAGCCTACATTATGTTAATCATCCAGACCATTACCGCCCCAGTCCAAATCCTCATGAACGCTATGCCTGGTAGCAAGGCCTTTTCCGGTTGGCTCAAAAAGACCGCCTCCTACCTCATCCCTTTCCCTGTCGCGGCCGCCATGTTCATCTTTTCCGCTATCTTAATCGGCGACCCCACCAAAGCTACAATCTTAGATAGCTGGGACTCCCGCGACGCCAACCCCTTTAGTATCAACACCAACCATCCCTTATACGCCGACGCCGAAGAACAACTTTGGCTCCCCCCCTTCACTTTGACGGGGAGTGTCGACTTCAATTCTCACGATGTTTTTGTCCTTATCGGCCTCTTTGTTTTCACCATGACTCCTGCCGCCACCAAGATGGCGATGGAATGGCTCCAGGTCAAAGAATCCCCCTATGTCGCCGAAGCTATCTCCAATATCGGCATGGGTGTCAAAGGTGGTACTCTCCCCATCACTCAGCTTTGGGGTATGACCCAAGAAGACCTAAAGCAAAGAAGAAGCGCCTCCCATCTCTCTGCCGCCATCAAACGTTCCGATAATCCAACCGTCAGAAACCCGGCAAACTAATCTACTTCCCCGCCTCTTTTGCCACTTCTCCCGCCACTTCCCCAAAAAAGTTAAGGTACGCCGCCCCCAACGAGAACATGACCCACCCCGGATCATCAAACAAAGGCAATCTCTGGATTAGTCTTCTCACTCTCGCAAACACCTTCTTCACAAACTTTCGCCTTGCTACCTGCTTCTCACTCAAATTCTTATTTTCTAGCCCCAACAATTTATCGAGCACCTTCCCGCCTCCAATTAAATCATCCAATATGTCCTCGCCGATCTCTCTTGGAATCATCGCCTCCCCATGCAAGGCATCCATGAGCGTCTCAACATCACTATCCCGCCACGCCTTCACTTTCCACCTGTCATACATATAATTTCCATGGTACATCTCCGTCTTTGCCGTTCTGTGCCCGTCCCGATCAATAAAATAAATTGAGTGTCCATATTCGTCCTTCATCGACCGGTAATCAATCTCACGGCCACTATCTTTCAGCTTGGCTATTTCGTATGGCAAAAATTGATATCGGTGAACCTGGATCGACTTTCGAAGCAATAGCTCAACAAAATTATCTACTTGGTCAGGCGGCAAGTACGCTCGCAAAGATTTTTGCACCTCTATAAAATCAACCGAAGTCGCTGTCCCAAGCTCAATCTTCGGCAATAATTTTGCCACATCCTCCGATAGTTTCATATACTTCCTCGCATACTCAATCGGGTCA
>LCPA01000002.1:0-35498 GCA_001003385.1 Microgenomates group bacterium GW2011_GWF2_47_9 | reverse complement strand
TCCATTACCGCCGCATACTCAAATCCTTGCACAAACTCAGTCATATTCCGCGGCTTCCACTCCCCGCCAAAAATTGTATTCTTCCGCTTTGCAAAAACCGCTAGCTCTCTCTCCGTCATCGAGCTGGCAAGCTCTCGCTCCGACAATCCTCCATAATCCTTTTTCTTCACATCTGACCACTTCAAGCTTTTGCATAACGCAAAAAATTCCTCCGCCTGTTTCGCCCAGTTTTCCTCCTCCTCACTCATCTTCTCTCCTCGGTTCTTTTTCCCCAACACCCTCCTTATATATGCCTGGTCCTTAATCATTCCCTCTGGCATATTGTGTGCCGTTAAATAATCTTTCGCATGTAGCCACGCCTCTTCCGCTCCCCCCCACTCGTTTCCGATCAACCTTATTTCCTCAATTGACAACAATCCCACATCAAACGTCTTCCCCTCTACCGTGATTTTTTGTTTCAATTTGTCCGTCCACATTTTCGAAAAAGCTATGGCACGGTCGCTCTCGATCCCCGCTCCTCTTAGCTCCAAAACCATTGCCTCCTGAAATATACCCGTGTCTTTGTAACCCCTAATTTCACGAAGTAAATGCCCCAGTTTTGCGATCTGCCAAAATGGCTGAGCATACTTGCCATAGTGTCCTGAGTAGCCTTCAAACATCTGGTCTTGCGCAAACACCCACTTGTTCGCGTTCTCCATCATCTCCTTCGGATAGTGACGCATATGCTTACCCGCCTCCCCCGAATACATAAAAAAGTTCTCTGCATATCGATGCATCCATTGTCCTTGTTCCAAAAGCTCTCCTAGCGTAAACGTATCCTGGTCATCCCCGTCTAGCTTTTTACTTTTTACATCAAAACCCTGCACCTTAATCAAGCTATTCATTTTTGCGAGTTCTCTCCCATTTGCGTCAACCACTCTCCCCGTCGCCAAGTCTCCTTCCCACGTCGCTCCCTTACCATAAAGGTAATCAATCCAAATCCGGAATGAAGTACTGTCAACCGTATCAACCGCCGCATTCAAAAATCTGGTTGCGTTATCTCCTCGTTGAAGCAGTTGGTAAAACACCGCAGTCGACATCATTTTCTTCGTCCCGTCAGGCATCTCCACAAGCATCCCGGCCGCATTTGCGTAAGCCGGGTTTAACACATGGTCAAGATTACTTGCATTCCACACTCTCTCAAACATCGAGCGGAAAGTCTCCGGATCCACCGACTTAAACGAAGGAATAAACAACGAACCTTGCCAGGCGTCAAACTCCTCCGCCACATCGGTCTCCAAAATCGATATCACATCTTTCGCGTCGCGTAACATAATTGCAAACTGAAAGTCAGCCGACGATTCGCGCAATCCAACTCTACTTACATAAGACTTCATCTCCCGAATATATCGCCCGTACTGGTGCTTCTTTACATACCCTCGTAACCTTTCTTTTACATCGAGAAAATCCACCATTACCCCATTTTTGTCTTTTTCTGCCCGTGCAATCGAGTGTAAAAACTTCGCCCCCATCGTCAACTTCGACTCAGATACTCCTCGCTCCCTCCCTTGTCTTATCACCTCGTCAATCGTCTGTATCCTCTCCTCAACTGTCTGTTTCTGTAATTTGGTAAAGAAAGTCCCGTCCGGAAATGTTGGATCAATCCCCATCTCACTTAGTACAGGATATATATCGTTCACCTTCTCATGAAACGCGGCTTCCTGCTGAGCCTGCGCTGTTGCAATCATCCGCTCTACTTGTGACATCCCCTTATACTCATCGCTACCTAGTGTCGCCGCTCTCCCGAAGCGAGAAGACATCTGTGCCTCATAACTCTTAGCTCGCCGCTCAACCGTCTCTACTACCTTGTCAAACTTATCCTCGAAATGATATCTTGCCTTTCCTCCCGCATACTTTCCTCCTCTTGCCTCGTGTAAAACATCCCCAAGTGCGGCATATATGGATCCCTGCTCTACTCCCGCGCCACCCCCAAGCTTCGCCTCAATATTATCGCTTAATATTCTTCTAAAGTGTGCCTCCGCCGCCGATAGTGTCTGCAAAGTTTCAAGCGTCTCCTTATGCTGATCGCCAACAAGGCTCCTTAGTCTTGCTTTAAGGTCAGAAATGTCCTCAAGCGCTCCAATTGCCTCCTGCCCCCCCATTTTCCGTTTTTTCTCAATTACCACTTCTCTTACGTTCTTTTTCATTCTCTCCAGCTTTTCTTCTAGTTGTGGTTTTTGCTCTGGCTTAGCCCTCCTTATTTTCAGTCTCTTATCATCAGCTTGAGGAGACGACCCCTCCGCAAAAAATTCTTTTTTCGCTTCAAGCGGAGATTCATAAACCAAGGGATTCTCAACATTCTTCCCTACTTGTCTTGCCGCGACTACCGTCAGTATCGTATCCTCATAAATCTGCATCCCCTCTTGCGTCATCCCTCTAAACCCAACCTCATCTCTAAACTTGCTAAGCCTCTCAAATATCTCCTCGCTCTCCTTCGCCTCTACTGCTTGCCCCTGTTCAAATTTTCTGGTTATCACGGCCATCTTTTTATCTATCTCGCTTGCCAAACCAAGTGCTTGTCCCGGCCTCTTCCCCGCATCAGGATACGCCGTCTCAACCACTCTTTGTAAACTCGCTCGCCCCGCCTCTCCCGAAACTAAATCAAAATTCTGAATTAATTGATCCGCCAACGTCTGGGACTTCGTACGAACTTTAGGATCTTTATCCTGTAACCCCTCTTCAACTTCGCGAAGTTTCTCAAAATTACCCGAATTTGGATCTTGATTCCTCATCAAAACCAACAGTTTCATCTGTCTTAAAAAATCGATTACTCCCCCCACCGACTTATCAATTGTAGGCGTTCTCTGTGCCCCTGCATTCTCCCCCACTTCTCCACTACCCGGCTTAGGTTGACGTTCAGTGTTTCCCATAGCTA
Source organism: Microgenomates group bacterium GW2011_GWF2_47_9 (assembly GCA_001003385.1). Lineage (GTDB taxonomy): Bacteria > Patescibacteriota > Microgenomatia > UBA1400 > UBA12108 > LCPA01. The sequence continues at coordinate 32,584 of LCPA01000002.1, read as the reverse complement.
GAATTATACCATTCTCAGCCCAGATGTTAGAATGTGGTTATGGCCGATCTTAGCTTCCTCAACAATTATCGATATTTTCGCGCTGGCTATCCCGTTACTCGCGTTTTCATCGAGAATATCATTCTCCCTGGCCTAGATTCCCCCGACACTCGAGGGATCAAGCTCCCTCAAAGCCTCGATGAGACCACCCCCGAATACCTTTCAAAAATAGAGGCGGCTCACCTAGTTCTCGACTGGTTAATCGAAAACGAAAACCTAAAAGGGGACGAAAATAGTGGCCCCGCCAAAAGTCTCTACGATCTCGTCAAGCAAGCCTCTACTCACTCCTCGAGTTTCTCCAAGTTTGCGATTATCGTTACCACGACTTACCTTAGTCGCGTCGCCAAGCCAGGACAAGTCTTTACCGTCAGTATCGCCGACCGCTTAGCCGAGTACCGCAAAGTCGCCTCTTCTCCCCCTCAAACTGGCGCCTACAACCCTGCCTCAATTATCGATGAATACAACTCCGTCTATCAGGAAATCCTCCGTCTATCTCAAATGGGAATCCCTGCCAACATCGCGGCCAGCCTCATCCCCGCCGGTGCGTCCCAAGCTTCCGCCAACCTTACTAGAAAAGCCCTCGCAAAGCTAATCGCCACCAATCTTGCCAGACTAGAAGCCGCTCGCCTTCTTCAACCAGGCTCAAAGCCAGAGGACTTGGAACTACAAGCCTTTTACGTTACCAAAGAATTTGAGAAAATTTTAGACGACCATCCTGACCTTGATGGCTATCGCAATTTCCTCGGCGACAAAGATCATCAGTCCAAGCTCCGCGACTACGTCGCAGTTACTGCTCAAGAATTCTCAGGTGGCAATCTCGAAAAAATCCTTACCTACGAAACTCAACAGATCCGAGCCGCAGGTGTGGCTAGCGATCTCCTCCCGACTGATCTCGAGCTAATCCAAAAAATTACCAGCGTCCTCATCAAAAACAACATTAGTAGTGGTGAGTCACAAGAAATTGCCAACGCCCTCGTCAAGCAGATGGTTAGCTCAAGTGTGCGCCCTGAATCAGCTACGGTCATCCTCGAAAATGCCCTACGCGCCATCAAAATCTCGCCCCAAAATTCCTCGGTAATTTTACAAGCTCTAAGCGGCGAAGGATTAGACATCGCCCTAGAATATCGCGCCCGGGAGCTCCGCCTTGAGATAAGTTCTCTCCCGCCATCAGGAAGAGCCCTTTTGCTCCAAGGAATCAATCCCCTTCATGTCCTCAAAGACTTCTCAACCCTCAAAAGAGAGGCGGGGGAATTATTGGGCAAAAATGTCAGCGAGCTTCCGGACGATGGAGCGGAAATACTAAGAGAAGTTAGCGCCGCTTTCGAGAATAAGAGGGCCACCCTCTCGGCTTCTGAATTTGGTCGCTACCACAGTTGGGTAGACTCAGTCCACACCCATCTTTCTCTCACTCCTCGCCAAAATAGAATTGCGCGCCGCAGTCGCACCGAACAAGCTCTTATAAGTTTTACCAACAGGGTCAACGCCGCCCGCGACAACCTCCTCGACAAGTGGATCGATATTAGCGATACCCTTACCGGTCGCAAACTTTTTAACAAACTAGCCGACTGGGTCGATACCAAAGCCGAGACTTGGCTTGTCGCGCTCCCCTTTACTAAAGGAAAAGTCAAAATCCCCATCCTTCGCCCCCTAGACTGGGCCGTAAATACTTGGCACAACTTCAAACTTGGTAAAGCCAGCAATTGGCTTAGCGCACTTAGTGGAAACAACTCCCCCCTCGGTCGCTTCACCCGCTTTTCGCTCAGCCATTACATAAAAGGCGAAGCCAGTCTCAACGGGATGTTCTTCTCCGCCGCCAGAGATATCTGGAGCAAACGTGTCATAACCCCCCTTGTCAACTGGGTCAGTACCAAAATTACCAAAGGCACCTTCAAATATGTCACCAAGTCCCTCGCACGCACAGGGACTAGATTTCTCCTTAAACTAGGTGGCAAAGCCCTTGCCAAATTTGGCGCCAAAATCGTGACCGCCCTCGCCGCCGCCGGGACTTTTATCGGCTCCATTTTATCCGTCGCCATGCTTGTCAGTCTAGTTTTTGATCTCGTCAAACTTGCTTTTGATCTCGTTAAAGAATTTTTAACCAACGTCAACTTCAGGAAACAAATCCTAAAAGCCTTTGCTATTGTCGGAAGTGTCATCGCCGCCCTTCACTCTCTCCCACTTATCGCCATCATTGGTATTATCATCGGCTCGGTTATTCAACTAATTATCCTTGCCAGTTCCGTCGCTTTCGGCCTCACGGCCGGCCTCACTCTCTTCTACAACGTCTTCAAAACTAGCGTTCTTGTAGCCCCCGAATACGAGGGGCCTGCCAGCATTGGTTGTTTTCAACCGATCGAATGTACCAACGAAAAGGCTCCACCTGGTATACAACCAACCACGAAAAGTCCGATCGCCGAGCGCGCATACCGAATCGTCTCAGACCTTTATCAAGGCTTCTGGTGTTACTGGAATCGTCCCGCCAATCCAGCAAAAACTCAGCAATATATCTCATTCTTTAAAACTGTCGATACTGTTCTCTACGCCGACTCCAACCACCCCGACATTTTCAATTATGAAACCTATTTAACAACCCCCAACCCCACCCGTGAACAAATCCAGTCTTGCGGCGAGTGTATGTATTGGTGTACCTATTTGGTCCAGCACGCTTTTCGCGAATCTGGCAACAACTCCCTCGCCAATACCCTTTGGTCTCCCAGTATGCAAGATGACTTTGAGAAACGCGGCAAATTTATTAGCGCGGCGTCGGCGCGGGCAGACAACGTCATGCCTGGCGCAGTCATCTTTTTCAAAACATCAGGTGGCCCCGATCGCACCAATCACGTCGGAGTCGTCAATTCTGTCAACGAAGACGGACTCACTTTCTACCAAAGCAATGCCGCCACCAAAAGTGGCAATGCCACCTTTGGCAGTAACGGCTTGCAAGACTTGCCAGGGATCGCTATTGTGGGGATAGGAAACCCATGAAAATTCTAAAGCGACAGACAGTTTTGTTTTTTATTCCTATCGTTCTTGGATTAATTGTTGCCTTAATCTATTTTCTTCGTCCCACCCTCCCCACCATCTCTTCAACCAACCCCGCAGGAGACACCGTCAATTTCCCCACAGATGGAAAAATCATCGTCAGTTTCGCCGATGTTGTCAAAAATAGCTTTCGACGAGACCTCTATGTCACCGTCAATCCCCCCTCTCCGGTCAGTCTCGCCTGGCATGAAAACGGACAAAGTTTTGTCCTCAACTTTCCTGAGGAGCTTTTGCCCGACACTTACCTCACTTTTACCGTTTATTACAAAAAAGACGTTATCCATTCGTTTGGACTCACCACCAACCCTTACTCGTTGAAAGAAATCGAAGAACAGGGCAAAAAACAAGCTCAAGACGACATCACCTTCAATCTTTCCTGGAATCAAATGCTCGCCGCCACACCTTGGTATAACCATCTTCCTATCGAAACGTCTGAATATCGGATTGTCTACGACTACGAACTCCAGAGCTTCAGAATCCGCCTCCTAGACCCTTCAGGCGAAGAATCAGTACTTCTGGAAAAAGCCCTCTCTGCCCTCAAAGCTATTGGAGTTCAAGAAGATAAACTCAAATACACCCTTCTCGTCGACCGCTAATTCTCCCCACTTTTTGAGCCTTTATGCGCTATACTTGAGTTATTACTTAACCAACCCAGCTGGTTTAATAAGCTCTAGGTAAGACATGCAACAACATTCCGTCCCCCAAAATGTCACCCAGTATCAATTCCGTCTAGTAGGTGACATGACTTTGAAACAATTTCTCGAGCTCGCGGGAGGCCTAGTTCTTGCATATTTATTCTATGCCTCCAACTTAATCGTCGTCATCAAATGGCCCTTTGCCCTCCTCTCGATCTTCTTTGGTATTGCTCTTGCATTCTTTCCTATTGAAGAACGTCCCCTAGACGTCTGGATTATCAACTTTCTCAAAAGCATCTATGCACCCACTCGCTACATCTGGAAAAAAACAAACAAAGTCCCTCAGATTTTTCTCTTTCAGGCTCATCAAGATCTCTCAATCCCCACCGTTACCAAAACAGTCAAAGCTCCGTCGCATATTTTTGAAAAACCGACCCCCAAAAGCGATCTCGGGGAAGATGAGCTAAAACGGATTATGGATCTGGATCTCATTCTCAAAGAAGTTGCGGTCGTGGACACCGCAAAAACAGCCCCAGTCATCGAAAGACCTTCAATCACCGTTCGCAAGCTGACCCCCCTAGATGTGAGCCTTAAAGGTATAAGTGCGCCTCCACTCGTCTCGGTACCAGCCATCAAACCAATCCGCGTTGAGACTCCGGCGTCCCCTACCCAAACTCAAGACTCAACATCAACAGTCATTTTTGAAAAACCTACTGTAAAAAACGAAAAAGTTGATCCTACCGGCTCGGTCGGCAACATCAAACTCCCCGCGTCTCCCAAATTGCCAAATCTCGTCTCTGGCATGGTAGTAAACAAAGAAGGCAAAATCATCGACAACGCCATTGTCCAAATTTTGTCTAGCGCTGGTGCGGTAGAACGAGCCATCAAAACCAACTCTCTTGGTCAATTCTATACCTCAACTCCCCTAAGGGATGGTGAATATGTGGTCGAAGTAGAGGCAAGTGGCCACACTTTTGTCTCTAAAAAACTAGAGGTAAAAAGCACCATCATCCCCCCTCTTCTCCTCACAGCCAGCTAACCTGTATACTCTATTTATGGAAAACTCAATCATCATCGCCACGACTCAAGATCACCTTGATGTAGAAACCATCCGCGACGATATGGCCATTCTCAAAAATGGCACTTGCTCTATCGTGATTCAAGCTTCCGCCATTAACTTTGGCTTACTTTCCGAAGAAGAACAAGACGCCACGATCTACTCCTACGCCGGACTTCTCAACTCTCTTACCTTCCCTATCCAAATTGTGATCAAATCTGAAAAAAAGGATATCTCGGGCTATCTTGAACTTCTCCTCGAACAAGAAAGTAGACTAAAAGACCCCGGATTAAAAGACCGCATGGCTAAATATCGCGCCTTTATTGAAACAACCATTACTGAACAAAACGTTCTCGACAAAAAGTTCTACCTCATCATCTCCTATCAAGAAATTACCCTAAGAGGTGGTGTCCAAATTGACCAAAACCTGGTCAACAAGGCCAAAACCGACCTTGAACCCAAAAAAGACCACGTAATCAAGCAACTGGCAAGAATCGGCCTCACAGCCGAACAGTTGAATACTCAAAACCTAATGAAGCTGTTCCACAGTTTTTACAATCCTACTGTCAAAGGTCAAAAATTCCTTTCCTCCAATGACTACGAACAGGCTGTCGTCGCCCCCAACCTCGCCTAAAAAAACCAAAAATACGTTATACTGACCCTATATGGCTCTCAAATTACCTGGCTTATCTGGTGGCAAAAAAACTACTAACGAACCTGCGGTCTCCCCCGCAATTCAAGCCCTCGCAACCGGGACCACCAACGTCAAAGACGTAATCGCCCCCGAAGCAATCGAAGTAGACTTTTCAGATCTCAAAATCAACGATACCTACTATCGCACTCTCTTCGTGGCTGGCTACCCTCGTTTTGTCAATGCCAACTGGCTGTCACCTCTTATCAACTTCAATCACTCTCTCACTATTTCTATGTTTATTTATCCGGTAGAAGGCAAGGGGGTCATTGAAGATCTTCGCCGGAAAATCGCCGAAATGGAAGCTGAAATCGCCGGAGACATCCAAAGAGGCAAAATCATTAACATTGATACCCAGGTCAAGCTCGAAGACGCGCGCTCTCTTCAGGAACAGCTAGCCAAAGGCTCCGAACGCTTTTTCCAGTTTGGTTTATATATTACAATTCGCGACGACAAGAAAGATATCCTCGATCGGATTACTCAACAAGTAAAATCCGCCCTCGGTGCCCTTCTCATCGTAGCCAAAACCGCAACTCTCCAAATCGAGGATGGTTTCAAAACCACCCTCCCCACCGGCCTCGACAAGCTCAAGATTAATCGCAACATGGATACTACCTCTCTTGCCTCAACCTTCCCATTTACCTCAAGCGAGCTTACCGCCAACGAAGGAATAATGTATGGGATAAACGAACACAACGACTCTCTTGTAATCTTTGATCGTTTTACCCTCGAGAATGCCAACATGGTAGTTTTTGCCAAGTCTGGTGCTGGCAAAAGCTATCTCGTCAAACTCGAAGTTCTTCGCTCCCTTCTTTTCGACACCGAAGTTATCGTCATCGACCCAGAAGACGAATACAGAAAGTTGGCAAGCACTTTAAACGGCACCTATATCGATTTTTCTTTCTCCTCCCCCAACCGGATCAATCCCTTTGAGCTCCCTCAAAGCAAAGAGCCCGACGAAAACGAACTTGCGATGAAGATTATTTCCCTTCACTCTCTCCTCAAAATAATGCTAGGTGCCATGAACCCGACCGAAGAAGCTCTCCTTGACCGAGCACTTGTTTCTACCTACCAAATGAAAGGAATCACTCGCGATCCCGATACTCACGCGAAAGAACCCCCCCTCATGGAAGATTTATATAAAGCCTTGACGGGGATGGAAGAGGCAATTGCCAGAGGCTTGGCAGACCGGCTCGAAAAATATGTCAAAGGGTCCTTCCAGGGAATCTTCTCTCAAAAAAGCAACGTTGATTTCGGGAAAAACTTAACCGTTTTTGGTATTAAAAACCTCCAAGACGAACTTCGCCCTACCGCCATTTTTATTATCCTTGATTATATCTGGACCAAAGTAAAGCGAGATCTTAAAAAGCGTTTACTCGTCGTTGACGAGGCTTGGTATCTCATGAAATCCGAAGACTCCGCCAGCTTCCTTTACTCAATCGCAAAAAGAGCCAGAAAATACTACCTTGGCCTCTCCACAATTACCCAGGATGTCGAAGATTTCTTAAAAAGTGATTACGGTAAGGCAATTGTGAGTAACTCCTCCCTCCAGGTCCTCATGAAACAATCAACAAGCGCCATTGATAAACTCGCCGAAGTCTTCTATCTCTCCCAAGGTGAAAGACATCTCCTTCTCTCTGCCGAAGTGGGTGAGGCTCTTTTCTTTGCTGGTCAAAATCACGTAGCCATCAAGGTGGTCGCCTCAGGAGAAGAACACTCACTTATCACAACCGATCCCAAAGAGCTCTTGGAACGCAAATCAATCTCAACTCTCAAACAGGCACTGCCACCTGCTCCTGCTCCTGCTCCTGCTCCTACTAATGAATTATCTCCCACAAGACCAACTCTAAAAGTAGAAGAGGATAATTCTCCTGCCGAACATCAAGGAATAACTCCCTAGGCATTAATTGGCATTACGATATACAAAAGTCCCTCGTCGCCGGTCGAACGAAATACCCCGGCGTCAAGTGGCTCCCCCATCCCAAATGTTATCTCGCTCCCCTTTGCTACACTCAAAAAATCAAGAAGAAACTTCGCATTAAAAATAATCTTCCCTCCCTCTCCGTCAATTTTGGCAGGGACTCTCGCTTCCGAATCGCCTCTTTCTGGCGATTCTGCAATAATTACTATCTCCTTCTCATTAACGTCCCATTTCATCATGTTCGAATTTTCCCTGGCAAAAATATGAGCCACCCTTACAGCCTGCAAAAGCTCCTCCCGGTTAACCACAACCTCACTCTTAGACTCCTTTGGAATTATTTTATTATAATCCGGATAATTCCCGTCAATTACCTGACTTACCAACAGGCTCTCCCCCGCCTGGAAAATCACTTGATTAGATTCCTCTACGCTCACTATTTGTAACTCCTCTTCCCCTTCAAATCTGGCTACTTCCGCAATTGCCTGCATCGGTATCAAAACACTCCTCAAAGAGTCCGCTCCCTGTGCCTTAATTTTGCCAACTGACAATCGAAATCCATCTGTAGCGACCATCCTCAAACTAGTCTTAGACAGTTCAAGCAAAATTCCCGTCAATACTGGCCTCAAACTATCCTTTGCGGCGGCAAATATCACCTTTGTCGACATCTCGGCAAACTCGCTCTGTCTCACTATGATTTTTGCCTTATTATCAGGCAAAACTGGAATAGCTGGGAATTCTTCCGCAGATATCGTCTGAAACTTCCCTCGATAACTCCCCCCCTCAACAATTAGCGTATCTTGCTTTAGTTCCAAGGTAAGCCTTCCCGGCGCTAACGACCCGACAAATTCTTGTAAAACCTTTGCAGGAACTGTGATTCTTCCAGTCTCACTTACTTTCGCTGGCAAACCAATACTCATCCCTATCTGAAGATCGGTCCCCGAAAGTCTAAGTCCAGTCTTTTGTGCTTCAATCAAGATATTCCCAAGTACTGCCAGTTGAGCTCGGTTCGAGACAACCCTCCCCACAACCCCTATTCCCTTAATAAGTTCTTCCTGCAATACTTCGATTTTCATTTCTTCTCCTTTTTCTGACTGTGCACATTATACATAATTATTTATTTAAGTTTCCTTTAGTAGCAGTATTAGTATATATGGTGGATTAGTGAATTATTCTCTGGGTAGACCGGTAGAAAACTTAGCATATAACCCACGTTTCTTAGTTGATAACTTGGTGGATAACTTTTCCCTTTATGTGTATAACCATTTTTTGTCTTGTTATCCACAAATAATTATTCGATCCCCGTCTATTTTCCCCATAGTTATCAACACTAGTAGTGGATAAAGGCAACCCCTATTGACTAAAAACCATGTGCTTAATGTCTGCGATGTGTTTGGCAACCTCTGCTTCCGTTTTGATTCCTTCTGTCACTTTTAGAACTCCGTGCATGGCTGTCGTGTGGTCCCTCCCCCCGAAAAGTTCTCCGATCTGCTCGTATGGTATGTCAAGCTCAGTTTTTATCAAATACATCGCTATATGCCTTGCATTCGTGATGGGAGCTTTTCGGCTCTTTCCCGTTAGGTCTCCCGTCTTGTATTCAAAATACTGTGCTGTTTTATTGATGACTAGACTTGGTCTTATCCGTTGGGTTCTTCTTTCCTGCTCTACTCCGAAAAACTCTCTCACAAGCTCTCCACTAATTTCCCCGCCTCTCTGATCAGCAACAGCCACAACCTTTCGGAACACCCCCTCAAGCTCCCTTATATTGGTCGCCGTCTTCTCAGCGACTAAGGAAATTGATTCCGGTGGGATTGAAAGACCCATTTCCTTGGCCTTTTGGGTCAAGATTGCGACTCGCATCTCAAAATCTGGAGGTTGGATATCGACGGTAAGTCCACCCATAAACCTAGAGGACAACCGCTCTTCGATTTTCGCCATTTCCTGTGGTGGTCGATCAGAGGATAAAATTATCTGTCTTTCGTTCATATGCAACTCATTAAAAGTATGAAAAAACTCCTCTTGAGTAAACTCTTTCCCCGAAATAAACTGGATATCATCAACCATTAAAAGATCGCAGGATCGATACCTTTTTTTAAATGTTGTTGTCTTCTTGCTCTGCAAGCTAGAAATAAGATCATTAGCAAAAGTCTCAGCAGAAATATAGAGAATATTCCAATCTGGATGTAATTTAAATAACTCGTGTCCCACAGCATGCATGAGGTGTGTTTTCCCAAGTCCCACCCCTCCGTATATAAAGAGAGGATTATATTTTTTGCCGGGACTCTTCACCACCCCTTGTGCCGCCGCATGTGCAAAGTTATTGCTAGAGCCAACCACATATGTCTCAAACGTTAGTCTTGGGTTCAAATTATGTGCGCCACTTTTTGTATTCCCTACTCCGGTCTGGGAAAAAAGGGGAGTAAACAACTCTGCTTCCGGGCTTGACTTCCTTTTCCCCACTTCAAAGACCACCTCAGTTTTTTGTTCCGTAATTCTCTCCAAGCTTTTCTGTATCTGAGCATGGTATCTCTGTTCCACCATGTGTTTGTGGTATGGCGAGGGGCATTGGATTATGGTTAAGCTTTTTCCCTCTCCCTTGTCCTCAATCGCAATCAAATTTAAAGGTTTGATCCAAGTAGAGTAATTTACTCCCGAAATCGACAGCTCCAACTCGCTCAATACCGCCTTCCATAAATCCTGGTTGTCCATTAATATTCCCCTCTACACAAAGTTAAGTTTAGGCAGGAAACAGAATAAATATACACAAGTTTTCCACATCGGGCAATGTGTCAATGAGTGACAAAATCTATCATCCCGTGGTAAAATCTCTCCATGCCAAAAAGAACCTATCAGCCTAAAAAAACCAAACGAGCTCGTGTCCACGGATTTTTGACTCGCATGGCGACTCATACTGGTCGGCTAGTTCTCAAGCGTCGACGAGCCAAATCTCGTAAACGCCTCACCGTCTAACTTGATGATTCCTTCTTTTCAAAAATTCCCTCTTAGGACCGAGTTTCTTTCTTTTCGCCGTCACGCAAGTCTTGCCCAAACCCCCCATTTTCGCATTTACTTCTCTCCTTCCAAAATCTCTTCCCTTGCCGTTATTGTCTCCAAGAAATCATTCAAGCTCGCCTCTAGTCGCAACTGGCTCAAACGCCTAGTCTATGACCACGCATGGGAGCTTGTGAAGACCAAAAATCTCTCGTGCGTAGTTTTATTAAAGCCAATCCCACTTCAAAAGGGTCCTGCGACACAGGCTCTTTTAATCTCTGAACTAAACTGTCTAAATTCAATATGATTCGCTCATCATCAATCCTTAAACTTATCGCCCAAAATCTAGGACTTGCAACTGGCAAATGCCGCTATTACCCAACCTGTTCGGCCTATGGTAAACAAGCTCTCGCAAAACATGGCATTCTTCATGGTAGTTGGCTGATCCTCAAAAGACTGCTAAAATGTCATCCGTTGGGGGGTGGAGGCTACGATCCGGTTCCCGATTAACAATTAATTTATGTATCACACACTTGTCTATCAACCCATTCTAAATACCCTAATCTGGCTTTATCAGATCACCGGCAATAATCTCGGCTTCGCGACAATCATTCTTACTCTTCTGGTTAGAGGCCTTCTTATTCCCTTTACTTTGCCGAGCCTAAAGTCGGCCAAAAAAATGAGTGCCCTCAAACCCCAGCTTGACGCCCTCAAAAAAAAATACGACCATGATCCCAAAGTTTTTCAAACCAAACAGCTAGAGTTTTATAAGACCCACAAACTGAACCCCGCCGGTGGCTGTCTCCCATATATCGCTCAATTTATTGTGCTTATCGCGCTATATCAGGTTTTTATGAATTCTCTAAACGGCGCCGAATCAGTATTAACCAACACCAACTTTCTCTTTTGGAACCTCAAAGAAAAAGACGGAACCTACATTCTCCCTGTTCTCGCCGGCATTCTCCAGCTCTTTACTTCAATGGCAATTCTTCCCGCTGTTGAAAACGAACCAGAGAAGCGGCCAGGCACTAAAGCCCAAAAAGAAGATGTTGCCGAAATGGCCACCTCTATGCAACAACAAATGGTTTTCCTCATGCCCATTATGACCGTGGTATTCGCCCTGCAATTTCCGTCAGGCCTTTCCTTGTACTGGGTAATCACTACTGCCTTTTCTCTCGTCCAACAACTAGTCATTTCAGGCCCAGGGGGGCTAGTAAAATATGCACGCAAACTTGGTATCAAAATTGGGAGGAATCATGTCAATCGAAAAACAGCTACAAGATAATATCATCCAATTCCTAAACTATCTTAACCTCAATACAGAGCTAATCACTTTTGAAGATGATGGTGAGCTACTTACGATCTCGGTCGCACTTCCGGCCGAGGACGCTGGCATCTACATTGGCCGCTATGCCTCCACCCTAGACTCGATCCAACTTCTCATCTCTCTCATGGTTAATAAAAGCAATCTTTCTCGGCACATCCTCTTTGATGTAGGAGGTTATCGCGAGAATCGCCTCAAAACATTACAAGAGATGGTTGCCAGAATTTCCGCCAAAGTCCTCGAGACGGGGTCAGCACATGCCATGCCCCCTCTTTCCTCAACCGAACGTCGTCAAGTCCATGTCCTCTTGAGCCAGGATGAAACATTTACTACCTATTCTGAGGGAGAAGGTGGCGAGCGTAGACTATTTATCTCCAAGAAAAACTAGATCACTCCTCGCACTAACCATTTTCTTCTTCTCCGCCTCCCAACTAGGTATCCACTTTTGGCCGGAATCAGCCCTCTTGTATGGACTACGGATCGACTATCTTGCCCCCACCATTTATCTTTTAGATCTCTTAGTTGTCCTATACCTTGTTACCCATTTCTTCAAAAAAAAGCGCCCCATCTTTCCTACAGCAATTTTCTTCCTTCCCTTGCTCGTCATCAATCTTCTCTACTCAATGAATCCCATCATTTCTCTTGTGTGGTCAGGCAGATTATTTCTATATCTGTCCCTTCTGGATACTCTATCCACTCGCGACCTTAAAAATTCCCTCACCCCGCTCACCGTCGTTGCGACGATCGAAATCTTGTTGGCTCTTGCCCAGGTTATTCTGGGGAGATCGCTTCAAGGCATCTTCTATTGGTTTGGTGAGCGGATGTTTACGCTTTCCTCGCCAAACATCGCCAAAAGTAGTTTTTTTAAAGAACTGGCTCTGCGTGCATATGGGAGCTTTAGCCACCCAAACGCCCTATCAGGGTGGCTTGTGGGGGTATTTATCTTCGCCTGTGTGCTTAAAGCTCAAAGAAAATTAATCGTCTACCTCGCGCTCCTCGTTTTTTTTAGCCTCGTTCTAACCCAATCTCTCACTTCCGCTTTTGCCTTTTTTGTTCTCGCCCTTCCGCTTTGTGTCCTCAATCGCGCGCTCCTGCCTAAGTACTTTATAGTCCTCACGCTTATTGCTCTCCCTCTTTTCCCCTACATCTCCCGTTCCCGCTCTCTCAGAACCTCACTTGGCGAAAGACTCAAGCTAGAAAAAACCTCTCTTTCCATTGTCCGCGCCTTTCCCCTCTTTGGTGTCGGCTCCTCTTCATCTCTCACGGCCTACACTCCAAACAACAATCCATCTCGCCTCCTTCAGCCCGACCACAACTCATTAACCCTCATGGGCTCTTGGTTTGGCCTAGCAGGCATCATCAGTTTGTTTATATTTTTTGCCAATCGTCCTCGCAATAACTTAAGACCATTCTTACCCCTTCTTCCCCTTCTCCTCTTTGACCACTTCCTGCTAACGAGTGTCCAGGGTTTGTTTATCCTCCTCCTCATCTTTAAATCAGTTGGTACCACCTATGATTAGAACCATCTCAACAAAAAATCAGAAAATAGTTCTAAACACTTTTGTTCAGCTTCTAACCAAAGCCGTCTCGGTAATTCTCACTTTTGCTACTTCCTTACTCATTATCTCGCGCCTAGACTCAAGTGTGTTTGGTGATCTGACCAAAGCCTTTGCTTTAACAGCCGTCGGCTTTACCGCCATTGATTTTGGGCTCAATGCCCACTCCGTTCGCTATATGGCAGGATCCCTCGCGCAACAAAGACAAATCCTTTTGGAGACAATCTTTGCACGTCTCTTCCTTTCAATTGTCGTCATTCTCGTTATCAATATCTTTGTTCTAATTCTCCCAGGCGGATACGCTGGAATCAAAGCTGTTTATTGGGTAAGCTCACTCTCTGTGCTATTCCAAGGCCTATATACATCCTCAAACGCCTGGTTTCAGCGGCGACTAGAATACTGGAAAACAGGGGTCATTACTGTGCTTGGGACTGGGCTTGGAACTATATTGACCTACCTTGTAATAACTCGCTCTCCTTCACTTCAAAACTTACTTCTTGCCTCAACTTTGGGTTACATCACCATGGCTATTTTCTCACTTTTCTTTCTCAGGCCCATTCTCTCCCCCCTCTCTTCGGTTCCTTTCCCACGACTAATGCGCGTTCTAAAGTCCTCGCTTCCCCTAGGGCTAATCCTCATCGCCAGCATAATAAGCTCAAAAATAGACACCGTTATTCTTGGTATTTTTCGCCCCTCCTACGAAGTCGGCCAGTACGGCTTCGCCTATCGCATCTTCGATGTTGCCCTCACGCTTCCCACCTTCGTCATGAACGCCGTCTACCCTTCTCTAATTGGGCTGACCAAGAGAGGAAAAACTGCCCTCATCAACAAATCTAGTACAACCCTACTGGTCTTAGGCTTCTTTGCCGCGCTAGCCCTTATTTCCTCCGCTCCTTTTCTCTCGCACCTCAGGGGTGAAATGTCGCTTTCTATCAAAACTCTCCAAATTCTTGCTCTCTCGCTCCCTATTTTTTACCTTACTTCCCCTCTCATGTGGGGCCTCATTGAACAAAAACTCGAGCGCCAAATTCTTGTCGTATACGCATTTGCCGCCATTTTTAATGGGCTCTCAAATTATCTTTTTGTTCCCCTCTTTGGTTCCCCGGCCTCCGCAGTCTTGACTATCGCAACAGAAACAATTATTCTCACCGGGTTAGTAACCATTAAAAAACGTGCTCATGTCTAAACTAAAACTCTTCACAGATGGCGGATCTCGTGGCAATCCCGGTCCCGCGGCCTATGGCTACATCATCCTCGAAACAAGCGGTGGTGCGGAGATAATTCTGGAAAAATGCGGTAATTATCTAGGCATCACCACCAACAACCAAGCCGAATACGAGGGTCTGATTGCCGGTCTCAAATGGGTAGTCACCAATCACCCCACATCTGACTTAGAAGTATTTATGGACTCGCTCCTCATTGTCAACCAGTTGAAGGGTATTTTCAAAGTCAAAAACCCCGAATTACTTCCCAAATACCGCGAGGCACACAAACTTTTTTACGCGCTGAACAAACCCTCAATAACCCACATTCGCCGCGAATATAACTCAATCGCGGATCAGCTTGTAAATCAGGCTCTAGACGCTCGCAGTTAGCTAGACTCTTTTCTTGTTATAGGTTAGTAAACTTTCAGGCAAAATTTTTGTTGGAAAAGGTTATTTTAAGACCTAAGAGAATATGAAAAAAAAGTAATAACGAAGAATAGGGGATAAAGAAGCATAAAAAGCCAGGACAAAGAACGAAAAAATAAAGTAAGAACGAATAATATAAAATAGGCACATTTCGTTATAGGGTAATAAATGTACAATTAAATCAATTTGCGCTCTTGGGTTGACTAAGGTTAAATAGACACATGCAAACCCTGCCCTATGTTTCAGTCGAAACTTTGCCATCGAGAGTCCTTGTTCTTAGCGCCGACTCTCCACTCACGGATTGCGTTACATCCAAGTTGACCGCTTTAGGTCTTGAAGTAGAGCAACACCTACTCACAGATTTTCTTGCTCCAAACCGGCCGTCCATTAGTGTGGACTACGATTATGTTCTAGGATTTTTTAGCGATGATTTTTTGCGCGGGCAACACAAGCCTTCCGAGCTTCAATCCGCCCTAGCCGGCCTAGTCGGGAAAGCCAAAATAATTTTTTGCTCCCACATTAGCAACAAGTCCCGTCTGGAAAACTACGAGCCCTACGACTCGCTCTGTCTCTACGGCGACTACCTTGGTGATAATGGGGTGGGGGAGGGCATAGTAAAAAAATTTATTAAAAGCGCCTTAACCCGTCAAGAACTCGAGCTTCCTGGCGACGGTCTTAGCGAGTATCATCTTCTCGCTCTTGCCGATCTTTGCGAGGGAATTGTCAAGCTTGTCCACACCTCGCCCCCTCCCAAAGAGATTTATCTATACAACCCCTCCCCAATTTCACTCTTGAGTCTTGCCTACAAAATCCGCTCGCATTTACCCTTCAAGATAGACATCGTTTTTAACGAAAGTCTTGCCTGGAACGACTATTTGCCACAAAACTCTGACGGTCTCAAGTCGCAGTCCATGATCGGTTGGGAGCCTCAAGAAAACCTCGAGCTAATTCTTACTAATCACTTAGAGTCAGCCCGCATAGTCCCCGCTAGCCCCAAGGTTGTTGCCGAGGCAGAAACTCTAGCTACCGTTAAACCTCAAACTGTTTCTGAGATATCAACTAAAAGCCCCCGACATCATCTTCGCAGTCTTACCGATATAGCCAAATCTATCTCCTCTCCCGAACTCGAGTTTGTTCCTCAGAGATCCCCCCGAAAACCCTTCCGCTTCGCTCGTCCCCATCTCGTGCTAGCTCCAAAATTACGAAAAAAACTTTCTCACCCTCTCGCGCGAATTTTTGGTCGGGGCATCGGGATTGCTTTTCTGCTTTATCTTTTCTCTTTCGCAACCTTCGCTACAATTCTCATTCTCTCGACTAAAAATCTCGTGAACTCGGCTGATACCGGCCGCGAAATTCCTCCCCAGTCCCTAAAAATCACCCAATTTGCCGCAGATTTCATGCAAGCGAACTTGACTGCGATTACCTCTCTCCCTGGTCTCAACAAAAATCAGTCGCTAGTCGAGCTAGACTCACTCTTTTCCGCCTACAAACTTGCTCTAAACTCGCTATCGACGCTTTCTGTTTTGTCCTCATCCGGAAAAGAAGTTGTTTCCTATGTTCTAAGTGACGGGGAAGGGGATATCGCCGCTTTGATCGAAGACATTAAACTGCAAAACGCTAAACTATATCAGGACATTGCCCTGCTCGATGGTTCTCTACCCACTCTTCCTCCCTCCATCATTCCCACAAGCTACGAAGATGATTACCTTTCGCTCAAATCGACTCTCGCAGATGTCAAAAGAGGTTCTCTCACCGCCAAAACTCTCCTCACCGTTCTTCCAGACCTCATTGGTTTGGGGTCCCGTAGAAAATATATCGTCCTATTCCAAAACAACATGGAGCTTCGCCCGACAGGCGGATTCATTGGCTCGCTCTCTCTCTTAAGCTTTGAAAATGGCAAGCTATACGATATGCCAATTTATGATGTTTATGATGTCGATGGCCAGCTCAAAGGTCACGTCGAACCTCCTAGAGTAATCAAAAACGTTCTTGGCGAAGCCAACTGGTACCTTCGCGATTCCAACTGGGATCCCGATTTCCCAACCTCCGCTCGTCGCGCCGAGTGGTTCCTCAAAAAATCTCTCTCTCAGGATGTTCATGGAACAATTGGGATCAATCTCGATACCCTGAAAGATATTCTTAAAGCTATGGGGCCAGTTCGACTAGCTGATTACAACGAAGAAGTGAGCGCAGAAAATATTTTTGAGCGCGCCGAGTATCACGCCGAAATCAATTTTTTCCCCGGCAGTACTCAAAAAAAAGAATTTTTAGGTAATATCGCCGATTCTTTAGTTGAAAGTCTTCGCACCCTTAGCGGTCGTTCTGCCCTCGATCTGGCCAAGGCTCTCAGTAAGTCAATTGATGAAAAAAATCTCACAATAGCCTCAAACACCTCGAAAACCGACCGTGTCCTTTCCTCACTCGGCTGGAATGGCGAAATTCGCACACTTCCATGCCCTGCAATTGGGCAGGGGGACTGTCTTTCTGATTATGCTATGTTAGTAGACTCCAATTTAGGAATCAATAAATCCAACTTTTTTCTCAAGCGAAAGATTTCTCTCAATATCGACATCGACGCCAAAAGGTTGATCAAACACTCTCTCTTTACGACCTACTTCAATACCTCGACCTCCGCCGCTTGGCCTGCCGGCGCCTACAAAAACTACTCTCGTCTCTACCTCCCGCCAGGCACTATCTTCCGCGGTCTTAAAATTAACGGCAATCCCGTTGACGAAACAGAGATTGCTCTTACCTCCGAGCACGATCGTCTTGTAGTAGGCTTTTTAGTTGAGGTTCCCATCAACTCTACAGTTACAACCGAAGTTAACTACGAACTGACCTCCCCCTTGCCTAGTAACTCGCCAACTTACTCGCTCTATTGGCAGAAACAGCCAGGGACATCTGCCGACCCATTGGACATAACTCTCAACATCCCGCTTTTCCTAGAGCCAGAGTTAATCTCTCCCAAGGCATCAGTTAGCCCTCAGCAACTAAAATTCAACCTCGCAAACATCACCGACCGCCGCATTACAATCAAATTTCGCTAACTTACATACTGTCTGGTATAATCTTGCTAGTCACACTTAAATTGAGGAGGAGTTTATGTCGACATACGAGCTGAAAGCAGATCCACGCAAAATTTTTGGTCGCAAAGTTAAAGCACTTCGAAGGTCGGGTATCATTCCTGGCAACGTCTTTGGACCCAAGACCAAAAGCCAAGCTCTTCAGTTCGACGCCAAACAGCTGACCAAAATAGTAAATTCTGCTGGAGAGACCTCTCTAGTCAATCTTCGTATCGAGGGCGAAACCAAAGCTCACCCAGTCTTAATCGCCGGCTATCACGTTGATCCTGTAACTGGAATCCTACTTCACGTAGATCTACATGAAGTCGATCTCAAACAAAAGACAACCGCCTCCGTTCCCATCAAAGTAGTCGGAGAGTCCCCGGCTATCGCTCTTGGCAAAATCCTTGTAGTTATGCATAACGAAGTCGAAGTCCAAGCCCTCCCCGCCGACCTCCCGGAATCGATCGAACTCGACGCCACTTTACTCAAAGAAGTCGGCAATTCCTTCCTTGCCAAAGATCTCAAGTTTGACCGCACCAAGATCGAACTTTTGACCGGCGAAGAAGAAACCATTGCCGCAGTTCAGGAACCCGCTGAAGAGCCAGAGCCAGTCGTAGAGGAGGAATCGCCAGATACTGACAAACCGGCCGAAGAAGCCACACCCGAAAAAGAGTCTGCAGGAGAGCCAGCCGGGGAAGACAAATAGATTCTTAGTTTTTGTCAGGGGAGAGCTGTCGACCTATTTCTTTGTATTGCAAAGCCATCTCGCTATTCCCCAATTGCCCATATAGTTTGGATAGCCCAAGAATTGTTTCTACGTCATTTGGGTACTTGTTAAGAAATTCTAAACGAAAGGCAATCGCCCGTTCTACCTTCAAACTTGGATAAACCAACTCTTCAAGCCGTGAGTTAGTCCCCAGTACGCGCTCTTCTCCCCAGCTCATTTCGTAGAGCTTCGCGGCCAACTCATAGTCGCCAGTCTCAGCCACTCCCGCAATCATCTTTTCGTTTCTTAGTCCCGCAAGAGTAGGGGAGTTGAAGTAGCCTTGCCAAATCGATATTAATATCGCTCCCATGACTAGTAAACTACTTAAAAAAAAAGTCCTTAGGCGTAACCTCGCAGTTCTCAGGTTTAAGTACCGGGCTAAATCCTGGCCAAACTTCTCATTCACAGATCACTCCACTTGCTCGCGATAAGCGCGGCCTTCTCGGTTTTTGGGATGTTTTGCCAGATTGCCTCAGTAACGTAGGGCATAAAAGGATGTAGGAGTTTAATTCCTGCTAGAAATACCTCTCTAAAAACCACCATTCCCCCCCTCATCTCCTCGCGCTTTTTCTCGTTTTCTAAATACCCGTTACCAAGCTCGTCCCACATAAAGTGGTATATTAGCTCTCCTGCCTCGGCAAACCTGAACTTGCCAATCGCTTCTTCCACGCTCTTTCTGACTGCCTTCAACCTTTTTAATATTTGTTCATCTTCTTTTTGCAATAGGGTAAGGTCGACTACTGCCTCCTCCTCAATCCCCAACGACTCGCTAGTCATCAAATAGAATCGCGCCATATTCCATAACTTATTGCCGAAATTCCTATACCCAATAATCTTGTCACGTGGAAAGGCGAAATCCTTCCCATTCGCTGTCCCTGAAATGAGCCCCATTCTTAGGGCATCAACTCCATATTTCTCCATGTACTCCTCTGGGTTTATCACGTTTCCCAAGCTCTTACTCATCTTGCGTCCATCAAGCGCCCTCACGAGTCCATGTAGATATACCGTCTCAAAAGGGGGTTTTCCTGTTAAGTAGATCCCGAGCATAATCATTCGCGAAACCCAAAAACGAATAATTTCCCAACCCGTTTCGAGTACGGAAGTAGGGTAGAAATACGAAAAGTCTTTGCTATCGGGGTATCCCAGGGTCACAAGTGGCCAATGTCCACTAGAAAACCATGTATCAAAGGTATCCGTTTCCTGAAGGTACCGCGCGTCGGGTGCCTCTCGACCCACGATCGCCTTAGTTCCTTTGGGTGCGATCAGGGTCTGCAAGCCGTCTCTTATTTCCTCAAACGAATACTCGCTCAATAGTTCACCAACTTTCCCGGCAACCGTCACTTTTTTCTTGTTTAGGAAGGATATTTGCAAGCTGGGGTTTTGGTCAACTTGGTACCACACCGGGATTCTGATCCCCCACACCACTTGCCGGCTGATCGGCCAATCCCGCATTTCCTCCATCCATTTGGTATAGGTTTTCTCTCTCCACTTAGGGTAAATTTTTACCTTACCCTCTGTAACTGCCCTTAAAGCCGGCTCTTTCAGGCTCGAAACAGCGACAAACCAATTTGGCAAAATCATTGGCTCAATCTCATGGCTACCCTTGTAACATACTGTAATCGCCTGGGCATATTTCTCGTCTACCTTCTCAATTTTGTTGCTCTGCATCAACTCCTCGACCACTTCTTTTCTTGCTGTAAAAACACTTTTTCCGGCGTACTTCCCGGCCGCCCCAGTCATCTTGCCGTCCATTCCAATTCCAATCACGAAGGGGAGGTCGTGCTTTTTCCCCACCTCGTAATCATTTTTATCATGTGCCGGCGTAAGCTTTACAAATCCACTCCCAAACTTAGGATCGACAAAATCGTCAGCGATTATTTCCATTTCTTGGCCGGTGAGGGGGTTAATCACTTTTTTGCCAACCCACCTGGCTCGCTTTTTGTCCGTTGGGTTTACGGCGATATGAGTATCGAGCATGATTGTCTCCGGCCTCGTCGTTGCGACTGTTATGTCTTCAGCTCCAACTCTACCCTGGTATTTCACAAAATATAACTTTCCGATCCGATCCTCGTGGAGGATTTCTAGGTCTGCGAAAGTGGTTCCGCACTTGGGACAGTAGTTGACCATGTAGTTATCGCGGTAAATCAATCCTTCTTCATACATTTTAGTAAATGTGTCATAAACCGTCTCGATCACTTTTTTATCCAAGGTAAAGGTATATCTTTCCCAGTCGACCCCAGCTCCCATTGCCTTTATTTGGTTCTCAATCAAACCTTTATTTTCTTGTACGAAATCCCAAATTTTGTTGTAGAGAGTTTGTCTATCAAAATCAAACCTCGATTTTCCTTGTTTCTTCAGCTCTCGTTCATATGTAATCTGCGTCTCGAACCCCGCGTGATCCGTCCCCGGCACCCAAAGGGCAGGGCGACCCTGCATCCTCGCATGACGAATCATCAGGTCCTCAATCGCGATCATAAGCACATTACCGATATGCATCTTCCCGCTCGCGTTTGGGGGAGGGAGTACGATCGTGAACGGCTTTTTACTCGGGTCTAGGGTAGGGGAGAAATACTTCCCTTTCTCCCACATTTGATAGATATCTTTTTCTACTTTCTTGTGGTCAAATTTAGGCTCGATCATGAGGACATTTTACTACAGTGCTTGCTCTACTTGTTCGACTCCCCTCAAAAACACATTCTGCCAAGGCTGATAATTTGAAGTAAAAGTCTTAGTGAACAAAGTCTCCCCGTCACGTTCGACCATATACTCAAATGCCGCCTTTCCTCCCCATGCCGCCCAGTCCACTTGTTTAACTGTCCCAGCCGATAGAGTAGGATCATCCTGGTATAAATCTGGTGGGGGAGGGGTTACCCCCCACAATCGGGGGTCTGATATTTTTACTGTTCTCGCGTCCTTTGTTCCATAAAAATCAAAAATCAACTTCTGCGCCTTGGGATCATTTATTGCCTGGATCAAAATATGACCCGGGGTATCGTTCTTAAATTTAAAATCTTTGCTGGGACTATACACAGTTGCGTCCAGTCCTGGTTTTGCGTTTTGCTCATAATACCCAACTCGGTAAGCATGTGCCCATCTCTCAGTCACAGGCAGTCCCCCGTCAAGAACTGCTCTAAAGAGAGTAGTTGACACCTGACACACCCCACCCCCATCTCCCAGGATTGTCCGTCCCCCCGAAATTACATATGCCGTCTTATATCCCGTTTCAGCCGAGATCTCCCCAACCGTCTCGTTAAAAGAAAACTCTTCTCCCGGGGGAATGAGTGCCCCGTCTACTCTCTCAGCCGCCAGAGCCACGTTGTATATTCGGTTTGCGATTGAGTGAGCATAATAACTCTCTCCGTGGCCGATTTTTTCTCTTATTCCTAGGTCATTCACTTCGCCAGTTCCAATTTTTGGTGCTCGTCTATTTATCTCAATTGTCACCTCTTTTTGGCTTTCTCCTGTCATAAGCTGGGAAATCGCCTCCCCGATCTTCAAACTAGTTTCTGCTTGACGCACCTCTATTCCCTCTCGGCCCGGCGCAAATTCCTCTACTTTCCCATCTCTAAACACGAGCTTTGCGTTTTGAGGTACTCGGTTGAACCTCTCCGAAAGCCCGGTTACATAGTTATTAATAGTTTCCTCTTCAAGCTGGCCCACCATTTCAGGCTTTACGCTCAAAAAGCTGATTAGTTCTTCTTGGCTCAGTCGTACGGTCGCCTCATCAATCTTCAGGATTAACGTTTTACCCTCAAAGCCATCTGCAATTGCCAGTAATTCCGCCTCCTGACTTGCGCTCAGTCTACCCTTCACCTGCAAAGTTGGAATTTCCAGGCCCTCGCCCCTCAGTCCCTGTGCCCGCTCAATTAACTTTTCTCTTAACCCTTCCTGATCAAAAACAACTCCGTCATCACCATTCACAATCGCGTTCTTTCCATTTTTTCGCAAAACTTTGGCGGGCAGGGGCGCTATCGTAATATAAGAATTAACTTCCATCGCAAAATCCTGATATCGGCTCCCTTCAATTTCGACTGGAATCAAAAGATTGACTCGCCCCGCAATCAGGTTTAGATAAACATCTAAATCGACTTTTTTTCCAACCGCCACCGCCTCTAAAGCGGCCGCTTTTGTGTTCCAAATAAACATTTCGGTGGGGATTGTAAATTGACTTTCCCCATAACTTGCTGTCAGCAAAAATTCTCTTGTTTTCTCGTTTAACTTATTTTCAATCGCTTGACTATCCTCAAGCGATACGTCAAAGCTTGCCACGGAAACCCCAGGTAATGCCTCATTTCTTGTCACCCATCGAAAACAGACAATAAGTAGCAAGATCCCCACTCCCGTCCCGAGCAAGAAATGTCCCACCTCGCGAAATTGTCGCCTTACTGTCAGCTTTGTTTTATTCATCTCTATCCATCATATAGAACTTCTTGTAAGATGGGTGTATAAAATCATATTTATACTTATGGCCAAATTCCCCGATCCCACCAAACAATATACCGCAACTCCCCTAAGCTCTGCTATTTCCACCTCCCGCCAGGAGCCTAATCCCCCCGCAGAGACTATTGAACAGCCTCCTGTATCGGCCGAACCACCAGTCGCCGCTCCCCCACCACCCCCCGCAACTCCCACTCCCCTCCCCATTTCTCCCTCTCCATTTAGGAATCTCCTCCCCATTATCCTTGGCGTGGGCGTCTTTATTGTCTTGGGCTTTCTCGCCTTCACGCTCCTCCCCCGCCTGCGCTCCAAACCAGATTCACTTATCACCTTGACCTATTGGGGTTTATGGGAGCCGGCAAGCGTTATGCAAACTGTCATCGCTGACTATGAGAGGGACCATCCCAACGTCAAAATCAACTATTCCCAGCAATCTCCCAAAAACTACCGCTCTAGACTAGTCTCGTCAATCGAGAGTGGTACAGGGCCAGACATCGCCAGAATTCACAACACCTGGCTCCCCATGCTCAAAAAACACCTTTCTCCTAAACCAGCCT
Organism: Microgenomates group bacterium GW2011_GWF2_47_9; assembly: GCA_001003385.1. Classification (GTDB taxonomy): domain Bacteria; phylum Patescibacteriota; class Microgenomatia; order UBA1400; family UBA12108; genus LCPA01. Next base: position 8,875 of record LCPA01000002.1, on the reverse strand, counting down.
CGGTCGCTTTAGACCTTTCCGATTATTATCCCGTCGTTCAAGCAGATTTTGTGGAGGGTGGCAATCTTTACGCCGCTCCCCTAGAAATCGACGGCCTTGCCCTGTACTACAACAAAGACATCCTAAATGAAGCTGGCGCCACTCCTCCTTCGGATTGGGACACTCTCCGCAAACTTGCCTTTGATCTAACCAAGAGGAATCCAGAGACCAAAATTATTGAAAGAGCAGGAGTAGCTCTTGGAACTGCTAATAACGTCGATTTCTGGTCAGATATTCTTGGTTTGTTAATTCTGCAAAACTCTGGCGATCCCGGTAACCCCTCCGAGACTGCCGTTAGAGACGCTCTCACCTACTACACTATTTTTTCGCTATCCGACAAATCTTGGGATAGTACTCAGCCAAGCTCCGTTTATGCCTTTGCAACTGGTACGACAGCCATGATCATTGCTCCTTCCTGGGTAATCCCCGAGATTACCGCGATCAACCCCTCCTTAAACTACGGGGTCGCCCCTGCCCCCGTGCTCCCCAACGTCAATAAAGCTTGGGCTACTTACTGGGCAGAAGCCGTCCCTTCAGGGAGCAAAAACCCAACCGCCGCCTGGGAATTCTTGCAATATCTGAGCCGTCCCGAAGTCCTCCAAAAACTTTATACAACCGCCGCCCAGATTAGGCCAATTGGTGAACCATATCCGCTTCGCTCCTTAGCCAGTTCCCTAGAGTCAGATCCGCTGGTGGCCCCTTTTGTTAGCCAGGGATCTTCCTACGTCTCTTGGTACTTGTCTTCCCGCACATACGACGAAGGCGTAAACGACGAAATTATCAAGTACTACGAAGACACGATAAACGCCATGAATGATGGCTCCGGACTCGGCTCTGTCGAGCGAACGCTCGAAGAGGGTGTTAAACAGGTAATGGCGAAGTACTCACTCGCAAATTAAATATGTCATCTCTCGCGCTTTGTATAAAGAGGACTCTTCTTTATTCGGATCATTTTGATTTCCCTCTTACCGCCAAAGAAATTCACACTCGGCTTATCGAGAAAAAAGCCACTCTTGTCGAGGTTAAAACAGCCCTTGCCGAGCTTGTGGAGGCCGGCTCAGTCACAAAATCAGGTATTTTTTACCACCTTCCCGCTCGCGTCGCTCTCCCCTCTCTCCGTCGCCAGAGAGAGCGTGCTTCTAAAAGCCTTTTAACTCTTGCCAAACGCACCGCCCGCCTTCTCTCTCTTTTCCCTTCTGTTCTTGCTATTTACTTAACCGGCTCTCTCGCCGTCCTCAATGCCGATTCCGAAGATGATCTCGACTTTCTTGTTATCTGCAAAAATGACACCCTATGGCTGACCAGAATTTTCATCACTCTCCTAATAGAAATTACCGGTCGCCGTCGCCGACCCGGTTCCTCTCACACAAGAGGTAAAATCTGTCTAAACTTATACCTTTCTCCCGTCTCTTTTCCCGTTCCCCGACCCAAACAATCGCTCTACACAGCCTACGAACTTGTCCAGGCTCGCTCGCTCTATGATCCTTACAATACTCGCGCTATGCTTATCGCCAAAAACGACTGGATTTTCCACTACCTCCCCAACTACCAAACGCGATCCTTAAGAAGGATTAAAGAGCCTAGAAATACCAATTTTATTGTGCGCCTAATCAATTTACTTTCCTACCGCTTACAGCTCCAATATATGCAAAACAAGCTTACTAGCGAATATATAACCCTGCACTCCGCCTACTTTCATCCTCACAACCCAGGCCTCACAGTCTTACGCAAGCTGTCCAAAAAATCTGACTTATAATACTCTCATGTTCTACACAATCGACACCATCAAAAGCATTAGCCATTCTCTCCATTCTCGCTCTCGAAGGTTGGTCTTAGCCACCGGTTTTTTTGATCTCCTCCATATCGAGCACATCAATTTTTTGAAAAAAGCCGCCCGCGCAGGCGACACTCTTATTGTTGGCGTAGAAAGCGACGCTCGGGCAAAGGCGCAGAAGGGGGAGGGAAGGCCGATTGAGATCCAAGTAGTCCGCGCTCAAAAAGTAAGGGAATATGCTCAATATGTGATTCTTCTCCCCGACGACTTTGATAATCAGGCCGCCTACAACTCTCTCCTCTCCTCCGTCCGCCCTCATTATTACGCCGTCTCCAGCCACACTTCATTTTTAGACAACAAACGTCTTCTCTGCAAAAAATATGGCTGTGAACTAGTGGTCGTTCATACCTGGAATCCCTCAGTCTCTACCACCCAAATTGTGTCTAGCAAGGTATAATGCCTCTATGTTTGAAACTTACATCTATCAGCCCTTCTTCAATATTTTAGTTGGAATCTATTGGCTTCTCGGTCGCCTTTCTCCAGAACTTCTGGATATGGGTATTGCAGTAATCATCTTTTCCCTCGTCGTTCGACTGTTTACCTTCCCCCTCACCATCGCAAGTGAAAGGAAAGAGGAAGAAAAGCGCAAAATCGCCGGAGTCGTCGAAGAACTTAAAGCTCGCTACTCTCATGATCCCATTCTCGCCAAACAAGAGGTGCGCAAAGTCATGCGCGCCAACAAAAGGACGGTTCTTGCAACATCAGCCAACCTCATCATTCAGCTCATTATCATTGTCATGCTGTACCGCATTTTTACAACCGGCCTCGAAGGCGAGGATTTTCATTTGCTCTATCCCTTTATGCCTCAGATTAATAGCGTCAATCTCCTATTTCTAGGAAAATATGACCTAAGCCATACCAACGCCACCCTCAACCTCATCCAGTCTGCCATGATCTTTATCGTCGAACTCCTCTTAGCCATTCGCTCTCCCTTCCCAGTCTCTCGTCGCGACGTTACCATGCTCCAATTTGTTTTACCCGTTGGTTCTTATCTAGTTTTTTTGGCCATGCCTGCCGGCAAGAAAGTCTTTATTATTACTTCCCTGGTATTTTCCACAATCTACAACTCTATTCGGATTATCCAGTCGCTCATCGCCCGCCTCTCCGAGCGTTTTACTAAAAAAGTTGAAGCTACTCCCTCCGAATCACCATTACCCCCCGAAAACTAAGCATATTTTTTCTGGTAGGTGTGCTAAAATTCACTCATGTTCGACAATCTTGTGGTGTCTTTCCTGGTAGATGAAGTAGTTGGCGGTTTTTTTATCTCTGTTCCCCCCGGACATATCGCATGTATCTACGATCGGGGCAGGGGAGTCCTCAAGCAGGTTTATGGCCCCGGCCTTCACCTCAAAATTCCTTTCTGGCAGGTAGCCAAACTCTTCAATGCCCAAGTTCTCGAATACTCGCTCCACAAGGGTTTTGATCTCACAAACAAAGAGAGTCTAGGTGATGAGCCTATCCACACCGCAACAAGAGACGGAGTCAGTATCACAGTCGAAGGCTCGATTCTCTTCCGCCTCGACAAAGCCAACGCCCCCGAACTATGGGAAAACATTGGCGAACACGTTGTCTCCAAGGTCGTCCGTCCCTTTTCTCGCTCCAAAATTTCCTCAATTATTGCAACCGTCTCAAGCGGCGAGATCAAAACCGCCCGCCCCGAACTCGAAGAAAAGCTTAAAATTGAACTAAACAAAGAATTTGTTAGCCGCGGACTTATCTGTGAGGGAGTCTTGCTCTCCGAGCTCACCATCCACCAGAACGGGGCTACAGTCCTTCAATAGCTATCTATGGCTAGGGTTAAACTTTTAGAGTCAGACGTTAAAGCAATCCTTGCGAAAATCTTTCCTTCCCAAGCAAGCGTTTTTCGTCTGTCCACCGACTCCACCCTTCTCGAACTCACCTCCTTCGCTCGTTCCAACAACTTAGACTCTCTCGTCATCAAGGTTGACCAGGGAGTCAAAAAGCGTGGGGTGGTGGGCTTGGTCAAGCTCAATCTTACAGTCGCCTCTGTTTACGAGGCCGCCCAAGCTTGGCGCAAGCTTGGCTGGTCCAACTTCATTGTCGAAGGATATCTTCCTCATCAAGAACAAGATGAAAAATACCTCGCCCTCGAATTAGTGAGAGAGGGATGGCATCTTTCTTGGGGTGAGAAGGGTGGTGTCTCTGTCGAATCAACTTGGGATAGCGTTAGATCGGCTCTCCTAACAAGTCGTGAGGGGAAATACATTTTTCCCTCTTGGCTCCCTCCTATGCTTCATCCTATCCTCGACAAGCTAATTAACGCGCTGATAGAGCATCATCTCGTCTTTCTCGAATGTAATCCAGTCTTAATCATTGGAGATAAACTCATTTTCCTCGACGCGGCAGGCGAAATAGATAGTGCAGGCCTCGCGCTCCCCGGCTTCCCCATTTCGCTCACTCCCGTTACCGAACGCAGAAATCAGCCAGTCGAACAGCAAATTGCCCTTCTTGACGCCACTACCCCCGCCTCTCTCAAATTTCGCTCGCTAAACCAAAACGGCTCAATTTGGCTACTCTTGTCAGGTGGAGGAGCCTCGCTCGTCTTGGCTGACGAGGCTACTGATCTTGGTTATGGCAAAGAGCTTGGCAACTACGGTGAGTATTCTGGCGCCCCGAGTGACGATGATACTTACGCCTATACCTCTCTTGTCCTTACCGAACTAATTCGCTCTACAGCTCCCCGCAAAGTTCTTATAATTGCCGGGGGCGTTGCCAATTTCACGGACGTTGCCAAAACCTTCTCCGGTATTATCCGGGCTCTCAAAGAGCACGAGAAAGAACTTGTTCGTTTGGGCGTCAAAGTCTTTGTTCGCCGTGGTGGTCCCAACGAACAAAAAGGACTTACAATGATCAAAGCCTACCTTGCCAAATCTTCCCTACTTGGGGAAGTGTCTGGTCGAGATGTTGTTTTAACCAACGTTATTAGTCAAGCTATCAAATATATTGAATCATGATTAACATCGAACAAATCCGGGCCAGAAAGAACAAAATTGTCGTCATTGGTAACCACCCCGCTCTCATTCAATCAATACTAGATTTTGATTATTTGAGTGGGAAAAGCCAGCCTAGCCTTATTGCCGTTGTGACTGGCAAGAGAGGGTATACCAAATTCTTCTTTGGTAAAGAGGAAGTTTTGTTTCCCACCTTTATTTCTGTAAAAAGCGTACCACTTCCAAGCGATTCTACAAATTGGTTCTTCAACATTAGCTCTGGTCGTCGTACTTTGCCCTCTACTCTCGAACTTCTCGATTTTAACTACGCTGGTGGTGTCCTTTTTGCTGAGAATGTTCCCGAACTTCACGCCCACTCAATCCTGCGCACCGTAGAGGGATCACGCTACTCTCCCCTAATCCTCGGTCCGGCCTCTGTTGGTCTGCTTGTCCCCACCGCTCTCAAGTTAGGCCCAATTGGCGGAATCACCCCCCTTCAAGTCGAAGAATCAGGCATCATCAAGCCAGGTCACATTGCCGTCTTATCTGCTTCAGGCGGGATGACCAATGAGCTCATTAGTGTCGCCGCTCTTGCTGGTCACCACCTTTCATTTGCTCTCTCCTTTGGTGGAGATCGCTTTCCGATTCTCTCTCCTTCCCAAGCCTTTTTACTTGCAGAAGCCGATCCGGCGACAACCGCAGTACTCTACTACGGCGAGCTCGGGGGGCTAGACGAGTACGAACTAGTCAAGCTCAAAGAGGAGGGCAAATTTACTAAAAAAGTTATCGCTCACATTGCAGGCACCGTCGCCGACCTTTTCCCCGAATCTCCTCAATTTGGCCATGCCAAAGCCAAAGCCGCAAGTGTCAAAGACTCAGCTTTGTCCAAAAGAAAAGCACTTCGCGAGGCTGGCTTTACCGTTACCGACTCTTTTAGTGCGTTTGTTGCTGAAGTTGGTCAGCTTTAAATATGCTATCCTTGGTCTATGAAACAGGCAAGTGAACTTAACGATCGCAAACCCTCCCTACTTACCTCTACAATTAGTGGTGATGTCAATGGCATCGCCACGATTCTAGGCTCCGACCTTACAACCACAGCTTCCACTCAAAGTCTAGCTTGGCTCGCTGGTTCGCTTTGGTTAGGTCGGCCATTAAAGTCAGCGCGCCTCGAAAAAGCTCTCGACCTCACCCTACGTCTTCTTGTCGATCATGGCCCCTACGTTTCAGGCGCCGTCAACACGATTATTACTGCTCGTGCCGGCAAAGACTTGGTCTCATCCCTGGTTTCAGGACTCCTAACAATCGGCCCGCGCTTCGGTGGAGCAATTAACGGCGCGGCCTCAGTTTGGTTTCATTCTGTCGAGGCTGGCACTTCTCCGGTTGATGTTGTTGAAGATTACGCCAAACGCAAAGCTTATATCCCCGGTATTGGACATCGCAAATACTCCGTTACTTTGCCAGACCCCCGCGTAGAAATCCTCACAAAAGTTGTCGAGGATATCGCCCATCCCTACCTAGACTTTGCTCGTCAGGTCTCCTCTCAAACCACCGCCAAAAAACCCAATCTAATTCTCAATGTCGACGGTTGTATCGCCGCCGTACTTCTAGATCTTTTATCAGAAGAAGAGCATCTCGGCTCAGCCGAGATTTCAGGCCTACTCGAAACAGAATTCTTTAATGCTGTTTTTGTCCTTTCTCGAAGTGTTGGCTTTATTGCTCATTATCTAGATCAAAAACGTCTTGGCGAACCTCTTTTTCGCCTACCAGAAAACGAAGTTCTAACAGTCTCCTCCCCACCTCTTGTATAGTTTGACCTAGTTGACACTCCGGGAAGCCATTGCTAATATAGCACTCGCACGAACAGAGTGATAAACACTTCAATAAATGCTTAATTATTTGTATTTTTTATAGAAAAGGAGTTCTATGCAGTTAGATCCCAAAAAACTAAATCCCACCCCAGGTTATGTCTTAGTTGAACCAGACGCCAAACAAAAACAAACCCAGGGAGGCATCTATCTCCCCGACAATCATGACGAAAAACCCCAGGCTGGCACCGTACTTGCTGTTGGCGCCGACTGGGTTAGTGAACAAGGGGCCACAGTCAAAAGTCCCGTCAAGTCTGGCGACAAAGTTGTCTACAAAAAATGGGGTGGCAACGACGTTAAGATCGCTGACATCGAATATCAGTTCCTCAAGTTCGAGGACATTCTCGCCGTTATCAAATAATTGCATAAGGAGGTCATAATGCCTAAAAAAATAATCTATTCAGACGACGCTCGTCAAAAACTGTTAAGCGGTGTTAACAAACTTGCCGCCGCCGTGGTCACAACTTTGGGTCCTCGCGGCCGCAATGTTGCCATGGATAAAAAATGGGGCGCTCCAGCGATCGTTCACGACGGAGTCTCCGTTGCCAAAGAGATTGAACTAGAAGACAAATTTGAGAACATGGGAGCTCAGCTAGTCAAAGAGGCGGCCAGTCGCACCAATGATGCGGCAGGGGATGGTACCACCACCGCCACCCTCCTTGCCCAGCAAATCGTCTCAGCTGGGATGAAAAACATCACAACCGGCACCAACCCCATGCTCATGAAAAAGGGTATCGACAAAGCAGTTTCTGCAGTAGTCGCCGAGCTTAAGAAAGTCAAGAAAGAGGTCAAAAAAGAAGATTGGGTCAAAGTAGCCACAATTAGTGCCCAAAACGAAGAGATTGGCCAAAAAATTGCCGAAGCTCTCACTCTTGTCGGCAAAGATGGGGTAGTCGAAGTCGAGGAAAGTAAAGGCCTTGAAATCGAGATCGAACATACAGAAGGCATGGCCTTCGACAAAGGCTACATTAGTAGCTACTTTGTCACCGACCCCGATTCGATGGAGGCAAATATGGAGTCTCCCCACATCCTAGTTACCGATCAAAAGGTAAGCTCTATCCAAGAACTGGTGCCTTTCCTTGAAAGCTTTGTCAAGGTAAGCAAGAACCTAGTTCTTATTGCCGACGATATCGAAGGCGAAGCCTTGGCTACCCTAGTCGTCAACAAGCTCCGCGGTTCATTCAATATTCTAGGTGTCAAAGCTCCCGGATTTGGCGACCGCCGCAAGGCCATGCTCGATGATATTGCTATTCTTACAGGCGCCACCGTTATCTCGTCTGACCTGGGGCGCAAGCTCGACTCAGTCACTCTTGAGGACTTGGGGCGTGCAGATCGCGTAGTCTCAACCAAAGACGAAACCAAAATTGTCGGTGGTAAAGGCGACAAGGCGGCTCTCGACGCGAGAGTCTCTCAGCTTCGCAAAGAACTCGAAAAAGTCGATTCGGACTTTGATCGTGAAAAACTCCAAGAACGCCTAGCCAAACTAGTCGGTGGTGTCGCGGTCATCAAAGTCGGTGCCTCAAGCGAAGTCGAACTCAAAGAAGTCAAAGAACGCGTCAAAGACGCGGTGGGTGCGACCAAGGCCGCAATTGAGGAAGGTATCGTCGCAGGTGGAGGTATTGCTCTCTTGCGCACCATCCCAGTCCTAGACAAACTTGCAACTGAGTCTGACGATGAAGCAGTTGGGGTCAAGATTGTCCGCTTTGCTCTCGAACAACCGGTCCGTTGGCTCGCCAAAAATAGTGGAGCTGATGAGGGATGGGTTGTCCGCAAAGTCCTCGAAAACACAAGTTCTAGCTACGGCTTTAACGCCGCCTCGCTCGAATTTGGCGACATGCTCGAAATGGGGGTACTCGATCCAGTCAAGGTGACACGAAACGCTCTCCAAAATGCCGCGAGTGTCGCGAGCATGATCCTTACCACCGAATGTTTGATCACCGATCTCCCCGAGGAAAAATCCGAATCTCCCGCCAGTCCCGGCATGGGTGGCATGGGCGGCATGATGTAAGCCTATTTTTTGTTAAATGTCTTTTCAAAACCCCGCCGCAAGCGGGGTTTTGCTATTGACAGGCGGTGCCCATTTCACCTATTGTTAAGTAAATAATGATAAAAAGAGGGGAGTTAGGTGTATGTCCAAAAGAAAAGCCGCCAAAAAATCCAATAAAAAGCTGAACTTCCTCAAGAAA
>LCPA01000001.1 GCA_001003385.1 Microgenomates group bacterium GW2011_GWF2_47_9 | reverse complement strand
CCTGCTTCCAGATCAAATAAAAGGCTACTCCCATCAAAAAATATAAAAGTGTCCAGACTGGGCCAAAAATAAAGTTGAGTGGTGCAAAAAAGGGTTTATTCAAATTAGCGTACCAGGTAGGGATAGCGGAGATGGTGAAGGGAGTACCCAAAAGCCCAACAAGTTCGCACCCAATCACAGAGATAACTAGTTTGGGCAAGTCTTTCATTAATGTCAGTATGCGCCAAATCTGCCAGATGAGCAACTTTTCCCGCCGGGACTGATCTAGGGCATGTTTTTGTGATACCATTAATACGATGAATGGAACTACTCCAGCAAATCCCGAATTAGCCACCCTACCAGAGGAGATAAAAACCATTCTCGAAGACGGCAACGAGGCGCTCCAACAATTGCCCGCATGGGAAGCCCGTAGATTCACCGGCCTTAAAGATCAGCCACTTGTTAGTCTACAAGCGCTTGCAAGTGGATTAAACGGTCACGACAACGGGGAAACCCAGCATCAACTCGCGCCAGAAACAGCAATCGCAAACCACTTGGGAAAACTAGGCCCTGAAGAGGCAATTGCTGAACTTCGAAGACTTTTTCACGCAGGCGACGATGAAGCCACCAGCACACTTTTTGAAATTGCCGAAAAACTCGGACTTCTCGAGCGCCTTTGATCCTTTCCCCCACTTTTATTGTTAGCCCTCCATAACACCCAAACTACGTATTATCATCTCCTCCCTTTTTGGGCTCTCCATCTCTACCCCGTGCCTTTGTTCCTCCATAAACTGCAGAACCAACTCTCCGATCGCAAAAATGGTCTTAGCCTCATCCTGAGTAATTTTGTTGGTCTCGTTTAGATCTTCGTGCTCATTCCCTACAGCGTTCTTTTTGCGGGCGACTACTTCCATTAACTCGTTTACCCGCCCCTCTAAGGCGTGGAATCGTTCTAGCCCCCCCACCCACCTCTCTAGTGCCTGCCCGCACACTCCGTCGCCAGCCGCAACTTTTACCAGCGTCAAGATCGTCCCCAATGTATTTGCTCTATATGGATTCATCATCACCCCCGGACCTGCCTCCACCTCTCCTCGATCCCTCGCCTTCGCCAATTGATCATATTTTCTGGCGTATAGTTCTCTTATCTCGCGATCCAGCTTGTCACTCCCCTCGACCTGAGAAATCAGTAAACTCTTCCCCCCATCCTCAAACCACTCCGGGTGGTAAAGCATAGATCTTAAAAAGAGCTTGGGCCTTAATTGTGTCACCACCAGCTCGTAAACATCAATCACTCTCTCACCGCCAAACAAACGCTCAAGAAATTTTATGCGGTCACCTCTATCACCTGGATACAATGCGGGGGAGGCTACTTGTTCTTTGGTCTCGGCACTCATACCCATATACTACCACCATTGTCATCCTAGTTAGAAGGCGCATGTTTAAATCTGTCCTTGACTTTTTGCCTCCCAACAATCTTAATTACCTTAACTGAGAACCTGCCTCAGCACAAACGATTAATATACGAAAGCTACCAAAACCGTTTCTAGCACCTCTCTTTCAAGGGATTTTTCTCACCGATCAAGATAACACTTCAAACGAAAGGGGGTGAATTTATTCATGCCAGTCAAAAAGGCCAAGAAAGTCGTTAAAAAAGTCGTCAAGAAAGTTAAAAAGGTCGTCAAAAAAGTCACCAAGAAACCCGTCAAAAAAGTGGTTAAGAAAACGGTCAAAAAGGCTACCAAAAAGAAGAAATAATTTTTTGTTTCTTTTTTCAGCACCTTGTCGTATTGATAGGGTGCTGTTTTTTAGTGCATTCTCAAGATTGCCGATCGCACCTTGTCAGCCATTAGATACAACAAGTACAAAAATTTCTTTTCCACGTAGTCATAGCTTCCCAAATATTGGACATGCCTGGCTCCATAACCTTCTTTAAATTTATGAAAGCCATACCAAGGGTCGTTTTTCGCTGGGTCAGGTCCCAATGCTCCCCACATATCGAGATACCTCATGTTCCATTTTTTTGCCAGTTTAATCGTCTCCCACATCACGAGATTATTCGCCATTACCTGTCGGTTCTCCCGGCTACTAGCTCCATATGGGTAATAAAGTGTGTCGTTGTGCCGGAATAGAATCCAAGTAGTGACAATTTTACCTTCGTACTTTGCAGTCATAAGCTGTGCCGTTAGTTTGTTCTTTGTAGTTTCTGAGTTTTTTAAGACCTTCCACATCGCCCGGTGGTACTTGGTGTTATGTGCATAAAATTTTTGTCTCGTTGTCGTTTCTTCCATCAATCTCAAGTACTCTTCAAAAGCCTTGTCAGAGTTGTCAATTCCCGCCGTCACCCCCTTCTTTTCTGCGAGTCTTATGTTATATCTCGTCTTTTGCTTCATCTGTCGCTCCAGCTCCTCTTCACTCGGGGTTAGATCAAGCACAAAATTGTATGGGGTAAACAACGACTTGGCTTTCACGAGCCCCAACCGTTTTAACCAATCATCATTCCCCGTCTCATTCTTTTCGCACTTACTCTCTACTTTCACGAAAATACATTTGTATTTTCGCGCCACCATTTTAATCGCCTGCATCTGGCTCTCACTAGGCTCAAATCCCTTCGGGAAATATCCAATTGTAAATGGGGTATGCGGGATCCTATGAATCGTAATTTGGACTGGCTCGACTAATTTTTGGTTCTGGAAAATCCCAACTCTCACTACCACAACACCGGTCTGTTTGCGAAACTCCCCCCACTCAAAGCTCTGCAAAGGGTGCAGAGCGAGCCTGTTCCAATCACTCTCCCACTCGCTCGTTGTTATCTCTCTAATTACCATTGTTTCAATTGTACCCTACCGGCTCAGTAGTTCCTCTACACTAATCTCGCCGCTCAAAAAATCATCCAAAGTATCTTCACTCAACGCATCGATCCGTATTCCCGTATTCTTGGTTCTTACAAAGTCAGAAGGGGGGTGGGGGAGGTATGTTGCCGAGCTATTCAAGCTTTCAATTAGCTTGGGGTCAATTTCGTCAATAAACCGGCTTCTCTGCTGGTTTCCTTCCGTCCCCCACACAGTTCTCTGTCTGGCAAACGATAAATATAGTCTTTCCTTGGCTCTCGTTATCCCAACATACATTAGTCTCCGCTCCTCTTCCATCTCTTCGTTGTCCGCCATTGATCTGGCGTGGGGGAACAGCCCTTCCTCGAGTCCCACCATAAAAACTGCCCTAAATTCCAGTCCCTTGGCGGCATGTAGTGTCATAAGCGTAATCGCCTCACGGTTATCCTTTGTCTTCTCGCCCGCATAATACTCAGCCTGCACCAATGCTACGTTTTCAAGAAATGAGTGTAGATCCTCAAACTCTTGAGCCACCGCCGCAAGCTCCTTCACGTTCTCAATTCGCGCTACGTCCTCATCAAGATCTTCATCAAATTTTGTCAAGTACTTCGTGCTCGTCAGTACATACTCCAAAATCTCGCTCGCAGTATGCTGACCGTCCATGTATTTCTCTCTGTTTAGAAGCAGATCCGCTAGTCTGCGTTTACCGTTTTTCTCGCTCCTGCCGTAACTCACGCCGTCCTCAGGGTTCAACATTACCCTTAGGTATGCCAGCACATCCTTAATTTCCTTCCGCTCGTAAAATTTTGTTCCCCCGACCAACACATAAGGGATGCCACTCCGGATAAACATTTCTTCAATTGCCCTCGACTGTGCATTGGTGCGGTAGAGAATTGCAATTTCCTGGAAGTTTACGCCAGACGATTTCAACTTTTGAATTTCCTCATTCACTTTACGCGCTTCATCGCCTGCAGTATAAGCCTCAATTAAGCTAATCTTTTCGCCGTCATTCTGCTCTGTCCAAAGTGCCAAGATTGGATGGCTCCGATTATTCGAGATTACCCCATGTGCCGCATCCAGTATGGTTTGAGTCGAGCGATAGTTCCGCTCCAACCTAATCTCCTTCAGGTCACTATAATCCTGCCTCAGCTTCAAAATATTTCGATAATCTGCTCCTCTCCACTTGTAAATCGACTGCGAAGCATCCCCAACAACCACAAGCCCTCGATTTGCCTTCGCGATCAACTTCGTGAAGGTGTACTGAGCAGTATTTGTGTCTTGGTATTCATCAACAAAAACATACCGAAACTTATCTTGGTAGTACTTCAATGTTTCGTTGTTTGCCTGCAATAAACTTACCGCCTTAGACAGTAGGTCATCAAAATCAAGGGCCTTGTACTTAGCCATCCTTTTCTGGTACTCGAGATACACTCTCGCCACTATCTCCTGAAATTGTCCCCGCGCCAAATTACTATATGTCCCCGCGTCAACCATTTCTTGTTTTGTCTGTGAAATCGCCGTCACCAAACTTTTGGGCTTATATCGTTTAGGATCAAGTTCCATCTCGCGCGAGATAGCCTTTACCAAATCTTCCTGATCTCCTGCATCATAGATCACAAACTCAGGTTCAATGCCAATCTCTCGGCCGTGGGTTCTCAATATCCGGCAAGACATCGAGTGAAAGGTCCCCACAGACGGCAAGTATTGTCCCGTCACTTTAACCACTCGGTTTCTCATTTCTTGAGCCGCCTTGTTAGTAAAAGTGACCAAAAGTATTTGTTCTGGACTAGCCTTCCCAGTATGCACCAAGTGTGCCGCTTTATACGTCAAAGTCTTGGTCTTACCGCTTCCGGCTCCAGCCAGGATCAATAGAGGAGAGCCTTCATGCAAAACCGCCTCTTTTTGTCTCTCGTTCAACTCGTCTAGATAGTTCATTCACACATGATACCCGAAATAGGTGCCTTGCGGTATACTAACCTCATGCGTTTTCTGCTCACAGCCACCTTCAAATCAAACAAGCTCAAGGAAGATGTTGTTTCTTGGGTCAGAGACGTAACTCCCCACGCCCCCTCCTCATTATCTCTGGTTGTCGCCCCTTCCTTCCCCCATCTCTCCCTAGTGTCCTCTCCTCTTGTCCTTGCCGCCCAAGACGTCTCTCCCTTTCCGCCTGGCTCCTATACCGGAGCGGTCAACGCCGATCAACTCAAAGATTTTGGAGTCACCTATTGTTTGGTGGGCCATTCCGAACGCCGCAAGTATTTCCATGAAACACCGGTCGAAATCGCCAACAAAGTTGACCTCCTTTTGGGTGTAGGCATCACCCCAATCCTCTGCCTCTCCAAATCAGATCTAGCGCCCCAATTAAGTGCTCTTACCTGCAATATTCTCTCTCCTATTTATTGTTACGAACCCCCCGCAGACATAGGCGGCACAGATACTGCCCCCCTTGAGGACATCGTGGGTACCGTAGGAGAGTTTAAAAAAATCATCGGCGAGCAAGCCCGCGTTATGTATGGTGGCTCCGTCAACGCCGGTAACGCCGTCCCTCTTATTCCCCATGTCTCAGGCCTCCTTGTCTCGACTGCCTGCCTAAACTCAAAGAGTTTTATCGATATTATTAACGTCTGCTCTACTTATTCCCAAAATGGATCCAAAAGTTAAAAACCCGATTACGGTCACCAACAGACTTGTCCTTCTTTTTGTGGGACTTGGCTTAGTTGCGGTTTCTGTTTTTGTCCTTCTCTTCAAAAGTCAAACCACCCGTTCCGTTGTTTCGGGTTTGGTCACTAACCCCGCCGAAGAACTAAGGACCAGCGACAATCGGACCAATCTAGTCTTGTTGGGGATAGGGGGTGTAGGTCACAGCGCTCCCGACCTGACGGACAGCATTATTTTCGTCTCTCTTAACCACTCTACTCATTCTGTTAAACTCGTCCCCATTCCCCGCGACATTTGGGTTGATACTATGCAAGCCAAGGTCAACACCGCCTACCACTATGGCCTGGAGCGTCGGGAGGGTGGGGGAATCGCTCTAGCTAAATCTGCTGTCTCCGAGATTGTGGGTGAGCCGGTTCACTATGCTCTCGTCCTAGACTTTCAGGGTTTTATTAAGGCTATTGATGCGCTTGGTGGTATTGATGTTGTTGTTGAACGGGCCTTCGACGATTACAAATACCCGGTTCCAGGCAAAGAAGATGTTTTTCCAGAGAGTGAGCGTTACGAACATCTCCGTTTCGAGGCCGGCCCCACTCATCTTGATGGTGTAACAGCCCTCAAGTTTGCCCGTTCCCGCCACGCCGAAGGAGAAGAGGGGACCGACTTTGCCCGCTCTGCCCGTCAACAAAAAATTATCCTTGCTTTCAAGGATAAGCTTCTCGAAACAAAAACTTTTTTGGCACCCGATACCCTCAAAAATGTCTATGACAGTTTTGCCTCCTCGATCAATGCCGATATTAGCAAGGATGAACTCGGCAGTTTCCTCAAGTTTTTCTTGTCGTTTGAAAAAGATGGTCAAAAAATCTCTTCATATAACTTAGAAACATTCTTCTCTACCCCTCGTCTCAAAACGCCATACGCTGGACAATGGGTCCTAGTCCCGACTAATAGTTGGCAGGAAGTACATCAATATGTCGACAACTCCCTCAATAGCCAATAAGCGCGGTCTATTTTACTTGGTGTTAGCCCTTAGCATTCTTATAAGAATCTACGGCGCCTTTACTCCCGCCCACACTTACGACATCGATACCTATCATGCCTGGGGTAATCTTATGCTCGAGAAGGGGCCTGCCGATTTTTTTGCCTCCACTTGGTCCGACTATCTCCCGCTCCCCATTTATTTTCTTGTTCCCATCGTTATAATATCTCAAAATTTAGGCCTCACCTTTGGTCTTGTTTTCAAGCTCCTTATTTCTTTTTTCGAGCTATTTTTACTCCTCAAAATATTTGTCGCGTCTCCCAAATCCAATTTTTGGATCTTCAGTATTTTTCTTTTCCTTTCTCCGGCCTTGATCGGCGATAGCGCGTTCTGGGGCCAGCTAGATACTATTCCGGCCCTCCTCACCCTCTTATCCCTCCAAACGCTACGGAAAAACCACATCCTAGGCGCTGTTTATTTTGGGTTGGCTACATCCTTCAAACCCATTATGCTTCTCGCCCTACCTTTCCTGCTTTTCTTGACCTTCAGGCGCAACAAAAAAAATGCCCTCATTTTTTCGCTTGTTTCATTCTCTGTCTTCCTCCTGCCCGGCTTTCCCGCAAGTCCTCTTCACCCTTTTCAGTTTCTATTTGACAAAGCTGTCGAGCAGGCAGGAACCTATCCCTACACCACGATAAATGCCTGGAACTTTTGGTCGCTCAAACAAACCGCAAGCGCATGGCCTAGTGACAACCTTTCTATCCTAGGTATTTCAGGCAAGTTTCTAGGCTATTTCCTCTTTTTGCAGACCACTCTACTCAATTTCCTCAATTGGAAAAGGCGTCAATTCAAATCCACCTATCTACCTCTCATCATTGGCTCTGTTTTTGTCAACTTTTATGTTTTTACCACTCGTATGCACGAGCGTCATCTCCTTTTTGGCTTGCCATTTTTAGCTCTCGCCGCCTCTTTTTCTCCCTCAATTATCATTCCCACCTCTTTCCTCACTCTCACCTATATTGCCAATCTTTATGCCGCCTATCTCTGGTCGGCTGATCAGATTTGGCCTGTCTCTTTTGTTTTTATTAGGTTTGTGTCCTCTCTCAATGTCCTGATCGCGCTTTTTCTAAGTTTGTCCTGGGATTGGCTTGCCAGTCTGCGCAGTTTTGCCTCTCGTTTTTTTAAAAACATTGTCTTGTCGACAATCTTGCTTTTTGCGCTTTCTGTCCGTCTTGTCAACCTTAGCTATCCGACGCAATACATTTTCGACGAAGTCTACCACGCCTTTACCGCCAGAGAGCTGTTAAACAACAACATCTCTGCCTGGGAATGGTGGACCACCCCCCCTCCCGGAGTCGCCTATGAATGGACTCACCCTCCGCTCGCCAAATACTTCATGGTCGCAGGCATGCTTGTCGCTGGTGAAAACTCGCTCGGCTGGCGCCTCCCTTCGGCTCTTTTTGGTGCGTTAAGCGTTCTTGGCTTGTATCTCTTGGTTCAGTCTGTCTGGCACAACAGGCGCCTGGCACTTCTTTCTAGTTTTCTTCTTACCCTCGAAGGTCTTCACTTATCTCAGTCCCGGATCGCCATGAACGATATTTTTATGCTTACATTTCTATTGTGGGCACTCTATTTGGCTGTCAAATCTCGCTTTAAACTTGCAAGTCTTGCTTGGGGACTCGCCTTGTCTAGTAAATGGAGTGCCGTTTATGGTCTTGTCCCTCTTGCGGTTATCTTCCTCCACTCTTTTCCCCATACTTTCTTCAAGCTCAAGAGCATCCTTCACGCTATTAGGCTAATAATGATTGCCCTAATTGTCTATGTGCTTACTTTCACACCCTTCATTGTCGCGGGGCACACTTGGGGAGAGTGGTGGGAGCTCCAACGGCAAATGTGGCACTATCACACCCACCTTGTGGCAACTCATGCCTATCAATCCACTCCCCTGGACTGGATCTTTTCCCTGCGTCCAGTTTGGTACTTTGTTGAGTATGGTGAAAAACTTACCAATATCTACGCTCAAGGAAACCCCCCCTTGCTCTGGCTAGGTTTGGTCGCTCTTATCTCGTCCCTCATCTATTTAAGGCGCTATAAATATTTCCTCTTTTATGTTCTCTACGCTAGTTTTGTCGTGCCCTGGATATTTTCTCCCCGGATTATGTTCTTTTATCACTATCTCCCCTCCTCAGTCTTCCTGTGCGTTTTACTTTCCGCCTGGCTCCTCAAACTCCCTCGCGCTCTTATTTATGTCTTCGTTGGATTTATAGTCTTGGGTTTTCTTCTTAGCTTACCGCTTCATCTTGGGTTTCCCATGCCAAGCACTTACTGGAACAGTATCTTTCATCTCATCCCTAGCTGGAAATAACTACAAGAGCAATAATCCAAGTGCGCCCAAGAGTAGGAGCAAGAATCCGGCCCCAAGTGTGCCTACGGTAATCTCAAAGACTCCTGCCTCTGGCAACTCGGTCGGGATCGGAGAAGGAGGTTGCACTACTTGTCCGGTTGCGTTCACCGAAATACTACATGCGTCTCTCTGTCCGTTGGTCGAGAATATGTCAGCCGTATTGTTGATCGAACTTGCTCCGGCAACCACAATCTTGACTCTTATTGAGCGGGAGACTTGGGTGTTTGAGGGCAAAGACCCAACAGTACAGGTCACAGTTTTTACTTCTGCGTTATAGGAACAGTCATTATCCGCGTCAACGTACTCCAAATTATTCGACAAAACGTCGGTAATTGTTGTGTCCGATACAGCCGCTCCGCCGTTATTTGCAACCACAATGTTGTAAACAATAAACTGGCCATTCGAGAGGGTGTTAGCATCAGTTATCTCGGTATTTAGATAATATTGGCCCTGAGTATTTCGCTCGTCGTCTTCGTAAGCTCGCTTGACTACACAATCCAATTCCGCCGACTGGCCCTCTGAAGGACTCGGACTTGGGTTCGCGCTACCCGGCACAGAAGGGGATGGCGAGGGGGAAGCGGAAGTGGAAGGGGAGGGAGAAGGGGTCGCAGAACTACACAAACAATCTTCTTCTTCGAGGCATTGGTTATTGCGGCATACTCCCGTTGTCTGCCCTGGCTGTTTGTAACAAACTAGGCCTGTTTCACACAACAAGTTGGTGTCATTACATGCCTCGTTACAGACTGGTGTCTCGATGACCTGAATCGGGTTGGTCAGTCTACATACCGACTCATCCCCCTTGTTTGGTACCATTCTAGCCACGTTCTTAAATGTTTCAGCTTTGGTATTACTATCTACCTTGATTCTGATCGCCACATACCCAACCCCGTTCGCGTCAATCGTATCCAGTAGACAGGTTACAACTCCACTCGCGTTCGTACACTTCGCGCTTGCATCCACAAAGCTAATCCCATCAGGCAGGGTATCGACTATCTTGCCTCCGACAGCCCCCGTCCCGCTATTCTTGTAGTTGATTACATACACATACCTATTCCCGAGGATAAGCTCCCTTCCTTTTGGTAGTTCGTTACCGGCAAGGTCATAATTGCCTGGTGTGTTATTGGGGTCATCTCGAAAGAGCCTTTTGTCAACACAGCTCAAGCCCGGGATTAGCGGTAGGGTGGGGATGGTGAAGGAAAGCTCGCATGCGTCAGGCGAGACCTGAAAAACTTCTGGGGTAATCGGCGAGGCTTCTGGAGTAGGGGTAGGAGTAGGAGGTTCCGCTCGTCGTACTGTATAAAGCACCCCAAGGCCGAGAATAATCACAACAAAGATCCCTATTCCAACCAACACCGACCTTGTGTTTTTCGACATAGTTATTCTCATAGCGGTGTCGCCCCCCACTTCGGTTCGCATACATTAAACATTCCAATCTTGGCACAGGTTCTACATTGCACCTGATAAACTCCTGGCTCGTCGGCCACAAACGTAGCTTTATCTGCGTTCGCCGTCAGTTTTATCCACGGCAGGCTCTCAACCTCAGTCAGTTTTCCGACTCGATATCTAAACTGGTAAGTTAGGTTCAGGATTGTCGTTGGAGGCGATACGGTTCCTTTACAAGTCACCGTTACACTCTCTCCGAGCTTGGGACCTGTTGGTGCCTTGCTAATCGAGGCACAAGCGATCGTAGGCTTGGGAGTAGGGCTTGGCTTGGGTGATGGCGTTGGGCTCGGCTTGGGACTAGGTCCGCAATCGGCTGGATAAATCTTCGTTCTAAAGTCGCGGTCTGCGCCATCGCAATATACATCAATCTGTTGTTTCCCACAGTCTTTATTAAATGTATACGACTTAGCAGGGTCTTCGCCACCCTGTTGACACGATCCCGAAACTGCTTTAGGACAGCTATATCTCTTCACATAGCAACCAGGTCCAAAATTATTAACCCAACAACCATTATTGTCGCACCCCCATTCTGCCCCACCTCCGCCTCCTCCGTCACCTGCACACCGGTCTTGGTAGAACAATGCACAAAGTCCGGTTGTCGCCTTAGGACCTTCATCGGCACCTGGCTTAGAAGAGTCTTGACTCTCTGCCGGAGAAGCTTTGTCATCACACCAGCCGGTCCTATCAAAATATATCGTTTGAGGTCCACCAGTTATGTCATTTTTATTTTTGTAACAACTACACATTTTTGCCGTATACGGCGCCACATATTTAACAGAACACCCGGCTCCCACCGTTATCCCGCATCCTTTAATTTGTTTTGCCTGATTACATGTCACATTATTTGCCTTGATACAAAAAGGTTTGCCGTCACAGTCACAATGAACTTCAGTAGTTGCTGGGTCGTTGTCACAAGCCACCTCAATCATCGCGTTATCGTCTTCCCCGTCGCCGTTGTTATCGTCACACGATTCCTCAGTTGCGATACAGTGATCCTTCACCCATTTAGTTTTAAAGTTCTTCGGGCTACACCCATTCTGACACTGATCTTTAGTCCAATCCTCAACGTTGGCAATCGATGGTACCTCTGACTTTGAGAGATAAGTATAGGCATAATACCCCCCAACAACTCCCCCCAGCAAAAGGAAAAATCCAATTAATATTCCCAAAATATTACTCTTCTTCTTGGGTGGCAGACTCGCATTTCCCGCCTGCGTAGGGGGTACCGGTGGATTAAGGGGTGGCGCCACTTCAGGTGTCGCTTGTACAGTTGGCTCAACTTTCGGCGCAAAGGCTAGGGGCAGATCATCACTTACCTTTACTGTCAAAAGTTCGGGCGGGACTACTTCACTAGGAACGGGGAGGGGTGCTTCAGGCGCCTTAGTCTCCTGAGGAATCGCAGGTTCAATAGGGGGTGTTGGAGGGTTGGGTGCAACGACAGGCTCCACAGGGGTAGAAGTTGAAAGCGCCTCATCGACCAATTTTTGCGGATCCAAACCAGGGGCCTGTTGATCATTTGTGGCTGGATTCAAATTTGTTTTGTTGTCGTCCATACAAGCACGCACCTATATAACAAGAAGTAATGTCCCCACTATCATAATGACAAGTCCCAAGCCCCCCGTCAACAGGGTAAGTTCAAATACTCCGGTTACAGGCACCCCCGACTCGGTTGATGGGATCTGTTCTCTCGGTGTGGCCGAGGCCGACGAAGACAAGCTAGGGTACGGACTTGCTGTCTGGCTAGGAGATGGTAGGGGACTTATACTTGCGCTTGGAGAAGACTCAAACGCCGGGTCAGCCCCATATGCTGGAACTGTAATACTAAAATTTCGCTCAACTGTTTGCTCTACCCCCGAAGTATTAAGATAAGTAATTGTCAAAGTCGCCGGCCCTTCATTTAGGTCCTGCGGGGGTGACCAACTCCATGTCCCGTCGGATAGAACCACAACATTTTCGCTCTGTGACTTAGCTGATTGAACCAAAATTGACAATACCGCACCAGCTCTTCCCGTTCCTCTAAACTCTGGCCGAAGTGTTGAAAGCACTTCATTTTCATCCGGATTTATAATTGTGACACCCACTCCTCCGTCTCCGACTTCGTTTACTTCATTGTTCAGGGGTTCAACATTAAAAACGGGTGGAGTTTCAGGCTCAACTTGGGCGACGGGTGGCTGTTCTGTTTCCCTAAAATCTTGGTTTTTCCCCAAGCTAATTGTAGGTACGGGCGCCGAATTGGCGGTATTAACAGTAGCCGTTGTGGTGCCATTTCCGTCAACAATGCTTATATTAACGATTGTTGCGGCCTTGTCATATTCTACGTATTTCTTAAGGTCAAGAGTCCGGACAGTCGAAATCGAAAAAGTGTAGTTTCCTGTCGAATTAACAAGAGTTGAAGTAGGTACTCCCGAAGGCAAAGCCAAATATACTATCGACCCTTCCGCGCCTTTCCCCTCTACTTTTCCATAAAAGCTCTGTGCCGTCGGAGTCACCGTAATACTCGGGCCGGTTGCGACTGTATAAGGACTCCCGTTATTGTCAAACCGCGCCTGTGCCGACAATATCCGAAATGCATACTGGGTGTTTGGTTGTAAATCCTTAACTGTGATGTGATGCGTTGTATACGTTCCACCCCCCCTGTCATCGCTCACCTTCGCCTCCAATTTTTCCCCCACCATCCCATACTCCACCTCTCCGATCGTAGGCACCTTTGTAGTCCAGGATACTGCAAACTTGTTATCGGCAATATTTGTGATCCTCACCTGCTGAGGTTTCTCCTCTTCCGCTACTTTAGGTTGATTGTTAAAAAAGTACCAGCCTCCCGCCAGCGCCCCTCCCACTAATAACAAAATTCCGAAAATAGTCGGAAAACGCCTCATCAAAAGCTTCACACATTCATACTAACAGTTAGCTAATATGCACACAAGCTAAATCTCTTGTCCACTCCCGCTTGCTTCCTCTACCTGTTCTATTGTGAGGACACTTTCCTCTAGATCCTCCTCTACCAAACCCTCTATTATTGTCGTTGTGGCTTCATCGACTTCGATACTTCTTCGTGATCTAAGAGTCTCCAAAACTGCCAAGTCAACGCCTGGGTTAAAGGGTGTCAGGGTCTCTTTAGCTATTTCTAGCTCGCCATGATTAGAGAAAGCGTTATATACGCCGATTCCTACCCACAAAATGCTGGTAACAAGTGTCACTACTCCCATATGATAAAGGCTTCTGTTAACGAGGATAAAACTATTCTTTGCCATCCTTATTTTCCTCTTAGTTCTTCTAATATTTTAGTGATCATCTGTTCATCAGCCGCGATATAAGTTTTTGCGGACACACTCAAAGTTAGAGTTTGTGCGACTCCCTCAGCCTCGGCGTCACGCGCAATACTCAGAGAATCTATCTGGATCATTCTGTCCAAATTCGTAAGCTGTCGCATAAATTCCATGATGTTTTGGTACTCACCCGTCACACGGACAGAATATGGGATTGTTATCACACTACGCTTCTTTCCCGTATAAGGATCAGCAATACTCGAAAAAGTAAGTGCCGGTCCAATAGTTTCACTTGCAATCTGGACGTTCGAGGAAGTAGCAAGGACTTCGGCAGAAAGTACTAGGGCTTGATAGGCAGGCCCTTTTGATGGAATCGCCCTTTCTATCTGCGGCTCAAACTGTTTAATCTCCTCCCAAACTCTCTCCGCTTGCTGGAGAGCGCCTGCTTTAGCGTTAAGCTGTGCCAGAGTCTTCTTAGAATCTGCAATCGTAGTATTTAGTTTTGCAATTGCGATAAAAGTTGGTCGTAGTGCCACTAGGATAAAGAATGCACAAATAAATAAAGACAAAACCAGAGTCAACGACGTATGTACTGCAGGCAGTTTATAGTAATTTCTCAGGTTTAGTGAGTATTTTTTGTATCGGTTGTAGGCCATTTTCGTAGCATTACTCATTTTTCGGCCTCCCCGTGGATGAGAGAAATATCAAATCTGAGTTGTGCCCCCTTTGCCCCACCATCCTCTATGTTTCCAACATTAACAGATTTAAAAAGTGGCTCGTTCTGAAAGGCGGTAATTAATCTACTAAACCCAGCCAAAGAGGAAGAATAAGCGCTCATCGTCACGTTTGTATTAGATATTGTCAACCTTTCGTACCAGACATCCTGCGGAGTCAGCTCATGCAGAATATTGACCATTGATAATAATTTCGCTTGGCTGTCTGAAATTTCTTTTATTGAGTTAATTCTTGCTTGAGCCAAAAGAAAATCTGCCTCAAGAGTCTGGTAAGAATTGATGACAGCCTCCTGCTGTTTCATCTCCTTGTTTAGGTCAGTTAGTTTACGATCCAAGGTAAATCTATAGAGAAATGCAAACATCACGACTAGTTGAGTCAAAATCACCGCCCACTTTCCAAACGCTAAAGCCCACTCCAAAACTACTCCTAGGCTACTTGATTCAAACGAATCCCTCGGCAATAAATTAACCGATTTCTTTCTTCCAAAAAACGCAGGTACTTGCATACCTCCATACTACACAATTTGAAAACAATTCTCTATTTTTTTGCAAATGGGGATTTATCGACTTTCCCTTTACTCGCTCGCACCACCCCTGCCTTAATTCTTGCTGCCGTATTTCTTTTCACAAGTCCCCGCTTAGTAGCCCTGTCTACTGCCGAATAGGCATGACTAATTGTCGACTCGCTAGGATCTTTTTTTGCCGCCTTTACAGCCGTTCTAAGCTTGGAGAGAACAGGCCGGTTCGACTTGGTCTTTTTTATGTCGGCTCTTAATTTCTTGATTGCTGATTTAATAATAGGCATCGCTATCTTTCCTTTTTAGGTTGTTCTAATGTCGCCTAGTATATCAAGTAGTGCCTCTTTTCGCAATTTCCTCTTTTCACTTTCCTTTTTACAGATTACACTATGGCTATGTTTAACCGGCTAGTAAAAAATGGGAAAAATCTTTTTTCCAAGGAAAGCTCCTCTATCCTCTCGGCCGCTACAATCATCATGTTTGCGACTCTTGTCTCGGCGCTTTTAGGTGTCATCCGCACTCGCCTGCTAATCCAATATTTCTACTCAGATAAAGAAATTGTTGACGTTTTTTGGGCCGCCTTCAGGCTCCCAGACATGATTTTCCAGATCATTGTCGTAGGCGCCCTCTCGTCAGCCTTCATCCCAGTTTTCGGCCGGTATTTAGGTAAAAAAGACGAATCCAATCTGATCGCCAACTCCATGATTAACGTCGTTATGCTCATTATGATCGCCCTATCTTTTGTCATCTTCATCTGGGCCAAACCCTTAAGTAGGCTGATTGCCGGGGGGTTTTCCACAGACCAGTTGGCTCTCATGGTCAATCTTACCCGCATCATGAGCCTTGCTCAGGTATTTTTCGGATTTTCTAGTTTCCTGACGGGTATTATCCAGTCCCACCAGCGCTTCATGGTCCCCGCTTTCTCTCCCATTCTCTACAATTTTGGCATTATCTTAGGAATTATCATCTTTGGTAAAACTCTAGGGATTTATGGTCCGGCTCTCGGCGTCGTACTTGGTGCCTTTTTACATCTAGCCGCCCAAATCCCTCTTGCCCGAAAACTAGGGTTTCGCTACTCCTTTGCCATCAGTCGTGGCCATAAAGCTGTCAGAGAGATGTTAAGGCTTATGCTTCCGCGCGTTTTAACCCTCTCTCTCTCCCAAATTGAACTCACGGCTATTATTGCCTTCTCATCATGGCTCGCCTCAGGCTCTGTCACCATGATGTCGATCGCCACCCAACTTGCCAACCTACCCGTTCGGCTCATTGGTATTCCTATTGGTCAGGCCTCGCTTCCTTTTTTTACCAAAGAAAGTGCCAAGGATAAATTAGAGTCGCTAGCGCACATGGTCAATAGCACTATTCTCGAAATGCTCTACCTGGCTCTACCTGCTTCAGCCATTGTTCTTGTTCTTCGCATCCCTCTCGTTCGCTTGGCTTATGGGGCCGATTCCTTCCCTTGGTATGAAACTGTCACAACTGGCAAACTAGTCGCCATTCTCGCCATTTCTATTGCCGCCCGCTCCTTAACTCATATTCTAGTGCGCGTTTTCTATGCCCTTCACGACACCATGACCCCCTTCATAGTTAGTATTTTCTCGACTGTTACCAATCTTACCCTGAGCTACTATTTTCTTTTCATTCTCAAAACCGGGGTAATCGGTATGGCCACCGCCGTCTCTATTGCCGCCATTCTCGAGACTTTCATCCTCACTACTACTCTCTATCGTCTCGCTCAATTTGCCGTAAGCCGCGTCCTCATGCCTTTACTAAAAATGCTCATCATCACCTTGATTACCACGGCCGCTCTCTGGATTCCCCTGCGCCTCCTCGATCAAATGATCTTTGACACTACCCGCACAATTCCCCTCATCATGCTTACAATTACGACCACCCTAATCGGCCTCTGTGTCTACATTGCCCTTTCCTATCTGTTCGCCGTCCGCGAGCTAAGTATTTTTGCCAAACTCTTCGGCAAAATCGGCAACTGGCAAAAAGCTCTCTCGCAAACAACCGAACCAATCGAATCTCCCGAAACCTCGGTGTAGAATAGCTGTTTCTATGAAAAATATTAGAAACTTTAGCATCATTGCCCATATCGATCATGGTAAAACCACCCTGACCGACAGAATTCTTGAATTCACGGGTACCGTCAAAGCTTCTCATGCTACTCGTATTATGGATAGCAACCCCATCGAACAAGAGCGTGGAATCACGATCAAACTCGCTCCTGTGCGCCTCGACTACAAAGGCTACATCCTCAATCTAATCGACACTCCCGGGCATGTCGACTTTGCCTACGAAGTCTCCCGTTCTCTCAAGGCTTGTGATGGGGCTGTTTTAGTCGTCGACGCGACCAAGGGGATCCAAGCTCAAACCCTCGCCAACTACGACAAAGCCGTCGAACACAATCTTCACATTATTCCAGTCATCAACAAAATTGACCTCGATAGTGCCGAGCCAGAGAAAACTGCGGACGAACTCGTGAGTATTCTTGGTTTCAAAAAAGAAGACATTCTCTATGTTTCCGCCAAAACCGGGGTAGGCGTGGAGGGTCTTTTGGACGCCATTACAGCCAAAGTCCCACCCCCCAGGATTTCTCCTTCAAAAGACAACGAGCTCAAGGCGCTTGTCTTCAATAGCACTTTTGATATTCACAAGGGTGTTATTGCTTTTGTAGAGGTCGTACAAGGACAAATTAATAGCCAAAATCTAGACCGCCTTGTCCTCTATCAAGCTCAAGAACCAATGAACCCTCTTGAAATTGGTTTCTTTACTCCCCTCATGACCGCTTCGTCTATCCTTAACACAGGCGAGGTTGGTTATATTGCAACCGGCCACAAAGACATCCGCGATGTTACTATTGGCGACACAGTCACGACCAAAGGTTCGCTCATCACTCCAATCGAAGGTTACGAACGCCCCCTCCCCATGGTCTTTATGGATCTTTACCCGGGAGACGCCGGAGACTTTCGGTTACTCGCTACAGCCCTAGAAAAACTAGCCTTAAACGACGCCTCACTAACGTTTACCATAACTGCCTCCCCAGCCCTGGGTCATGGGTTTCGCGTCGGATTTTTGGGTATCCTCCATGCCGAAATTGTCTCAGAGCGCCTGTTCCAGGAATTTGGAGTTAGCTGTGTTAATACGACTCCTTCAGTTCCTTATCGCCTTACTCTTTCAAACAATGAACACAGCGAAATTTCCTCGCCAGCTGACTATCCCACCCCCGAATCAATTAAAGAAGTCCAAGAGCCCTTTATTCTTCTTACCATCTACACTCCAGAAAGCTATGTTGGCGCTGTTATGGAGCTTGCACAAACCAAACGCGCCGAGTTTATCGACATGCAATATCCCGCGCCCGGAAAAGCCAAATTAGAATATCTCATGCCCCTTGCCGAGTTAATCACAAACTTCTACGACCGACTCAAATCGGTCAGTTCTGGGTACGCTAGTGTCGAGTACGAACATGCTGGCTACCAACCGGTAGACGCCGTCAAGGTCGATATTTTACTAAACTCCGAACCAGCTTCCGCACTATCATTTATTTGTCCCCGTATCCAAGCCGAAGGAAAGGGGAGGGCTCTCGTTGAAAAGCTCAAAGTAGTAATCCCTAGATCACAAATTGAAGTAGCTATTCAAGCTTCAATCGGGGGTAAGATCATCGCGCGATCGACCGTCAAAGCCTACCGCAAAGATGTGACAGCCAAACTCCATGGAGGCGACATGACCCGCAATCGCAAACTACTGGAAAAACAAAAGAAGGGAAAGAAAAAAATGAAAATGTTGGGAAACGTTGCTGTTCCTACCTCTGCCTTCACCGAAATTCTCAAGATTACTTAAGTACTTGACACAATCTAGCACTCGCTTTATCATAGTGCTAATGGAGCGTAACTTATCCAAGGAGTAAAAACATGAAACCACTTTCACCTCGTCAAATAGCAATCATTAAGGCAGTTGTCGAAGAATATACATCAACAGGCGAGGCTGTCGGTTCCGAAACTCTCGACAAAAAATACAACCTAGGCGTCTCACCCGCCACAATCAGAAACGAAATGGTTCGCCTAGACGACCTGGGCTATCTCAAGCAACCCCACACTTCTGCTGGGCGCATTCCCACCCCAATTGCCCTCAAACTTTACGTTACCGAACTCATGTCTCCCCAAGAACTCGCCGTCACCGAAGAGGTCGCAGTCAAAGAAAGGATCTGGGATTTCCGCGAAAAGCTAGACAAACTCCTCCAAGAATCAACTCGTGTTCTCTCCGAAAAAACTGGCACCATCGGCATTGCCGTCACTTCAACAGGCGACGTCTATTCTTCTGGGTATGCCAATGTTCTTACGCTCCCCGAATTCTACGACATCGATGTTACCCGGACCGTTCTGTCGATGATCGAGTCTCATACCGCCATGACCCGCATCTTCGAACGCATGACCGATCATGACCCCATCCACATCATAATTGGCGACGACTTCGAAGCGGCAAATCTCTACCCTTGCGGCATGGCCTACATTGATTTTAAGGCTGGCCCAACCACCGGCCATCTGGGCGTCATTGGTCCGGCAAGACTCAACTACCCTTATGTTATGCCCATGCTTACTCATATTAGTCAGCTTATCGATGAGGTGAGCTCTAGTTGGAACTAAACTATGAAACAAGATCCAAAGCCTACCCCCAAAAAACCAAGCGAGGTTGATATTCAAAGTCTCGAGACCAAACTAAAAAGAGCGCTCGCCGATTATCAAAATCTCGAAAATCGCATGCGTCGCGAATCTAGCCTAGTAGTCCAATTTGCGACCGTCTCGCTTGTCAGTAAACTCCTTTCCGTGCGAGACCATCTCGAGATGGCTTCTGCCAATCTCAAAGATCAAAGTCTCGCTATGATTCTTGACCAACTTGACAAAATCCTGTCAGACGAAGACGTCCAAGAAATTAACTGCCAGGGGGAATTTGATCCAAACACCATGGAGTGTCAGGAAAGTGTGCCTGGAGAAAAAAACCAAGTCATCAATGTTGTGACTCGCGGCTACATTCTCCGCGATCGCGTTCTTCGACCGGCGATTGTCACCGTGGGCACGGGTGTTTCGAAAACTAGTCCAAAAATTTAATTTTATTAAGGAGGCAATATGAGCAAAACAATCGGCATTGATTTAGGTACCACAAACTCGGTCATCGCAGTCATGGAAGGTGGCAAACCCAAGGTAATCCCCACCCAGGAAGGAGCCAACCTAATCCCTTCCATCGTCGAACCGACCAAGGGTCTGGTCGGAACCATCGCCAAAAACCAAATGATCCTCAACCCAGAAAAAACAATCTACTCCATTAAGCGTTTGATGGGCCGCAAATTCAAAGATGCGATGGTGACTTCCACTATCGACAAAGTTCCTTACGAAATAGTTAGTGGCGCAAGCGACATGGCCGCCGTCAAAGTAGATGGCAAAGAATATACCCCTCAAGAAATTTCCGCCAAAATTCTCCAAAAAGCCAAAGCTGATGCGGAGAGCTACCTAGGAGAAGAGGTTAAAGACGCCGTCATTACTGTCCCCGCCTACTTTGACGATTCCCAGCGACAAGCCACCAAACAGGCAGGTCAGATCGCTGGACTTGAGGTTAAGCGCATTGTCAATGAGCCGACCGCCGCGGCCCTTGCCTATGGACTCGATAAAAAGAAAACCGGCAAGATTGCTGTCTATGATCTAGGTGGGGGAACCTTCGACATTTCGATTCTCGAAATTGGCGACGGTGTCTTCGAGGTCAAAAGCACCAATGGCGATACTTTTCTCGGAGGAGATGACTTTAATCACAAAATTATCGACTGGATCATAGCCGAATTTAAAAAGGAAACCGGGACTGATCTCACCAAAGATAAGCAAGCCCTCCAAAGAATTAGAGATTCTGCAGAAAAAGCCAAGATTGAGCTTTCGACCAGTCAAGAAACCGAGATCAACCAACCCTTTATTACCCAGGGTTCAGATGGTCAGCCACTTCACTTAACTATGAAGCTAACTCGAGCCAAACTCGAAGAGCTAGTTGATGATCTCGTGAAAAAGACCATCGAGCCCTGCAAAAAAGCCCTCAAAGATGCCAAGCTAAAGGCCGAGGATATTGACGAGGTTATTCTTGTTGGCGGACAAACCCGTATGCCGGCTGTCCAAAAAGCCGTCAAAGACTTCTTTGGTCGAGAACCACACAAGGGTGTTAATCCAGACGAGGTTGTTGCAGTCGGAGCCGCCATCCAGGCAGGTATTTTAGGCGGAGAAGTTAATGACGTCTTACTTCTCGATGTTACCCCCCTCACTCTTGGTATCGAAACTATGGGGGCCGTCCTAACACCTCTTATTGATCGCAACACCACCGTTCCGACTAGTAAAAGTCAGGTTTTTTCAACCGCCTCAGACAATCAACCTCAAGTTGAAATTAACGTTTTACAAGGAGAGCGTCCCATGGCCGCCGACAACAAGAGTCTTGGTAGATTTGTCCTCGATGGACTTGCTCCAGCTCCTCGTGGGATTCCACAAATCGAAGTAACCTTTGATATTGACGCTAATGGAATCTTAAACGTGAGCGCCAAAGACAAGGGTACCGGCAAGGAACAAAAAATCACCATCAAAAACGCCACCAACCTAAGTGACGAAGAAGTGGAAAGGATGAAGCAAGAAGCCGAAAAACATGCCGACGAAGACAAAAAGAAAAAGGCTCTCGTCGAGAAAAAGAACGAGGCTGACTCGCTCATCTTCCAAACAGAAAAGACGCTTAGTGAGGCCGGTGACAAAATAAAAGAAGATGAGAAAAAAGAGATAGAAGATTCCCTCAAAGCGCTCAAAGAGGCCAAAGAAAAAGACGACGCCTCCATCGAATCGATTGACGAAGCCTTTAAAAAGGCTAGTGCCGCTCTCTCCAAATACGGCGAACGTCTATATAAGGCCGCGTCCGAAGCCGAAGCGGCTAAGTCCGGTGATAGCAAGTCCAATGGCAAAGCCGATGCATCCGCCTCAGCTTCAACGAAGGAGGATGAGCCCGAAGAAGGGGAAATCGTAGATGAAAACAAAGATAAGGATCAATAGTTAGGGGGTTACAGCGCCCGTGCCTTCGCTGTCATAAAATGATCCTATAATTGATTACTCTCAAAATCCTGCTAGAATCCCTTTCATGTCAGGAAGGCCAGAACTTTCAACCCAGCTTCTCCCGGACTGTACCACCAGTAGCACTCTCAACTAGTTATTGCTAGTTAGATTTCCGCCTGCTAGAATTGCCCTCATGTCCGCAAAAAAAGATTATTACGAAATTTTAGGAGTTAAACGCGACGCGAGCGACAGCGAGCTCAAGCAAGCCTACCGCAAACTGGCTCTACGTTGGCATCCCGACCGCAATAAAGATGCCGGTGCCGAAGCAAAATTTAAAGAGATTAATGAGGCCTACGAAGTCCTAAGTAATCAGGAAAAGCGCGCCAAATATGACCAATTTGGCCATGCCGCCTTTGATCCGTCCTCTGGTTTTGGTGGTTTTGGTGGTGGGGGACAATCTTATGGTCAGGGGCCATTCACCTATTCCTACTCGTCAGGCGGAGGCTTTGAAGATTTATTCCGTGGCTCAGGCAACTTTTCAGACCCTTTTGACATCTTCGAGACTTTCTTTGGTGGCAATAACCCCTTTGGCGGTCAGTACCGCGCCAAACCCCACTACTCAATCAAAATCAGCTTTATGGATGCCGTCAAGGGAGTCGAAAAATCTTTTGTTCACCAAGGCAAAGAGTATACCGTCAAAATCCCCGCTGGCGCCGACGACGGGACTAGAATTCGCTATAATCAATTTGATATTTCCCTCAACGTCGAACCAGACCCAATTTTTAGACGCGAAGGCTACAACCTATTTGTCTACCACGAGATCCCACTCACCCTGGCTCTCTTGGGTGGAGAGACAGCAATCCCCACTCTAACAGGATCGCTCAAGCTCAAGATTCGCCCTGGTACTCAGCCCTCAACCACAGTTAGACTTTCCGGCAAAGGCGTTAAACATCTCTCCAAAAACATGT
This sequence comes from Microgenomates group bacterium GW2011_GWF2_47_9, assembly GCA_001003385.1. Taxonomy (GTDB): domain Bacteria; phylum Patescibacteriota; class Microgenomatia; order UBA1400; family UBA12108; genus LCPA01. The sequence goes on along the minus strand of LCPA01000001.1, from coordinate 25,438 downwards.
ATGGCGATCTGTATGTCAAATTCAAGGTTATGCTTCCCAGCAAGCTTTCCCGTCGCGCCCGTCGTTTGGTCGAAGATTTGGGTCGAGAAATCGATTCCTGATCTAGTATGACTTGACTCCTATTAGCTATTGTACTTAACTGTTTCTAGTACCATTCAAATTAGGAGGTTTATTATGCAGAGCAAAAACATCATTGTCGGCTTCGCGCTCTTATTTTTCGCTTTCTTTGTTACTAGTCAAAACTCCTTGGCGCTCGCCGCTTGGTTAATTGACAGGTCAGGCACCTTAGTCCAAGTAGATGGCTTTGTTTTAGGCGACGATAGCGATGAAATCGAAATAGAGGAAGAAAACGAAGTAGAAGTAGAAGTGGAAGATGAAGACGAAGATGATGAACGCAATGACGAGACTCAAACCGAAAAACGTGCTCGCGAACAAGCTAGAGAAGCAGAGAAAGACCGCCTAGAGAACGAGCGCGAACTTGCCAAACAAAAACTAGAAAAAGAGATCGAGGCCCGTAAAAAGGCTCAGGAAAGGCTTAAGCAAACTATTAAAACCCAAGTCAAATCTGAGGACGGAGTTCTCAGAGTGCGTCAAGAAGTCATGGCCGAAAACGGTCAAGTTCTCCGCAATACCGACCAGGAAATTCCGATAAAAGAAAAACTGCGTGTCGAAAAATCCGACGGTTCGTTCCTGGAAATCAACGCCCTCAAAGACAAGCTAGAAATCACTACTTCCAGGCTCAATGCCCATACCTCGCTCCCCCTCTCCCTTGGTGAAAACAACGAACTTATTGTCACGCGCGCTGATGGCGAGCAAAAGATCGTCTCCGTTTTACCAGACGAAGCGGCCGATAAACTAGCGAGCCTTGGTTTGTTAACAACCGATGAATCAGTTGAACTTGAAATTGAGAATGAAATTCCGGTCTACAAATTTAGCGCTACAGAAGACAAAAAAGTTCTCGGTCTTTTCAAATTAGCCTTTAAAAAGAGAGCCTATCTCTCGGCCGAATCCGGAGAGGTGGTGCTTTCGGAAAGCGCCGAGTCAACGCCTTTCAAGCGTTTTCTGGAAAGCATTAGCTTCTAAAATATAAGTTTTGGGAAATTATGCATAAAATCCTGCTTGCGACCATCATCTTCTGTTCTTCATTTTTATTTGTTCCAGCACTTCATGCGGAGACCTCTACCGGCAAGGTTGGGGATGACAACAGCCAAAAAATTCAACAAGAGTTAGAGGATCGCCGCGAAGAACAAAGGCAAGAAATTCAAACCAAGCGGATCGAAACCAGATTACGTTTAGCCAAAAACCACGCCGAGCGACTTCAAAAAAGGTTTTCTTTCTACTATGAACGCCTAAACAACATCATTACTCGCTTTCAAGCCAGGTTAGATTTGTCAAAAACTGAGGGCAAAGACACCACTACATCTCAACAACTCCTTGATCAGGCCAAGTCCAACCTCCTCTCTGCAGAATCAAAGGGTAAAGAGGCAATTCAAACATTTACTTCTTTCGACCCAGAATGGAGTCAGGACGAGATGCAAAATAAGGTTAGACTAGGTCAATCCCAGGCAGAGGAGGCACGAAACGCATTCAAACAGGTACTCGAATTATTAAAGTCGGCTCTGAAATCATATGATTAAAAAAATCACTATTCTTGCTATCTCGGCTCTACTTCTTGGCGGATGCACTCTTCTAGGTTCCAAACCAAATGAGACTGGACAGGGTATGGACGAATCGCTAATCGACAGTACCGCTCCCACCTCAGAGAGTACTGAAATCGATAGTCTCAAAGCAGATATAAATAACACCGTCATTTTTGAAGAAGACTTTTCCGATCTAGAGTAGCCAAATTTGTTTTACTGACCTATTTTGTGCTACAATCACAAGAGTCGTAGTGTTCGTGGCAAGGTGGGATATGCCCACCTTTTTCATAGAACTCGACCTAACATATCTAAATGTGGAGATAGTCATATGTCACAGATCAGATCCGAATTTGCCCTCGCCCTTAATCAAATCTGCGCCGAACGCGGGATTGAACCATCGATCATTATCGATTCCATCAAGCTAGCTATTCAAGCCGCTCTACGACGCGATTTTGGTATCCCAGAGGAAGAAATCGACGCCTACTCCGTCACAGTCAACGAAGAGACAGGCGCCATCGCCGTCTTCAAAGATGGTGTGTCTGCTACCCCTGCTGGCTTTGGCAGAATCGCCGCGCAAGTGGCTAAACAAGTTATTCTTCAGCGAGTCCGGGAAGCCGAAAAAGACGCCATTATTGCCGATTACACCGACAAGATTGGCACCATGGTTACCGGTATGGTACTTCGTTTTGATGGCCCCCATGTTGTGGTTGATATCGGACGTGGTCAAGCTCTCATGCCCAATCAAGAGGCGATTCCCAACGAGTTTTACCGTCTCAATCAAAGGATTGCCGTCTATATCAAGGAAATCCGCGAGACCTACAAAGGTAAAACCATCATCGTTTCACGTGCCGCACCCGAGCTTATCCGCGCACTCTTCGAGCGGGAAGTCCCCGAAGTCAGCTCTCACGCTGTAGAGATCGTCTCTCTAGCCAGAGAGGCAGGACATAGAACCAAACTTGCCGTCAAATCAAAAGCAGATGGGGTAGATCCGGTCGGCTCCTGCGTTGGTCAAAAAGGCGTCCGCGTCCAGGCCGTCATCAATGAACTCAACGGAGAAAAAATCGACATCATCGAATACTCAACAGAAGTCGACAAATATATTGCCGCCGCCCTCGCCCCCGCCGAAAACCTCTCTGTCGAGATTGACAGCAAGAACAGGAAAGTCGTTTGTGTTGTTCCCGAAGATCAGCTCTCTCTTGCCATCGGTAAAGGTGGTCAAAATGCCCGCCTCGCCGCTAAACTAACCGGTTACAAAATAGATATCAAAGGTGATGGCGCCACCAAAGTTGCTATCTCTACTTCCGGAGATGAGCAATTTGAGATCGATGAACTAGGCCTATCCTCCAAAGTCAGAAATACCCTGCTCGAGATGGGAATTAAATTAGTCGCGGATCTAGAAGCCAAGCTCCCCTCGATTTCAGCCGAACTATCCGCCGTTGACGAGCGTGGCCCAGAAGAAACAGGCAAAGCCATTGCTCGCTTCCACAAGCGCAAGGCTCAAGCGATAGAAGAAGCAGATAAAATTCGACGTTATCAGGAAGAAAAAGCGGCTCTTGCCGCGCAAGCATAATGTCGACTGAAAGGGTTAACCATGGCAACTACAAACACACAGGCTCCCCAGTTTCGCCAGCCAATCATCGCCATCCTGGGTCATGTTGATCACGGCAAAACTAGCCTACTAGACCATATTCGAACCTCACATCAAGCCGCCAAAGAAATAGGCGGTATTACTCAATCGATTGGTGCTTACGAAGCTGAATATCAAGGCAAATTTCTCACTTTCATCGACACTCCTGGCCACGCCGCTTTTTCCAAGATGCGCTCTCGAGGTGCAGAAGTTGCCGACCTGGCCGTACTTGTCATCGCGGCCGACGACGGGGTCAAGCCTCAGACCGCCGAGTCAATTAAATATCTCCACGCCTCCAAAACTCCCTTTATAGTCGCCTTGAATAAAATGGATAAACCAGGCGTAATTCCAGACAATGCCAAGGCCCAACTTACAGAACATCAGGTTTTTGTAGAAGGGTACGGCGGCAACATTCCAGTTGTTGAAATCTCGGCCAAAACCGGGGCTGGGGTGAGCTCCCTCCTAGAAAATCTCCTTCTTATGGCCGAACTGGAAGAGCTGGACTATAAAGAGGAGGCCGACTTAAGCGCTCCCATTATCGAAGCGAAGCGGGATATGAAACGAGGTATCTTGGTGAGTGCGATCGTAAGAGCAGGCAAAATTATGGAAGGAGACTCTCTGCGTACTGCAAGCGCGCTTCTCAAAGTTAAAGCTCTTTTTAACGACCTAAATCTCCCAATCCATACTGTCCTCCCAGGGAAACCCTGTCAAATTCTTGGGTTCAAATCGCTTCCCGAAGTAGGGGAACTCATTTTGCCAAACTCTAGTCTCCCTGGTGAACCAGAAATAGTCGAGTCTTCTCCAATCCTAGAACCAAGCGAAAACAAACTCAATGTTGTTCTCAAAGCTGGTTCCTTGGGTTCACTAGAGGCGATTCGAGGTTCCCTCGCGGCCGAGATCAATCTAATCGTGAGCGCTTCAGGAGACATAACCGAGTCCGACGTCCTTCTTGCCAGCACTACAGGTTCGATCATTTTAGGCTTTGAGGTCAAAGCAAACTCCTCTGTTACCAAGCTCGCCGAGACAGAAGGGGTCACAATCAAACAATACTCAATTATCTATGAACTTCTTGAATACCTCGAAAAAAAGGTTTTACGATTACTGGAACCCACCATCGACGAAGAAGAGCTAGGTCGTGCCAAGATCCTCAAAATTTTCGAGATTAATGCAGATCGGATCGCCGGCTGTCTAATAGAATCCGGCAAATTCGAGGTTGGCGATACTGTTCACGTCATTAAAAAAGACGGTGAAACCAAAAACGCCAGAATAAAATCAATAAGAGTCGGCAAAGAAGAATTAAAATCCGTTGCGACAGGGAAAGAATGTGGCATTCTCTTCTTCCCCAAACTTGACTTGCGGGAAAAAGACACTATAATATCCTATAAGAAAAATAAATCACTTGACGAGTAAATACTCATTCTCGCGCCTGCCCCCGAGAGAATAGGGGGAATATGACCAACAATCTTCAAGATTTTAAATCATCCTTAGATGCCAAAAACTCGCTTATAGTAGCAATCCCAGCCAACCCCTCAGAAGATGTCATGTCTGCCGCGCTTGCTCTTTACCTATCCCTAAACGCGTACGGCAAAAAGACAAAAGTTATCGCCTCTGACCCGGCTGTTGTTCGAGATTCACATCTAGTTGGAATCGACAAAGTCACGAATGACGTTGGTGGTTCCAATCTAGTTATCACCTTCAATCTTGAAGAAGACGCAGTTGAAAAAGTTACCAGTAATACCGAAGGTGGTCATCTCAACTTAATCATCACCCCCAAAAAAGGCCTAGATTCAATTAAATCCGAAGATATTAGCTTTGGCTACTCTGGTGCCGCCGCCGACCTTGTCATTGTGGTAGGCGCCGACTCTCTGTCTGCTCTTGGTCCAATCGCCGAGAAAGAAGTAGAATTATTCGAATCGGCCGAGATCATCAATTTTGGCAAAAACAACTCCACGTTTGGTTCGATTAATCTTACCGATTTAGTCGCAAGTAACTCAGAACTGGCAACAGCCGTCATCCAAGAACTAGGGCTTCCTCTAGACATCGACATTGCTGGAAATCTAATGCAGGGCATAGTTTCCGCCACCGACTCCTTGCATTCTCTCGACATGACCGCCGACACTTTCGAAGCCCTCGCCATCCTCTATCGTGCCGGAGCCAGAATGTCCCACCGAAAGAGTCCAGAAAAAGCCAAGATTATTTCCGACACCCCCATCCTTGACTTAGAGCCGTCTCAACCAGAAAAACTCGATCAAGGGTCACCAGACTGGCTCAAACCAAAAATTTTCAAGAGCAGTTCGAAAAATACCGGATAATCCTAGCGATCTCACCGAAAAACCCCAACCCTGCCTTCTTTTCTAGTTTGCTCCCACTCCCTCTCTCTTGCGATATTAATCTCCCTCCCGTATAATACACGACTATATGTCACTCGCCGTTACTAAAAAAACCAATATTATAAAAAAGTTTGCAACTACGAAAGGAGATACTGGCTCACCCGAGGTCCAGATTGCCCTCCTCACTGAGCGCATCAAGGAGCTAACAGGCCACTTGAAGTCTCACAAGAAGGACAATCACAGTAGGAAGGGTCTTCTCAAAATGGTTAGTAAGCGCAGGCGTCTCTTAAATTATCTTCGGGACAAAGCCGAAGATCGCTACCGCGCCCTAATCAAAACTCTCGACCTCGCCAAGTGACAAGTCCAGTCAATTTCTCATGAAAATAACCAAAATTTCTATTCCCTTGGGGAATAAAGAACTCATTTTAGAATACGGAAGGTTTTCCGAACAAGCTAACGCCGCCATTCTTGCGACCTATGGTGAAACCGTAGTCCATGTTACCACCGTGATGGCAAAAACCGAGACCAACTTGCCATATTTCCCCCTTTCCGTCGATTTTGCTGAGAAGCTATATGCTGGAGGAAAAATTAAAGGGAGCCGGTGGGTCAAGCGCGATGGTAGACCAAGTGACGAGTCCATCCTAAAGGGGCGCATTATCGACCGCTCTATTCGCCCTCTCTTCCCCAAGAACGTTCACCGTGATGTCCAAGTTATTGCGACAGTCCTCTCCGCCGACGGAGTAAATGACGCCGACATGTTGGGATTAATCGCAACAAGCGCCGCCCTTCACATCTCAGATATTCCCTGGGACGGTCCTATCGCAGGCGTCAGGGTTGGTCTTAAGGATGGGAAATATTTAATCAATCCTACCTATGAAGAGCGAGCATCAAGTAAACTAGATCTAGTAGTCTCAGGCTCCGACAAGGCTATCGTCATGGTCGAAGCCGGTGCAATCGAGGTTAGCGAGCAAGAAGTGTTGGATGGTATGAAAGCGGCACATTCTGCAATCCAAGTTGTGACCACCGCGATAAACGAGTTGAGAAGTCAAGTCGGGAAACCCAAACAAGTATTCTCCACGGTTGAAACTATTCCTTTAGACCTCAAAGCTGAAATCACGACCAAAATCAGTGCTGACCTCAAAAATCGCTTGGGAGTCCCCGGGGCTGAAGATGGTCTTGTCGAAAGTTTTGTTGAAAAACTGAAAGACGATTATGCCGAAACACTTGAACCCAAGCAAATCGGTGAGATTGTTCACGATCTCTTAGCCGAACTGGTGCGAGAAAAGACGATCAATGAGGAAATCCGTGTAGATGGTCGAAAAACCACCGAAATCAGAGAGTTAGTTGCCGAAGTTGACATCCTTCCTCGTACTCACGGCTCAGCCATGTTCAAGCGCGGTCAAACTCAGGTTCTCTCGATTACCACCCTTGGTTCACCAGCCATGGGTCAGATTCTTGAGACCATGACCGACGAAACAGTCAAACGCTATATTCATCACTACGCCATGCCCCCCTACGCTAGCGGGGAAACGGGTAGATTTGGTTTTCCTGGTAGACGCGAAATCGGTCACGGCGCTCTCGCCGAACGAGCTCTCGTTCCCATGCTACCTAGTGAGACCGACTTTCCTTACACAATTCACGTAGTTTCAGAGGTCATGAGCAGCAATGGCAGTACTAGTCAAGCTAGTGTCTGTGGCTCAACCATGTCCTTGATGGCGGCAGGCGTACCCCTAAAAAAACCAGTAGCAGGAATTGCAATGGGTCTCATGACCGATGGTAAAAAATCAGTTGTTCTCACCGATATTGCCGGAATCGAAGATCATGTCGGGGATATGGACTTCAAGGTTGCCGGTACCAAGGATGGTATTACCGCCCTGCAAATGGATATCAAAGTTTCCGGAATCTCTTTTGAAGTCTTAACTCAAGCTCTTGCTCAAGCCAAAGACGCTCGCTTAGAAATTATGGAGGTTATGCTAAAAGCCATTGCTAATCCCAGAGCATCCCTCAGTCAGTACGCTCCCAAGATTATTCAGTTTGAGATCCCCATGGATAAAATCGGCGAGGTGATAGGCCCCGGCGGAAAAATGATCAAGTTAATCATGTCCGAAACCGGGGTTCAAGTCGACATCGACGACAGTTCTGGCAAAGGTATGGTAACTGTTTCCGGCGTTGATCCTGAGGGTATGGACAAAGCTTCTACCTGGATAAAAGGAATGGTTCATGTTCCGACAGCAGGCGAAGAATACGACGGTGTCGTAACTAGGGTAGAAGGGTACGGTTGCTTCGTGCAGTTCTCACCCGGCAAACAAGGGCTAGTCCATGTTAGTCGGATGAGCAAGGAGTATGTCTCTGACGCCTCCGGGGTCGTCAAGGAAGGTGATACGGTCCATGTTTATGTCAAGGGTGTTGACGACCAAGGTCGAGTTGATCTTTCCATGATCCCGCTCTCCGAGCTCAAGCCAGAGGCTCCCCGCGAACCACGCTCCGGTGGTTTTGGAAGAGATCGACGTGGCGGCCAGTCTACCGGCAGGCAAGGCTTTCGCCCCCGTCGGTAATTTCCCTTCCGCTTCACCGATTACTTGGGTATATTAAATCCATGAGATTTAGTCATAAACTATCGACAAGCTTTGTTAGTGCCCTAATCTTACTTGTCTTTAGCTCTTCTTTAGTATTGGGTTATTACAAAGATCGTCTATCTCCTTGGTCAAAAATAGGTCACTTGCAGGTCGCCAATCACTCCTACCAAGAATTCACAAAGGTCGTTTCCGACTACCTCGCGAGATCAGAAATAATCCTTATCCTCCCGGACCAGGAGTACAAAACAAGTTTTACTGACTTAGGAATTTCTGTTGACCTGGACAATTATTTTAAAACTCGCCGTCTCAACACTCTTACCTACACCCCTCAAACCTATCTTGTTGGTGACGACGCCCCCCCTCAAATAACCTATGACTCAGCCAAAGGCGAACTCAGGTCGCTCAAAGCCCGCTCGGAGTATCTTATTGACATAAACTCACTAATTCCTAGCCTAACAGAAGAATTCGGCAAAGATCGCATCGAAGTAAGGCCAACCTACGTTGTTAAAGATCGGGTTAGCGACAGTCTCTTAGCCTTCAATGCCCGACTTTCCCGCACGCTAAACGCCCCCTTAGACATCAAACTCAAAGTTGGCAACTCCTATACTTATTATTCGCTCCCGGCCTCTGTAATCAGATCATCTCTTACGATTACTTCTACCGACCCCTCCCAGGACTTAGTTCTTGATCGCGAGGTTGTTCTTTCCGAAATTATCTCCCACCTTGGGGCACAAGAACGTAAATATTTTGTGGAAGACTCGGCATATCAAAATATTTTACTTGCTATTAACCAGAGATTTCATGGCGCAGAAGCCATCAGCCAGGTCTTGGGGTTGGATGATGGTCCGACTTCCTCTGGTAATTTGGCGGAAAAATACCTCGAAATCGATCTTTCTCAACAAAAAATGTATTTTTTCATCTCAGGAAAACTATATAAAACCTACCCCGTCTCAACTGGCGAGCCATATCCAACCCCACTCGGCGAGTATCACATATTAAACAAGGCCCCAAAGGCTTTTTCATCGATTTACTCTGCGTGGATGCCATACTGGATGGGCTTTAGTTACGCCAAAGATGTCGGCGCCTATTTGGGAATTCACGAAATTGCCTATGCAGTCGGTGAAGATGGGAAGCCTTATTATCGGTACGGCAACTACATTGGCGACAAGAAGACTGGTGGTTGTATCGCTTTAGCGCCTCAAGATTCAAAAGAGGTATATGATCTCTCGGACGTTGGTATGCTCGTCCGGATTGTGCCATAATCAAACATGATGAAAAAACAAAAACTACTAATCTTAATTCTCATTTTACTCGCCGTTGTATACGGAGTATGGCGACTGCAGAGTGGTAGCTCACCAGCAGTATCTTCCTACGAAGAATGCGTCAAATCAAAAGGTAGTACTCTTCTCACTTCCTATCCGGCGACCTGTGTAACTGAGGGCGGTCAGAGTTTTAGCGAGAGTGTAAAGGAAACAATCACCCCCGAGGAAACTCCCGAAATTACACAGAAGGAGCTCAATACTGGCTGGTACTACGGCTCAAAGTCTCAGTACAAGCCAGGCACACCCGAACAATGGGTCTATGAAGAGAATGGTCGCAGTTCTTGCTGGCACGCTCCCGGCTCCAGTTGTTTTATTGAGAACGACAACACCTATGTATGTCCGACCGTAGAATGGATAGACTGTATGCCAGGTGGTGCCGCCAAAAAAGAGTGCTCAACCGACTACCTCACCTGGGCAAATGCCAACTGTCCCGATTTCAAGGGTGCGGCATATTGAAGCTCCCCTGTGATACGATAGAAGAGTATGACATCCGATCCCATAGACAATAATAAACCTGGACTAGTCGACGAACTTGCCAAACTTTCAGCCTCAGTCCAAGCCGCCAAGCTCCCGCCCGAGCTTCTTGAAAAAGCGAAGGAAATGCTCACTCGTCTTAAGCGGATGGTTGATACGGGAATATATTCTCAGGAATACGACCGTATTTCTCACTACATTGGCTGGATTACCAGTCTCCCCTGGGGGATTTACACAGCCGACAAGCTCGATATTTCTGCGGCCGCCTCCGTCATGGAGTCAACTCATCATGGCATGCAAGAACCCAAAAATAGAATTCTAGAATATTTGTCGACGATCAAACTCCGCCAAGCCGCCGGCCACCAGGATAGTGTCCGGGCACCCGCGATCTTCTTAGTTGGTCTTGTGGGAACCGGCAAGACGACATTTGCCTATTCCCTAGCCGAAGTATTGGGCCGCAAGTTTGCGCGCATCCCATTTGGTGGTCTAGGGAGTGCCCGCGATCTTCGTGGCAAGTCACGATTATTTCTCGAGGCAGAGCCTGGGGCAATTGTAAAAGCTCTAAAGTCCGCCGGATCCTTTAATCCCGTAATTTTACTAGACGAAATCGACCGCGTCGGAGCTGATGAGCGTGCAGATATTATGGGAGTCCTTGTCGAACTTCTTGACCCCACTCAAAACAATCGCTTTCTCGATCACTATCTGGACTATCCGCTTGATTTGTCCCAGGTCCTGTTTATCGCAACAGCCAACAACACAACCAACGTCGCAACTGCCGTCCTCGATCGTCTTGAACTTATCCAAATGCCTAGTTACTCCGACGAAGAAAAAATCCATATTGGTCGAAACTTCCTTCTTCCCAAAGCACTAAAAGACTCCGGCCTTTCTCCCGACAATCTTACAATTGCCGAAGAAGTATGGCCACTCGTAGCTCGTCCTCTCGGCTACGACGCCGGAATCCGCACCCTCGAGCGAACCATCCACGCTCTCTGTCGTCGTGTTGCCAGAGAAATTGTAGAAGGCAAAACTCAGTCTGTCACAGTCAACAAGGACAATTACAAACAATATATGACTGCCTACTAGTTTGTCGTAGTATCCGAAACATGCAAGTCAAGATCGAACCCAGCTGGAAAAAAGTCTTAGAACAGGAATTTGAAAAAGATTACTTCCATCTCCTCTCGGACTTTGTGCGTAAAGAATACCTTGATGAAAAAGTTTACCCGCCGCCCAAGTTTATCTTTCGCGCCTTTGACCTAACTCCGTTTGACGAAGTCAAAGTTGTAATCTTGGGTCAGGATCCATACCACGGCGTTGGCCAGGCCAACGGCCTTTGTTTCGCTGTGAACCGCGGAGTGCACCCCCCACCCTCGCTCCAAAATATCTACAAAGAAATCAAGTCCGATACTGGCAAGGCGCCAGCCTTTGCGGGCGGGGACCTAGAAGGGTGGGCTAAACAAGGGGTGCTCTTGTTAAACGCTACCCTAACGGTAAGGGCCAATCAAGCCGGTTCTCATCAAAACAAGGGATGGGAAGATTTTACCTCCGAGGTTGTTAGAGTTTTATCAGAACAAAAAAAGCATTTGGTCTTTATTTTATGGGGAGCATATGCCCAAAAAAAGGGGGCCGTAGTCGACGGATCCAAACATCTGATAATAAAGAGTCCCCACCCATCTCCCTTCTCGGCTCATAGTGGGTTTTTTGGGTCGCGGCCCTTTAGCCTCACCAATACTTATCTACTAAAGCACAAAATTGCACCTATCAAGTGGTAGCAGTCCTGTGGCATACTAAAACAAAAAGGAAAAAATGTATAACACATCTTCATCAATCAAAATTGTCCCGCTTGGCGGAACCCCGAACGTGCATGACAACATGTATGTATATGAAAGTATTGATGACATCTTCATCGTTGACTGTGGGATGGGTTTCCCAGAAGTAGGGGTCTCGGGCGTCGATCTAACTATCCCCGATATCACTTATCTCAAGGATAAGCAAAGTAAAATTCGGGGCTTCGTTATGACCCATGGACACGAAGATCACATTGGCGGCTTACCCTATATCATTCCCCAACTTAGAGACAATATTCCGATCTACGCCAGCAAATTAACTGCAGGATTTATCAAAGAGAAATTCAAAGAATTTTCTATCGATACCAAACTCATTAATGTAGTCGGCGATCGCCAGCCCATCACTCTTGGTCGTTTTGAAGTCAAGATGATCCCCGTCACTCACTCTGTCCCCGATACCAAACATCTAATCATCAAAACTCCCCACGGCAACATCTATCACGGTTCCGATTTTAAGTTTGACTGGACTCCCGTTGGTCAAGAATTGCCAGATATTCAATCCATCACTCGTGCCGGGGCAGAAGGTGTCACCCTGCTTCTTTCTGACTGTTTGAGGTCAGAAAAAGAGGGTTACTCCCTCTCTGAGGCAATTGTCGAAGATTCTTTTGAGCGTGAATTCAGAGGAATCGAAAATCGAATTGCAGTCACCACTATGAGTAGCAATATCAGCCGTATTCAACAGGCTCTTTGGGTTGCCAAAAGAAGTGGTCGCAAAGTTGCCTTTGTCGGCTTCTCTATCGAGCGAAACGTTAAGACAGCCGCCGAACTAGGATTTCTCAAACTCCCTCCTCGACTTATCATCGATAAACGCAAAATAGGTACTCTCCCCAAGAACGAACAATGCTTGATTATTGCGGGGAGTCAGGGACAACTAGGCTCATCTCTTGAGCGTATCGCAACCAAGGAGCACAAACTTTTATCCCTCGATCCTGGTGATAAAGTGATTTTTTCCTCAGACCCAATCCCAGGCAACGAGGTCAACGTTTATCGGATGATCGATCTTTTAAGTCGCCATGGGATTACCACCTCATACTCAGACATTTCCGACGACCTTCATGTCTCTGGACATGCCAGCAGTAAAGAAATTATGATGCTTATGGCTATGACACGTCCCAAATACGTCATGCCTACAGGAGGGACCCATCGTCACACCGTTCAATTTAGTAAACTTGCCGGCGAAATGGGGATCCCCAAAGAACGCGTACTCACCCCAGAAAACCAGGCAATTGTCATAGAAAGCGGGGGGGTCGTACACGTAGGAGAAACCTTAGAGCTCAAAAACGTCTATGTCGAATCCGGCGTGATCTCTCATGCCTCAGAACCCATCATGGATCGTAAGCTCATGTTCCAAGAGGGAGTCGTAGTAGTAGTTTTTACCTCAAACAGGGAACGTCAATCATTAGATATCGACGTAATTCCAAAGGGAATCACCAAACAGCTTGACGAATCTCTCCTCAGCTCAATCAAAGTCGCGCTAGCCCAAGTTTTCAAGTCAACAGACATTACTCGAGATAAGTTGTATAGTAAAGACAAGATCTCCAAAGAGGTCAGCCGATTATTTATCAAGTACATCGGCAAAAACCCCGTAGTCATCCCCATCATTGTCGAGGACTAAAAAGATATGAAAAAAAGAGGACGACGAAAAAAACCATTCAAAATCAAACTACGTAGAGAAATTGTTTACTCGGTAGTATCGATGTTGTTTTTGGTCTTGGCTGTCATTATTTTACTCTCCTTTACCAGGCAGGGCGCTTTCCTAAGTGGGGTTTACCTGGTCCTTTACCGCGCTTTTGGCTGGACGATCCTTATCCTGCCTTTTTTACTCACAACGATCGCCCTCATGATGACAACTCTCAAGTGGGCCATCACTTCTCCCACCCTCTTCGTTGGCGGGCTTCTCATCTTTGGGGGGATGCTCGGAATGACTAGGGCTGGCGAGCTAGGGCTCCAAGTCTCAGAGAGTATTTCTTTTTTAATAACTGGTTTTGGCGCTGGCGTTGTATTTTTTGCCGTGACTGCAGTCGGAGGTATGATCCTCACCAACACTCCCCTTGAAGATATCTTAGAAAGCATCTCCAAGCTTTTTGTTTACGTTAAGCAAGCCTTTCAAAAAACATCCTCTGCAAAAGGTAATGACAAGTTCCAAAAATCACTTTTTGCCTCGGAAGGCAAGACCAAAATCAACATCCCCGGTGTGGACAAAATGGGGGCACAACTTCCTCCAAAAGACGCCCAAAAAGCCCCAAATCAAAAGGGTAAAGATCTTGATTTTGAAAATCAAATTATCTCAACCCCAACCGGGGATAAAATCTGGAAATATCCCTCTCTTACCCTTCTCTCCACAGAAAAAGGCGCAAAGGCCGACCGGGGCGACATCAAAGATAACGCCCACATCATTGAGAGTACTCTCGACTCATTTGGGATCAAAGCCAAAGTCGCCGAGGTCAATGGGGGTCCAGCGGTTACTCAGTATGCCATTCGTATCGCTGAGGGTACCAAGCTCTCCAAAATCAAGGCGCTTCAAACTGACCTGGCCCTGGCACTCGCCGCTCCGACTGGTCAAATCAGGATCGAGGCTCCAATCCCAGGCCGAAACTTGGTTGGAATCGAAGCCCCCAACCGATCTCCCGAATATGTGACTCTTCACGAAATTTTAACTCACCCCGACATGAAAAAAGATAAATCCCGCCTTGCAGTCGGCTTGGGCCTCGGCGTGTCCGGTGCCCCGGCAATCGCCGATATCAAAAAAATGCCCCACGTCCTTGTTGCCGGCGCGACCGGCTCAGGAAAATCTATCTGTATCAACAACATTATTTGTACTCTTCTATTCCGCAACTCCCCCTCCGAACTAAAATTCATCCTTGTCGATCCCAAGCGGGTCGAACTCACGGGCTACAACGGGATTCCTCACTTGCTGACTCCCGTTATTACCGAGGCAGAGCGAGTAGTTTCAGCCTTGCAATGGGCAACCAAAGAAATGGACAAGCGCTACAAAATGTTTGCCGAAGTCGGCGCTCGCAATATCGAAGAGTACAACGAGCTTTCAGGCTTTACAGCTATGGAATATATTGTGATCGTCATCGACGAGTTGGCGGACATCATGCTGTATGCCCCTTCCAAGGTTGAAGATCTGATTACTCGCCTAGCACAGATGGCGCGTGCCACCGGCATTCACCTGGTACTTGCAACTCAGCGTCCTTCTGTAAACGTGATTACCGGTCTTATCAAAGCCAACATCCCAACCCGCATTGCCTTCAACGTTACCTCAATGATCGACTCTCGGGTTATTATCGACTCTCCTGGCGCGGAAAAACTTTTGGGAAGGGGAGATATGCTCTATGTTCCCCCCGACCGTCCCCTCCCAACCCGCATTCAGGGAACCTATGTTACCAATCAAGAAATTAAAGGCTTAATCGACTTCCTCAAAAAGAGTTATGACGGAGAGGTAAAGTATCAGGAAGAAGTAACTGAAAAATATCTTACTGAAGAGGAAAATGAAAGTGATGGAGAAAAAGACGAACTGTTTGCCGACGCAGTCAAGGTAGTTTTTGCCGCCAACAAAGCTTCAACGAGCTATCTTCAACGTCGCATGAGTATCGGTTATAATCGGGCGGCCAAAATTATGGATCAACTTGAGAAAGCAGGAGTTATTGGTCCACAGGAGGGAGTCAAACCACGCAACATTCTCATCTCTTCCCCAGAACTTCCCGGAGATCTCCTGAAAGAGAAACGCATCCTCAAAGAACTAACCCTTGCTGAAGTGGCAGGCAAAATCAAAATTAAACCAGAATATTTAGAAGCACTCGAAAATTCTGATTTTTCATCCCTCCCCTCCGCAACATTCACTAAAGGATTTTTGCGAAACTACGCTGTCGCGCTCCGGATTAACCCCGAAACCGTCTTAGCAATGTTTCGTCGCGATTTTGTCGAAAATAACGCCGGCGAAATTGTCCCCAAAGGTCTTGTCAATCCAGTAAAAAATAAACCGCGCATTTTTTCAGCAAACTTCTTCTTGTCCCTCGCGGCTCTTATTATATTTTTTGCCTTTCTAGGGATTCAGCTAAGCTCTTGGTGGTCGCTTCCCAAAATCACTCTCCTTCAGCCTGAAAACGGCGAAGTCTATGGGGAGAAAGTAACGGTAAAGGGTAAAACAGTCAAAGATGCTGTTGTTACTATAAACGGACAGAAGGTAATTGTTTCAAAGAACGGAGAATTTAGTTTGGACCTGCTTTTCCCAGCTGGCACTCATTCGGTAGTTGTTGAATCAGTAAATCGTCAAGGTAAATCGCGTACAGTCGAAAGAACATTTCAAATTTCTAAGTAATTTTGTTGTCCGCAGTCTATTTCTTTAGTTTTTCTTCAAGTTTTGTTAACTGCATCGTGACGACCACCGCCATTATCGTCACCAGGATTGCATAAATTAATAGCGAAAAGACCCCACTCGCTCCACCGACTAGTGGTTGTACGTATCGATCAACAAGCTCCTTTATCACGTTGTTCCACGAAAGAGCGGCCACTAGGCCAAGCCCTGCGGTCGATAAAGTAACCATCTTAGACACAACGGCAAGTGCAAGTTTTTTAGATTCTTTAGACTTTTTCGTCGCCACATTTATACTATAACAAATCTGGGGTGTAATTTCGAATTTGGTGATTGGCATTATCCTTGAAAATTGCTATGATTGGTGCATATGGACCTGCCTCAAATCCTGCTCTTAACCGCAATTTTTGTGATCTCAATTATTCTTACCATCATTGGGGTTCAGATTATTTTTCTTCTTCGGGATGCCAGGGAAACCCTGAAAAAAGCCGACAATCTCCTGTCTGATATTGGATACCTCTCCAACAATCTTCTACGTACCTCCTCGGGCCTTTCCCATCTGGCCTCTGGGTTACAATCGGGCATGCAGGTTGTGGAGCTTGTCTCCAAATTACTTAGCAGTAAAAAGAAATGACCAATTCCTGTCCACAATGTCAATCTTCAGGTAATTCCGGCTTTTCAGCTGGAGTATTGCTGGGGATCGTCTTGGGAGGCGCCGGTGGATACCTGTTGTGGTCAGAGAAGGGTCAAGAACTTTTAGACTCTCTCAAATCCGGGGCTAGTGAGAAAATACTCGAACTCGCCGAAAACCCGGCCATTGCCGACAAACTAGCCGACCTAGAGACGACAATGCGACAAGCAAGGGCCACCCTCCAAAACACAGCCGAGGGCGCCGAATCCAAGATTCACAGCGCCGCAACTTTTATTGCCACCTCTACCGCCCCCACCACCCCCAAAAAAACCTTCTTCCGCCGCATGGGGGCATCGCTAGGCAAATAGTGTCTTCCCCCCTAGCTTCCAAGTGGGGTACAATACTCCTCATGAAAGCAAGCGAAATCCGTCAAAAATATCTAGATTTTTTTGCCAAACGTGGCCATGCAGTTATTCCTGCCGCCCCGATCATTCCGCGTGACGACCCCACCACCCTCTTTAACGGCTCCGGCATGCAACAATTAGTCCCATATCTCAAGGGAGAAAAGCACCCCATGGGAACTCGCCTGGTGGACTCTCAGCCCAGTTTCCGCGCCGAAGACATCGAAAGTGTTGGTGACAACCGCCACACCACTATGTTCGAGATGCTTGGCAACTGGAGTCTAGGAGACTATTTCAAGGCCGATCAACTACCTTGGGTCTGGGAGTTTTTCACCAAGGAGCTAGCCCTAGACCCAGCTCGCCTTCACGTCACTCTCTTTCAGGGTGATAATACAGTTCCCAAGGATCAAGAGTCCTACCTACTTTGGCACAAACTCGGCCTCAAAGATGACCACATTCACTACTATGACAGTAGTAAAAACTGGTGGAGTCGGGCAGGAACTCCAGACAACATGCCAATTGGTGAGGTTGGCGGCCCAACCAGCGAGATCTTTTTCGAGTATACAGCTGTCAACCACGATTCAAGCTATGGCAAAGAGTGTCACGTTAACTGCGACTGTGGCAGATTCTTAGAGATTGGTAACTCCGTTTTTATGGAATATGAGATGACTAGCGAGGGTTTGCGCAAGCTCCCCGCTCAAAACGTCGACTTCGGGGGTGGGTTCGAGCGTATCGTGGCCGCGGTTCAGGATACTCCCGACGTCTTTGCTACTGATCTTTTTACTCCGATCATTAGCACGATCGAACAAGTGACTGGCAAAAAATACAAGGGCGCCAATATGCCTGCTATGCGCGTGATTGCCGATCACTTGCGCGCGGCGACTTTCATGTCTGCTCAGGGCTTAGTCCCCAGTAACAAGCTCCAGGGATACACTATGCGCCGACTCCTCCGTCGTGCGGCTGTACGTGCGCGCTCACTAGGCGGCGATGCCAAAGAAATCTTTCTCGCCAGTATCCCCTCAATTATTGGTTTCTACTCATCTGCCGGCTTCATCTCTGCCGACTCAGCTTCAGGTGTGGCAGAGTTGATCTCCGCCGAACTAGACAAGTTCACCAGTGCACTCATAAGAGGAGAGCGAGAGCTTGGCAAAGCCAACAAGGTCAACGAACAACTTGCCTTTGACCTATATCAGTCTCTTGGTTTTCCCTTTGAGATCACTCAGGAGCTTACCTCCATCAAGCTCGACGAGACCAAATTTAACAAGCTTCTCCAAGCCCACCAGAGCAAAAGTCGAACCGCTAGTGCTGGCATGTTCAAAGGGGGTCTGGCCGATCAGTCAGAAACTACCACCCGATATCACACCGCCACCCATCTCGTACACCAGGCCCTCGTAGACGTCTTAGGCGAAGAAGTCACCCAGGCTGGTAGCAATATTAATAGCGAGAGACTTCGTTTCGACTATACCTATTCGGACAAGCCTAGTAATGATCAATTAGCCAGAGTCATCCACGTTGTCAATCAAAAGATTGCTGACAACTTGCCAGTCACCAAGGCTATACAGGACAAAGACAAAGCCTTAAGAAGCGGCGTCCGCGCGTTCTTTCCTGAAAAATATCCCGACCGTGTCACCGTGTACTCAATTGGCAGTTATAGTCACGAACTTTGTGGTGGTCCCCACGTTGCACATACTAGTGCAATTGGCCCTCTTGAGCTTGTCAAAGACGAAAATCTGGGGCAGGGGATCCGCCGGATTTACATTCGCTTTGTCTAGCCCAGTTTTTTACTGTTGTGTTATTGTTAACATATGGAGATAAGTAACATCTTGGGCAAACTTCGCTCTGATAGCAAATCAAAGCCTACTCCGTTCCTTGCCCTTACTCTCACAGACGAACTGGTCCAGGCGGCAGTTTGGCAAGTACAGGCAGGTCAAACCGCAGTAATCGCAGTCGGTTCTCCTGTCGAGTGGGATGGCGCTGATAACGACAAGAGTGAATTCTTGACTTCATGTGATGCAACCATCTCTAGCGCAATCGAAGGACTTGACGAGGAGCCTAGTGAAATTATCTTCGGGGTCGCCGACAACTGGACTAACCAGGAGGGGATCCTTCCTCCCAAATTGGAGCTCATTAAGCACCTTTCAAAAGAATTAGAGCTAAAACCCCTGGGCTTCGTTGTTGTATCAGACAGTTTGATTCGCTATCTACGTCTGCAGGAAGGAACGCCCACCACTTCTATTCTCATTCAAATTACCAAAGACCTTGTTCACCTCGCCATAATCAAGCTTGGGAAGATTGAAGGTAAAGAGAGTATCGCTAAAAGCGACGATCTTGCGTCAGACGTGGAAGAAGGCCTCTCTAGACTCGCCGACGACAATCCTCTCCCCTCCCGAATAATTGTTTTTAATAGCATGCACAATCTTGACGAAATTGTACAAAATCTCACTTCCTTCGACTGGAAATCTAAATTTAACTTTCTCCACATCCCCAAAATTGAAAGTCTCCCCAAAGATGTTGTAATCCGTTCTGTTGCCATTGCTGGAGGAAGTGAGGTCGCCAAAGCCATTGGTTTTGAGATCCATGAGCCGCTACCTATCAAAGATGAAGAACTCAAGGTATCCCCGCCCGCCCCCACAGAAGTCCCAGATTCTCCCTCACCGGCGAATCTGGAGGATGACAATATTCTCTTGGCCTCGGCTGAAGATTTTGGTTTTACTACCGCAAATACTCCCGAGCCAGAAGTATCACCCCCCACATCTGATCCATCGCCTGTCACCGTCGACCCACCCACCCCCACAAAGAAAAAGCATCGCCCATTCAAATTTAAGAAAATATCCCCACCCCACATCTCACTCCCTCGCTTCAAATTTCATGGTCCAAAATCCCTCGTCCTGATCCCCGTCGGCGCTATCGTGATCTTGGGAGCTATATTCTCTGCTATTTGGTTAGTGCCCAAAGCCATTGTCGAGCTCTACATCGAGACCAAGTCGCTAGAAGAAGAGGTTAATCTGACGCTCTCGACAGAAGTCTCTTCAATTGATCTTGAAAATACCACTATCCCCGCTAGTCTTGTTGAGAAAACTGTTACTGGTGAAGATAGTATTGAGACAACCGGTACTAAAATCATCGGGGACCTGGCGGAAGGGGAGGTTGTCATCTACAATCGCACTTCTCTCCCCAAGACTTTTCTAAAAGATACAGTCCTCGCCTATGGAAAACTCAAGTTTGCCCTCGTTGACGACGTTTCGGTTGCAAGTAAGTCTGCAGGGATAGATTATGTCGACGTACCAGGCAAAGCTACCACAAAAATTGTCGCTGTCTCAATCGGCGCCGAAAGTAATCTCCCCGCCGGATCCGAACTTGTAATAGGTTCCTTTACCAAAGAAACCTACGTGGCTAAAAACGAAAGTGCTTTATCAGGTGGGAGTTCAGAAGAAGTGCGAGTTGTCGATAAAGAAGACCTAGCCTCACTAAAAGATAGTCTCGTCAAAAAACTTGAAACCTCGGCCCAGGCCGAGCTAGAAAGTACTCTAGGCGACGATAGTGGAATCTATATTTTGGGCGGAGGCAGTAAAATCACCTCTGAATCTTATTCTTCCGAGCTAGGTTCCCCCGCCGATCTGCTTACCCTCACTCTTACAATTAACGCCAAAGGCCTAAGTTACAAGAAACACGACATCGAGGAATTAGTAGCTTCTACACTTGAGAAAGCCATTCCTCCAGGATACGTTCGCACGGACTCACTTCCCGTTATCGAGCTTAACGAAGTAAAGTCAGAAAGTGAGAATACTCTCACAGCCGCAAGCAAGGTTACTGTCGAACTACTCCCGATTGTCGACAAAACATCGGTCGCCCTCTCCCTTAAAGGCCAGTCCTCAAGCAATGTCGAAACCGCGCTCTCCGGTCTTGCCGGATTAAAAAATGCCAACGTTAGTATTACGCCTCTCTGGCTCCCCCCCCGCTTCAAACGCCTACCGAAAAATCCCAATAATATTACGGTTCTAATTAGATCAACCTAAACTACTCCGACTTTTTTGATACCCAACTGTCGTATACTAAATATATGTATAAATACGTCAAGGCTCCGCCTGGATACACGTTGAAGCGCAAGGTAAAGCCCACAGTAGTCCTTCGTAAAACGTTTTCAGCAATCTTGCTCACGCTTGGGATTTCCGCCTTTACTTCCGTAGCCTATCCACTCATTTATTATCAAATTGCCCTCGCCCCCCGCTTAGTTATTGGTGAACTCACGCCCTCAGTCGCAGGTGACAAAACAGATTCCATGGAGCCTGAAAGAGAAAAATCTGAACCCGCTTTTTTTCCCGAAATGATCAACACCACTCTCGACTATACAGACTCAACTACATGGTTCCCCACCCCCCAGACCACAAAGACCCCCTCACTCGGTTATCAACTCTCAATTCCCAGTCTTGGGATTGAAAATGCCTCGGTCGAAGACACTCATACCGATCTCAAGCGTTCGCTTATTCACTATCCCGGCACCGCCTCGCCAGGAGATCTGGGCAATACCGTTATTTTCGGCCACTCGGTCTTGCCTCAGTTCTTTAATCCCGAAAGCTACATTACAATCTTCTCAACCCTCCACACTTTGAGTAAGGGTGATGAAATCAAGGTATACTCAGATGGAGCTGAATTTACCTATACAATAACCGATATGTACGAAGTTATGCCAGACAATCTCACTCCACTTGCCCAATCATACTCAGCGCGCAACCTGACCCTCATTACCTGCACTCCGCCCGGTACATACCTTCGTCGCCTAATTGTGAAGGCGGAGCTAAGATGAAAACAATGCTTGGCATTGACTACGGACTCAAACACATTGGACTCGCCTATGCGGATGGGCCACTTGCGAGACCTCTTATCACTCTCCCAAACGACGCAACCCTTTTCCCCAAGCTCAAACAAATCGCCCTTGATGTCAGGGCTCAGGAATTAGTTATTGGCATTCCCGAGGGTAGACTTGAAAACGTCGTTATAAAGTTTGCAGAAGAAGTCAAACTCGCTTTAGGTCTCCCAGTTCATCTGCACGAAGAAACCCTCACCACAAAAACAGCTCTTGCCAACCTGAGAGAAATCGGGGCAAAACGCAAAAAACTCGCCAACGATCACATCTATTCTGCCTGTCTTATCCTTGAAGATTATCTCGATCTGAATAAATAAGAAATTATAGGTATAATAGGGTTAGTCAAATATTTGTAAGGAGGCAAAAATGTTAAAAAATGTAATCGCCCCCATTCAAGCCTGGTTAATGTCTAGAGGACAATGCGTTGGTTGTGGGACTCCTCTTTCCAAAGCCAGCCATGTTAAAAGGGTAGGTGGGACTGAGAAAGTTACCTGTAAATGTGGCCGTATTTTTATCTTTGATCCCAAACCAAAAACTTACCGTCGCGCACTTTTTTCCGAGGTCTAATGCGTGCTCGTAGGTCCGTCCCCAAACTCTTCTATTTGAGTATGGCAGTTTTCGTTGCCTTTTTTATCCTGAGCATAATCCTATTTTTTCGCAGTATCTCCGCTCCAGTCGATCGCATAAGTCAGGCCGTTCAGGTATTCGAGGTTAGGCAGGGCGAAACAATTGGTGAAATTGGCGCAAATCTACACTCTAAGAACCTCATCCGCTCACCCCTCGCTTTTAAGCTTGCCGTCAAGAAATTAGGCCTCGATTACAAAATCCAGGCCGGCACTTACAATTTGACTCCCTCTATGTCTGCCGAGAGCATCGCTCTCTCCCTGACCCGCGGGATCTCTGATCTCAAAATTACTTTCCCCGAAGGATATCGCCTCGAACAAATGGCTCATACCGCCAGTTCCGTCTTGGGTATCCCCGAGGAAGATTTTCTAGCCGCGGCAAAAGGCCATGAGTTTGAACTATTCCCTGACACCTATTTCTTGCCTCGTGGTACGACAGCCGACAAATTAGTAAGTCAAATGTCCGCCAATTTTCATCGTCTTGTGGGTCCCCTCAACTTAACGAAAGAGGATGTTATCCTTGCCTCCCTGGTGGAAAGAGAAACTAGGGGAGACGAAGAAAAACCGATTGTGGCCGGCATCCTCAAAAAGCGCCTTTCGGCAGGCTGGCCTCTTCAACTAGACGCAACCGTCCAATACGCTCTAGGGTCAGCCGAGGAATGGTGGCCCAACACCACTCTTCTTGATCGGAAATATCCTTCTCCCTATAACACCTATCTAGTCTCAGGCTTACCCCCCTCCCCAATCTGCTCCCCGGGCCTTGCCTCTCTTAAAGCAGTTCTTGCTCCCCAAGATAGTCCTTTTTGGTTTTACTTGCATGATAGTAATGGTCAAATTCACTACGCGAAGACAAGTAGTGATCACGAACAAAATATTGTCGAGTTCATTCGCTAAATTACCCCCATTTACCTATTGACGAAATACCTCGGTAGTGTTTTAATAGCCCATTGCCCGGTGGTGCTTTTATGGGCGTACATGCCAGCAGTACGTCCGTTTTTATATTAGTGGCTAATAGAGGTAGATTCCATGAATAAAAAACAGCGTTTGTACTGGGGGAAACAAGGACTACCAATTCCCGAGCTTAACCTCATCTCTGTCCAGCAAGATTCATACGCTGACTTTCTAAAAAACGGAATCAAAAAATATCTCAAGGAAATTAGCCCGATCGAAGATTTTACTGGGAAAACCTGGGAACTTTCTTTCGGCGAACATTATTTTGAAGAATCAAAAATTACCCCCCTTCAAGCTCTCAATAAAGGACTCACCTACGATCAGCCACTAAGAGTAAAAGTCTTACTTGTCAACAAAATCACCGGAGAAGAGACCGAACAAGACGTCTTCTTGGGTGACATCCCCAAGATCACCGAACGAGGGACTTTTATCATTGCTGGAATCGAGCGGGCAGTAGTTACTCAGCTTGTCCGCGCACCTGGTGTTTTTTATGCAGGTTCTATTGATGCAACCTCTGGGCGTCTTCTTCATACAGCCGAACTTCGCCCAATGCGCGGTAGTTGGCTAGAGCTCTCTGTCGGCAAAAACGATGTGATCACAGGCAAAATCGACAGACATCGTAAATTCTACGTTACTACTCTTCTTCGCGCGCTTGGACTTGATGATGAGGAGATGAACTCTCTCTTTAAGGAAGTTGACGCGAACAAAGACCACCAATATATCTTTGCAACTCTAGCCAAAGATAGTAACCGCACCCAAAACGAAGCCTTGCTTGATCTATACGATAAAATTCGTCCCGGCGAGCCAGCCGTTCTTGAGAATGCCAAGAATCTCTTCTTCCAGAGCTTCTTTGATCCTCGTCGTTACGATCTGGACAAAGTTGGTCGTCACAAAATCAATAAAAAACTCGGCCTTGAGGTAGAAAACATACCCCAAAACCAAGTATTACAAAAATCAGATATCGTAGCTATCGTGAAGTACTTGATTGGCCTCCAAAATGGGATTGGTCAAATCGATGACATCGATCATCTTGGCAATCGTCGAGTGAGAAGAGTGGGAGAATTACTCGGTTCTACCGCTTTTCGCATCGGCTTACTTCGCCTCGAAAGATCAATCAAAGAAAAAATGTCTCTCGTTAAACCTGATGAATCGATTACTCCCGTCCAATTGATTAACGCCCGACCCGTGATCGCAACTATAAGCGAATTTTTCCGTCGTAACCGCCTTTCAACTATTCTCGACCAAACCAATCCGTTGTCTGAAATTGACAACCTCCGCCGTCTTTCCGTCATGGGTAGTGGTGGTGTCACCCGCGAGCGCGCTAGCTTTAGTATGCGCGACATCAATGCCAGTCAATATGGCCGTATCTGTCCGGTCCGCTCACCAGAAGGTCCAAATATTGGTCTCGTCACCTACCTCTCTCTCTACACAAGGGTCAACGAATACGGTTTTCTAGAATCACCCTACCGCATAGTTAAGTCCCTAAAGAAGGGTGACAAAGAAGTTATGCATATCACCGACGAAGTTGTCTATCTCCCCCCAGATGATGAGCAGAACTACTACATCACCCACGCCGGCATCTCGATTGACGAGAAGAACGACATCAAAGACACTTGGGTCCCGGTAAGATATCGCGGCAATTTCCAAGAAGTCCCAGTCGAACGAGTCCAATATATCGACGTTGTTCCCCGTCAAGTTGTTGGTACATCAGCCTCGCTCATTCCCTTTATCGCTCACGACGAAGCCAACCGCGCTCTCATGGGCACACACATGCAATGTCAAGCAGTTCCTCTTGTCCGTCCCGAATCACCAATTGTCGGCACAGGAATGGAGATGG